>CAYVEI010000015.1:3364-25422 GCA_964450515.1 uncultured Terrimonas sp. | reverse complement strand
CGGAAGCAGGTATGCCGTCAATTTCATTGAAGGAAGTCATGATGCTTCCCACACCGGCATCCACCGCGGCTTTGTATGGAGCAAGGTATTCGTTGTACATTCGTACAGGGCTCATGTCTACCGTATTGTAATCGCGCCCGCCTTCTCCTGCGCCGTACAATGCAAAATGTTTTACACAGGCCATTAATGTATTATGGGCAGAAAGATCAGTATCCTGGTAGCCCTTTACCATAGCCTCGGCAATAGCAGCGCCCAGGTAAGGGTCTTCGCCCGACCCTTCCGAAACGCGTCCCCATCGCGGGTCGCGTGCAATATCTACCATAGGTGAAAAAGTCCAGTTGAGCCCGTCGGCGGTAGCTTCTATAGCAGAGATACGGGCAGATGCTGCTATCAGCTCCATATCCCAGGTACAGGATAATCCCAGCGGGATAGGAAACATGGTCTTATACCCGTGAATGACATCCATGCCGAAGATAATGGGGATTTTTAAACGGGTTTGGGTAACCGCCAGCTCCTGTGTTTTACGGATACGGCCAACCGAAGCCATGCTGAAGATGCCGCCTACCTGTCCTTTTTTTATTTTACTTTCCACATCTGTACTTACTACCGAACCCGTGGTGGCCTCTCCTCCGGTAAGTAAATTCAATTGCCCAATTTTTTCATCAACCGTCATTTTGCTCATCAATGATGAAACAAAAGCCTTCATCTTTGCTTGCTGAGCCTCGGTTTGCACCTGGGCTGCAAGCGGCAGGTAAGCAATGAAAGCAATAACAATAGAAAGGAGTTTCATAAGCAACTATTTAATGACTATAAAAAAATTGCTTCTACTACAATGCTGCCAATGGTAACTGATCGCTAACACAGCCCTCCCATTTTACTTTTCTTCTTTCCCTTCTCACCTCTCCCCTTTCACCACTCACCACTTACCACTTACTTCAGGTAAAGCCCCATCGCTTTTTGCCATATCGCATAGCCGTCCTTGTTCATGTGCAGCATATCTTCAATGAACAACTCTTTTCGGGGCTCACCGTTGTCATCGAGCATTAAATGATAGGCATCAACAAATACGGCTCTCTTCTGCTTCTTTAAAAATGCTGCTATGGCCCAATTGCCGGCATCCATTTTGTGCATCAGGTGTGCCCGGCTGGGACTGGGTTTCATAGAAACATACAACACGGGTATTTGGGGATATTTATCCCTGATCATGGTAAAGAGCGTAATAAATCTTTTTACAACCGTTGCGGCGCTAACGGTATCGGATGCTGCCAGGTCGTTTTCACCACAATAGATCACCACTTGTTTGGGATTATACGCAAAAACAATATCATCTGCATAACGGATCAGGTGGGGCAGCGATGAGCCGCCAAAGCCCCGGTTAATAATGGTGTGCCCCGGAAAATATTCCTGCACATCTTTCCAGAAGGTAAACGATGAGCTGCCAATGAACAGTACAGCATGCTTTGGAGGGAAACGCGCGCTGTCGAGCTTTTTGAAATGCTGTATATCATTATAGAAGGGAGGCTGCTGGGCTTGTACGGTTGTTACAGCAAAAACAATAAGAAGTACAGTTATGAGCCTGGCTATGGTTTTCATTCGTATGTTATTAATTAATTTCAAAAATACAACCGGATCCTGCTTTGGCAGCGATTATAATCAAATGATATACTCACTTAAGTTATTGAAGGTAAAACTTTCTGGTAATTAAGTTGCGCCGGGCGCATCCAGCTCATTTTTTAAACCACCAAAAGACGCTGTGCAAAATCATTTACCCGCTTTTTGCAGGTACGATAGCAGGTCAATGGTTTCTTTATCCGTTAAGGTATTTAAGAGCCCCTGCGGCATCATGGAAACAGGTGTTACTTCCTTCGACTGGATGGATGATTTGCTGATAACCACGTCATCCTGCCCCACTACACGCATGGTTACCTGGCGTTGGTTCTCGCCAACCAGGTTCCCCGAATAGGTTCTGCCATCGCGGGTAGTAATCACTACCATCTTATAATCATCCTGGATCTCTTCGCTCGGGTTTAAGATATTAAAGAGCAGGTAATCTATATTGGACCGGTTAGAGCCGGTAAGGTCAGGACCAATTTCGCCGCCCTGGCCATACATTTTATGACAACTGCCGCAGGTTCGCATGAACAACTGCCGGCCATTACTTATATCCGGGCTTTTGGCCGCATCACTGCTTAAAAGATGCTTATACCTGGCATAGGCTTTATCATCACGCGGCTTATCATCAACCGGCCCCCATATTTCCACAAAACCACTTCCTACAACCCGCCGTAATTGTCTGGCTACATTTGCAGACACATCTCTTTTGGGAACGCTATTTTCTTTGATCGCCTGGCTAAGTATCCAGCCATACGCAGGACGGGAAGAAAGGGTTTGCACAGCGGCCGATTTTTCGGCTTCATTAAAATCTTTGTACTTTTTAATCAGCAATGATCCCAGGGATTGCTCGTTGAAGGCCGCTACAGACCGGATAACATCTATCCGTAACTGCGGTTCTTCGAGCAATGCAGGAAGCTCAGTCAACAGTTCTTTTCGTTGCTGCGCGGTAAGGGCCTGAAGCGCTTTTTTTCGCTGCCCCGGTTCCGCGTTCTTATTTTTTAGGGTGGCCAGTGAACGTTGCGCGGCTTCCGTGTCGCCAAAAAGTTCAGCAACCTCCATGGCCAGTTGTGCCGCCCTGTCATTTCTTTTTTTGAGCGTGGCAAAAACCTGCTGCCAGGCAGCAGAGGGCCTGATATCCGTACGATCCTCCATTCCATTCCGCATGCCTTCCAGCAGGCTGACAAGGGTTTTGGGCCGGGTTCCGATAATATTAACCAGCTCGTTCATTACCCCGCCATCCATCGCGCGGCGGGCCGTATAGCTGGCAATAAGTGGTATATTTGATTCCGAAGCAACTTTCAATGCACGGGCAGGGTCATCCTTAAACATAGGCTCCAGCCCGTACCAGATCATTTTGGGCAGGTTGTGATCACCGGTATCTTCTGCACGTTTTGCCAGTGCAGCGGCTATGCTCCAGCCTATGTTTTTTTCTACCCGCTGCATTGCTGAGGCCAGGTAAAGTCTTACTACCGGTGAAGGATCCTCCGCCGCCATAGCAATAAACTGATCAGTGGCTTTGGAAAACGGCGAACGGTCTTCACATAATAATTGTATCGCCCATGCCCTGATATAGGGATCCTTATCACCAAGCGCTTTCAGCAGCATATCATCGTCAAGCCCTTTTATTACGTGCAGCGCCCACATGGCTTTTAACCGGAAATCAGTATCAGGATTGGATTGAAATATTTTCAATAATACGCTTTGCGCTTCCGGATCCATTTTCCCTTTAGCGGCCCTGCCCTGGAGTATAACCCGTGCGCGGCGGGCATGCCAGTCGCTTTTGCTGGTTTGCAGCTCCGCCAGTGCTTTATCGCTCATTTTGGTAAGATCGCCATATCTTCCCTGCCAGTTTTCTGCTCCCGATTGCTCCGGCACGATCCTGAATATACGGCCCGTTTCGGCGTTCAATACTTTTTGTCCGCATATATCCGCATCATGCCAGTCGAGCGCATATAGACCGCCATCGGGGCCTATCTCCATGCTGAACCCTACCCACTGTGCATTATTGGCCATCATAAAATCATCTCCATGACTGGCCACGAAGCCCGAACCCTGCGGCTTCAGGATATCGGAAAGAATCGCATGCTCATGTATATTGGCCATAAATATCCTTCCCTTTTGCGACGCGGGAAACGCATCAGACTGGTAGATGCGCGCTCCGCCATGTGCAGACCGGTGGCTGTGATCGGCTATTGTTTTGATATCGTCATAAACGAAGGGATTAAAATGCTGGCCGCCCTGGCGGTGATAAATTCCGCCGGGGATAACATGCCACATGTGAGGAATAACGCAGGCGCTGATAAATAACTGTCCTTTGGCATCGTAATCAATACCCCACGGATTACTGAATCCGTGGGCAACTACTTCAAACTTGTCTTTGGTTGGATGATACCGCCATACGCCTCCATTGATATCAGCGCCCTCTCCTTCCAGAATATTTTCAGGAAAAGGATCTTTATGTTTATAGAGGCGTCCTTTGCCTTCCGGCTTTCTTACTTTGGAAGGAGTGGCAAACCCCTGGCATCCGTATAACCACCCATCGGGGCCCCATTGCAGGCTGTTAAGCGTTTCATGCCGGTCGCGTATGCCCCACCCCGTTAAACGCACTTCAATATCTTTTACATCCGCCACATCATCGTGATTGCGGTCGGGAACGAAAAGCAGGTTGGGAGGCGCACCAATAAAAACACCATCAAACCCAACGGCAATGGCTGCCGGAAAAGCAAGTCCTTCCATAAATACTTTCCGGGTATCGGCCACGCCGTCGTGATTGGTATCTTCTAAAATAAGTATGCGGCTGTCGCCCGAATTGGAGAACCCGTGTCCCCTGGATTCATAATCCCGGTTTTCCGCTATCCACAGGCGTCCGCGATCGTCCCAGCAAAAGGCCATGGGTTGTGTCATCAACGGTTCGGCCGCCCACACGTTTACCTTGTATCCTTCTTTTACCGTCATGGCTTTAACCGCCTCTTCCGGTGTCAGGAACTTCGCTTCAAGCCCTTCCTGCTGTGCAATTTTCCACATCTCTGCACCGGCATACAACGGGTTTTCACTACCGGAAAATGCAGCCCACTGCTCATTCAGCCTTACATCATTCAAATTGCCAGTGTATACCACCAACTGGTGCCGGATCACTTCTGTTTCCCCGCTTTTTATTTGCCAGTCTTCCTCCTTAGCGCGCGCCGGGCCAATGCCCAGTTGCGAATCTACACGCCAATACTGCGGATAACCTTTGTTTCCGGGATGATCAAATACCGAAATGTGTGCAAGGTCATCCCTTCCTTCTACCTGCATGCCCACATCTACCCAGGTAGCACGCTGCCCTTCCGCATGCTCATTGCGTTGCCTGGCGCTATTTATTACCTCACCTTTAATGCCCTCTTTCCATGGCATCCTGATAAATAAGCCGCCATAATCATATTTTCCAATGGTAATATCTGTTTTAGCCTCTCCTCTCCATTCGAGCGTAATCACAAACCGCCCGCTGTCATTGCGCATAGACCATTTTTGGGTTTCCGTAAGTATGGCATTTCCTTTCTCATCCAGCAGATCGTATACCGTTTGCCATTTTACTTCGCTTCCTTCCTTTTCTGTTATATAGGCTGATACTTTTTTCCAGTAATCACTTCCGGGGTTATGAAAAAAATCGCGGCCATTTACACGGGTAAATCCCCAGTAAATACCCGTTTGGTGCTTATGATGCGATGGGCTGTACTCTGTTAACACTCCTTTGTGATCGGGAGCGTTGAGCGGATGAAGGTAGGGGCGGAAGCCTTCCTCTGCGTGCTGCACCAGCACGGGCTCCTTTGCACCTTTCCTGAAAACTGAAATAGTGCCCGATGGCTCATCCTGGCTTAAAAAAAGATCCCTGCTCCCTGTGGTTAAAGCTTCCTGCTCCGCGGCTTTATCGGCATTAACGCAGGAAACAGCGCCTGAAATCACCAGGAACAGGATCATCCGCCAATAATTTCTTTTCATATAGCGTCAATCCGGTTTCTAAGATAAATAAAGTGTAATATACCTATCTGAAGCTGGAATGTCAAACGCGGCAATAGCTTTTGCCTTTATTGAAGAAACGGCACCGGGGCAGCCATAGATTTCTCAGCCAAGTTTAAAGGATTCAGCCAGCAGCTCAAAAGATCGCTTCCTGTCGCCTGCATTATCTGTAATGGCAGTTACAATAATTCCATCTACACCACCTACTTCTTTTTAAGATACAACACGGCATCGCCAACAAAGGGTGCTGTAAAATTTGCAAAATAGCCACCTTTAACTGTATTGGGGTTTTTAAGCGTTTGATTGGTAACAGGTATGAACCACTCTACTTCCAGCTCACCCTGCACATCGGTAAGATCTACAGTTGCCCGGCCACTTTCAGGAAAATAAATAAGATATTCATAACCGGGTTTGGCAAGGCAATACCGGGTAGTAGCCAGATCTTCCCTGGGGGTCATATGCACCAGGTCCATTTTTTGGGCGTAATGACGGGCATAGCCCATATTTTTACGCAGCAGGTCATAGTCGGGATAGTTTCTTTGATTGGTGGTAATGCCACCCACAAAAGCAAAGTCGGCCGTTTTAGGATCCACACGACCTACAACCGGCTGCCAGGGATCCATAAAAATGGGATTAAGCCCTCTGGTCATACTCTTCCATACCCATTTGTAATTTCCACCTATTCCCCATAAATGATCCGTGTCAGGTATGCAAACCTTATCCCTGTTATTAGCAGGTGGATCATAGCCATAGTGCTGAACAAAAAGTCCACCGGGATTGGAATAGCCAACAGGTTCCCAGCATGGAGATATATAATCCGCAGGGCTTTCCCACAACTCTTTATTGAGCATAGGTGGTGCGATCCTGTTGCCCAATCCTATCAGATGCTGCTTAGCCATATTTTTTTCTGCCGAGCGGATAAAATGGATCATATGATAGCACCATTCTGTGGTGCCGCCTTCATTAATAATTTCATACAATACATTCTCCAGGTCATTTATTGTTTCTATTACTTTCTTTACATATGCTTCCTGGTATTTAAGCGCAGCCTGGTTACCCAGGCTGTGCAGGGTAGGCTTACCTGCCTCATCGCTGTTGGTGTTCAGTACGTCAATTCCGTTCACATTATTCATCTTATTGAAAGGGTGCGACCGGAACGGATCACACAAAGAATCACCCAGCTTGTTCTGGCTCCAGCCCTGGAACAGCATAACGGATACATAAATACCACGCGATCCCGCATCTATCACTCTTGAGCGCAGCCTCTTAAAATAGGCTTCGTTAAACTGGTCAAGGTTAAACTTTGGCTTGCCGTCTGCGGCAAGCCCCGGACCGCTACGCTCATATGGCAACGGATCAACCAATGCCGTATCTCTTGTCCATGCCTGCCACTGGGGCTGCTCATACATCCACAGGCGCATAAAATTATGGTTATTGAGCTCCATCATATCGAGATAGCCTTTCCAGTCCATGATCTCCGGCTTGCCTTTAATAAAATGCTCCTGGAAATTTGCCCAGGTGTGAGAGCCGGTAAGATAAATGGACTTACCTGTGTTATCGGTAAAATATCTTGGATTGTGTTCTGATTTTCTTAATACCCCATTGAAATGTTTTTTAAAACTTTCCGTGGGCTGCTGGGCAGCCGATGTTAAAACAGTAAAGAGCAATATTATAAATAGCTTCATTTTCATATGTTATAATTTTTTGGCCTGTTTTTATTACTGAACAGCTCATTCATTTTGCCTGTTGAAAAAAATAATTCCTGCCTCATTACATTATACCAGCATGATATCAGGTATATAAGAAGAGAAAGAGCAAGGTTTGCTTTCTCTTTCTCCTTTTACAAACAAGGAATAAACGAAGGCTTTGTTAGGGCCGCGAATAGCCCGGGTTTTGTTCCAGCTCCGGGTTTAACAAAAGATCGTTGTCCGGTATAGGAAACAGGTAATCATCTTCGGTGAAATTTTGCTGTATCGTGGGAAGGCTTTTTTCTTTCAGTATGTGCTTGCGCACCAGGTCGAACCAACGGTCAAACTCAAAGCACAATTCAAGGTTACGCTCCTCTATGACCGCTTCGTCAAATGCTTCTTTGTTCATACCGGTTGTTAACAAAGGATGTGCAGGATTATTGTTGTATCCATTGGCACGGCTGATCACTTTATTTACTGCGTTCACGGCTTCATCTGTTGGTCCGCCATTGACCATATTGGCTGCCTCGGCATATATGAGCAGCACGTCGGCAAAACGGATGAGCGGGAAGTTCATTACAGACCTGTAATTATCAAAATCATCCCTGCTGTCGTAGAGAAATTTCTGTATAAAGGGATATTGATCACGTGACCAGCTTTCATACCGTACCCCATCAATCTTGTACAGTATATATGCTTCTTTACGTGGCTGCTCAGGATAATTCCGTTCCCATTCAGGCTGTACCCTGAAGTCGCCCCATCCGCCCAGGATGCCCGGCATGTAGATCTGGGCATCCGTATTCCTGTCGGCATAATTTGAATTAAAGCTCCACATCATTTCGGGTCCATATTTTTTATCCATGGCAAAAACCTCATGCACATCTTCAACCAGGTGGTAATCTCCCTCATCTATCACCTCCTTTGCGTACCGGGCTGCCAGTTGGTAATTGGAAGGTTCATTTACCGGGTACGTAGCCATCGTAAGATATACCTTCGCAAGCAATCCTTTTGCAGCACCGCTGGTGGGTCTGCCCTTTTTGCTGTCATCCCACTTGCGGGGCAGCTTATCGGCCGCCTCTGTAAAATCGCTTATGATCAGGTCATATACTTCGGTTATTGATGATCTTTTCAACGGGTTGGCTACCGGATCGGGCGTATCTTCTGTAATCAGTGGTAATCCGCCAAACATCCGTACCAGCATAAAGTAATTAAAAGCCCTTAAAAACTTTCCCTGTCCCATCAGCACATCCATATCCTCATCCGAAATGCCTTTCAGCTTTTCCTTATTGATTGATCTGATAGCAGCATTCAAATTCATGATGGCATTGTAATGCACCCTCCATAGGTCGCCGCCATGATTGCTACCGATAACAAGGTCGCCGCCAAAATACTGGTCATCATTAATAAAATTTCCCATCGCATAACCATAACCGGCCCACGCATCCCACAGCGTATTCATCGTAGCCGTAAATGCGGCTTCTATCTGCGAGGGCTGGGAATAAAAATCCTCAGGCGTAACCGAATTGAATGGTTGCTCATTCAGTTTCTTACAGGAAAAAGTGAAAACAAGCATTATAGCAAAGCAAACCTGTGCCTGCGTTTTAATGATCCGATTTATTTGAATTAGCATAACTGTCATTTTTTAAAATGAAATATTAATACCCGCATTAACGGTTTTGGATTGGGGATACCCGCTGTAATCAACTCCTATCTGCGCATCATTATCGTTATATGCGCTCACCTCGGGATCGTATCCGCTGTACCGCGTAAAAGTAAACAGGTTGGTACCGCTTATGAATACCCGCATGCTTTTAAAATGTATCCTGTTCAGCAATGCAGTGGAGAAGGTATAGCCAAGCATGATCGTCTTTACCCGGAGATAGGAGGCATCCTCCACCCACCGGCTGCTCCTTTCGTCGTAGCCGATATTGATCTTATTAACAAGCCCGGCGGCTTCTCTTACTTTTTCTTCGATAATTGCAGGCACATCTGTGTCCTGGTTTTCCGGTGTCCAGCGCTTTAACAAATTAGTGCTTGTCCCTTCATTTGGCGCATCCAGCCTGATGCGAAGCACATTGAACAGCTTATTGCCTGCTGTGCCCTGCAGTAAGACGGATATATCAAAATTCTTATAGGAAAAGTTGTTATTCCATCCAAAAATGAATTTGGGAAAAGAGTTACCGATAACGGAAATATCTTTGCTGTCTATTGTTCCATCCTCATTCAGATCAAGGTACCTGGGGTCTCCGGGCAGCTGCCCGAAAGCCTCAGCAGCTTTTACATCAGCGGTGCTCCATGTGCCCAGGTAGTGATAGCCGTACATTTGCCCGAAAGGCTCACCCGGCACCAGGTACATAAACGGGTTGTTGATGGCATACCCGCCGCTGGTAGTAACATATCCCAGCTTGTCTATCCCGCCCAGATCCAGCACTTTATTCCTGTTCGCAGAAAGATTCAGGCTGGAATTCCAGTTTACATTTCCCAATGGGAAGTTGCTGTTAATACCGATCTCAATTCCCTTGTTCTCGATAGAGCCTATGTTGTCAATAATGCTTGAGAACCCTGTATAGAGAGGCAACCCACGGGGCATCAGCAGGTCTTTGGTGGTTTTAAGATAGTAATCCGCAGTAACGGTAAGCCTGTTGGATAAAACACCGATATCAACACCTATATTGGTTTGGGTGGTGCTTTCCCACCTGAGAGACGGGTTGGCAGCATTGGCAATATAAAAGCCGAGGTCTGTTCCATCTGTTCCGTTGTATGGGTAATTGCTGCCCGATCCCATTAATGAAAGGGTTTGATAAGGGCTGATGGCCTGGTTGCCGGTAATGCCCCAGCTTGCCCTGAATTTCAAATTGGAAAGAAAATTTACATCTCTCATGAACGCCTCATTAGACGCTTTCCAGGCAAAGGATCCTGAAGGGAAATAGCCCCACTTGTTATTCTTACCGAATACAGATGACCCGTCGGCACGATAGCTGAAAGTAAACAGGTACCGGTCATCAAATCCATAATTCAGCCTGCCCATATAGGAGTTCAGTACTCTCTCGTCCGCCCCGGAAGAAGGAGTAACAAGGTTGGCCCCACCGAGATTATATACTCCCGTCTGGTCGACCAGGAAGTCTGTGGCATAAACAGAATTGAAAACGAACCTTGAAAACTGCTGCTCCGCAACTGCCGTAATATTAAGATCATGCTTACCCAATGCTTTGACATAGGTAAGTATATTTGAATTTTGATATCGCGAATAAGTATTCGTAAATGTTGAGCCTACGCCGTTGTTTTGTTTACCGGGATACGTTAACAGGTTCAGGTAGCTCTGATTGTTGGTATTGGAAATAGATGCCCCGCCGGTTATTTTCAGCGACAGGCCTTCCAGCAGCTTAAAATCAAGATAAATATTCAGCGCATTTTTATTGGTATTGTTATCAATATAAGGCTCTATAGTGCTTGCCAGCGGGTTCCAGGTGTCATAGGGTCCATGCAGGAGAGAATGCGCATGATAACTTCCGTCTGCATCATAAACCGGTTCGGTAGGCGCCCAGCGCGGCGCTACAGACGAGCCCAGCGCTAACAACCCCACACTGTTATCGCCAAATGGCGGCGCGCTGCTGTGTTCTTTTGTACCCGCCCATGTTAATCCGAATTCCACCCATCTCGCGATATCTGCTTTTATATTAGAGCGTAAAGAATATCTTTTGTAGTCTGAGTTCAGCATAATCCCTTTCTGGTTAAGATAGCTGCCGGAAACAAGATATTTTAGGCTATTCAGCCCACCGCTTATTGTAAGCTCATGATTCTGTATGGGGGCATTCCGATAAATAACGTCTTGCCAGTCTGTGCCACCATCCCTTTCAAATGCAGCAATTTCCGCTTCGCTAAAAACGGGGATGGGGTTACGTCCTCCACCGTTCAGCGACAGATGATATTCATTTGTGGTACGTGCGTAATCCGCCGCCTTCATAACAGCAAGCTTTTTGCGCAACTTCTGGATCCCATATGTAAAGTTGTAGCCAATCGTAGGCTTGCCTGTCTTCCCCATGCGGGTGTTGATCAAAACCACCCCATTGGCGCCCTGGGCGCCATAAATAGCGGTTGCAGACGCATCTTTTAATATTTCTATGGATTCAATATCATTGGGGTTGATGGAGTTAAGATCCACTCCCTGCAGCCCGTCTATCACGATCAACGCATTGTTACCGCCATTAATAGAGTTCATGCCACGCACACGTATCGTGGTATTCCCTCCGGGGGCTCCATCGGTATTCAATACCATCACACCGGCGGCCCTGCCCTGCAGAGCCTGGTCAACCCTTTGCGTGGGAAGCTGGCGCAGATCATCCCCTTTAACAGAGCTGACAGATCCTGTGAGGTCACTTTTTCTCTGCGTACCATACCCAACTACCGTTACCTCTTCAAGGGATTTATTTTCCAGCTCAAGCATTACATCCACAACGTTGCTTTTATCAATGGATACTTCCTTTTGCAGATACCCTACAAAAGAAAATACCAGCACTTCGCCATTGTCAGGAACAGTTATTTCAAAAGTACCGAAGCTATTGGTGATGGCAACCCTCGGAGTTCCCTTAACCGTGATGGTTACACCGGATAAAGGGAAGCCTTTTTCATCTGTTACTTTCCCTTTTATGATCTTATCAAAGGCAGTTTGCGGAATTTTACTGTTGCTTAACTTATATTGACCTGTTATCAATACTTTTTCTGAATGATATGATGGCACATAGACCGCAGTGGTATTACCATCATTACCATCAGCATGCTTCGATATCTTTTCGGGCCTGCCGGAAATGATAATTGTTTTGTCAACAATATCATACGAAAGCGGCTGATCTTTCAGCAATGAATCCAGCACAAGCATCAAAGGTCCTGATGCCCTGAATGTGCCTACTCTTTTAGCCTTCTTCACTATATTGTTGTTGTAAAAGAAGCTGTATCCCGTTTGCTTTTCTATAGCCTTGAAAACGGTAGCCAGCGGGGTATCTTTAATGGAAAGTGTTACGTTCTGGGAGAAACCTGATGCCGAAACCTGCAAACAAACAATAATACATAATACTGCTGTTAGTTTCATTATCAATACAATTTGAGAAACAGGGTACGCAGGCAACCATGAACCCTTTTTCAATAAGCAAAATTTCATATCTTTATTCTGGTTTTGATGTTTGAATATTGTTACACGCAATAGGAGGCAATAAGGTGACTGTTCATCCATTTGAGGATAAATCACCTGTCAAAACCTTATCCGTTTCAGCCACCACTGGAACGGATTTTAGTTTGGTTGTTTGAATGGGATAATGTTATGTTTTCATATTTTTCAGTTTAGTTTTGGTTTATAATTCGATGCCTGTTCAGGAAGTCAGGGGTTATGATGCTTTATCATCGCACAAACAGTGTTTTATCTTCGAGCCTGCACTTTACCCCGCTTAATTCAAGAATATGTATTACCTGTGAAAGCGTTTTGTTCCGCTCTATACGTCCTACAAATTCATATTCCGTTTTATGGTCCTCATAAACCACTTCAATATCATACCATCTGGCTATCTGCCGCATGAGCTCGGGAAGGCGGAGATTTTCAAAACTGAAATAGCCGTCTTTCCATGCAGCTATAGCGCTGGCATCCACTTCATAAATATTCACCGGCACTTTTTTCCCGTTTTTTTCCCGTAATGCCGGCAGGGAGATGGATGCCTGCTGACCGGGCTTCAGCAGTATTCTGTTCTTCTGGTCACCGCTTATGTTAAGCTGGATGCTTCCTTCAACCAGGGTAGTGGTGATGCGTTCTTCATCCGAATAGCTGTTTACATTGAACTGGGTACCCAGCACTTCTATCACCTGGTTGCCCGTTTTTACGCTGAAAGGGACTTTTTTCCCGTTATGCTCTGTCTTTGCTACATCAAAAAACACTTCACCTTCGGCTTCTACAACCCGCTCCTGTTGGCTGAAATGCGTAGGGAACTTTATTTTAGATGCTGCATTCAGCCAAACCCGTGTGCCATCGGGCAACTTAACCTTATATTGTCCTGAGTTGGGCGTGGTCAATGTGTTATATCCTGTTCCCCGTGATACATCCTCATTTTTTTCCCCTGCAGAAGCGTGCCATTCATACGTCAGTTCACCATCGTCTGGCTTTATGATCTTTGCATTCTCTTCCATCGTTATCAGCCCGTTGGGTGTTTCGCTCAGATCAATGCTGTTGCCGTTTGCCAGAAGCAATACGGCCCGGTTACCTCCCGGTTGCACATCGGCGGTTGCCTGCAAGGCTCTTTTTTGATAAAAGGCGCCATATAGCCACGCAACCGATACGCCAATCACTATGGCGGCAGCCCATCCTGCTATGCGCCTATAGCTGCTGCTATAACGTATAGCATGCACAGGCGCCTGGTCTGGCAATGCTGCGCGGATCTCGTCCAGCACATGCTGCATTTCTTCCATGTTGACCTGAACGTCATTATTTTTTGCCTTATCCAGATACCAGCTCTCCAGCAACGAGAGCTCTTCACTGGTAATGGTACTGTCTTTGTATTTTCGAAATAATTCCGAAGCCTTTGATTCGTTCATTACAGCATGCGCTTTGATGTATTAACAATAAGTGAAGACGGCTAAAATGATCCCTGGTAGTATGTTCAGGAAAAATTTTAATAAAAAATCAGGAGCACGAGGAACAACAGTCTGCCTTTTAGCAGGGTGAGCGCATTGCTTACCTGCTTTTTTACGGTGTTGCCCGAGATATGCAGCGCTTCTGCAATTTCCCTGTAAGACAGGTCGCCTGCCCGGCTGAGCTCAAATACTTTCCGCATCTTGTCTGGCAGCCGCGCCACTTCTTTTTCGATTTGCCGCTGTAACTCTTTTTCACGAACGCGACTATCTGTGAGGCAATAACCTGTACTTAAAAAGCCGGATAAGGATGCGATGTATTTATCCTTTACCCCCTGCCGGGCAATGAAATCCAGGATCTTATTTTTGACAGAACGGTATAAATAGGCAGACACATTTGTCTGTATGCTGAGCTCCTTACGTTTGTTCCATATATTGGTAAAGATGTCCTGCAATATATCTTTAGCATCCTCTTTGTTATCAAGCATTTTACAGGCATGCAGGTATAACAGTCCTTTGTAACGTTCATAGAGCTCTGAAAACGCGGCAGAATCGTCACAAGCAATCAGTTGAACCAGTTCGGCATCGGTATATTGGCTATAAGAATGCATCTTTTAAGGTAAACAAATATAATTTATCCAAACGCTAAATTACTGTTTCTTGCATAAAAGCCTCAGCGAACACGATGGATCTGCATGGATCATTCGCCTTCATCTACTACCAGCGCCCGTTGTTTTCGTCTTTGTATCATGAAATATTCTTCCCTTAAAACAAAATTGATAAAGATACTATTGCTGATGCCGTTAACCTGTATGATATCGGGCTGCCAATATCAGCACCAGGTACCGGAGGTGGAGCAATGGACGACATATGAATTGCAGTTTAATGCAGAAAAATTGTACAGGAATGGCTATACCGATGTGGATATGTGGGTGACCTTTATCAGCGACAACGGCGATAGCCTTGTACGCCCCGCTTTCTGGGATGGGGCCAATACATGGAAAGTACGTTTTGCTCCTCCCGATCAGGGACACACCTGGAAATGGTTGAGCCATGCTTCCGTTGAAGACAAAGGACTTGCCCCGAAAACAGGCCGTCTGCGGTCAATAGCCTACAAAGGAAATAATACATTACTCAGGCATGGATTGCTGAGAATGTCTCCGGCAAAAAGGAACGTGATCCATGCAGACGGAACACCCTTCCTCGTAGTAGGCGACACACCCTGGTCTATTCCTTTTCGGGCCACCGCCGAACAGGTAAATATCTATGCAAAGGACAGAATGGAAAAAGGGTTCAATACCGCATTGCTGATCACTTTACAACCAGACAGGTATGCCGATGGCCCGGAACTAAGGAACACAGCATTGGGATTTGACCGGGCATTTGAGGATCTCCATGAAGGCCGGCTGAACAAATTAAAGCCGGATTATTTTCAAACTTTTGACTCTTTAATCCATATTCTGGTCAACCATGAGCTGGTGCCTTTGTATGCGCCGTTCGCTCATGGCTACGGATGGAAAGGAGAACAGGCTATTGGTCCGCAGGTTGCACCTGAACAGTATATACGGTATTGTAAATACCTTATAGCGCGTTATGGCAGCATGCCTGCTTTCTGGCTGATCAGTTTAGATAACAATGGAAAGTCTGCCGGTGTGAAGCCTGCAGGAAAAGCCATTGAAAAATGGGATGCTTATGGCCAGCCGGTGGGGTTGCACTACAGCCCCTACGATGATTACCTGGCAGGATGGGCAAAGAACGACAGCAGTTGCTGCTTTCACTATAACCGCACATACCAGGATGAACCCTGGCTCGATTTCCAATGGGCGCAAACCGGGCACGACGGAAAGCACCTCTACCATAAAGTGGAAAGGATGTATGATGCAAAGCCCACGAAGGCAAACATGAATGGCGAACCAACTTATGAAGGAATGGGAGAAGGGAAATTGGGGTTGGGATGGTGGCAGGGTGAAGATGCATGGCTCCAGCTCATGCATGGAGGCACTATGGGCGTGGTATACGGAGCCGCAGGCTTATGGCAATGGAAGATCACGGCAACCGAGCCGGGCTGGCCGGAATGGACCAACGCACCGGTTTCCTGGAAGGAAGCGCTTAGCCTGGAAGGAAGCAAATTTGTAGCATTCATATCCAAAGCATTCAAAGGGTTTGATTTTACCGATATGGAAAAAAGATGGGATCTTACGGAAGGAAACAAGCCGCTGCTCGCAAAAGAAGGTAGCTTTTATATTGCTTACCTGAATGCAGGCGGAAGCATAAGAATAAAGAATGTACCGGACGGGCTTACCCGGTATTGGTTCAATCCTGTTACAGGCATACTGAAAGAACAGGGGAAAACAACCGGCGAAGATCGTTTTAAAGCGCCCGGTGCCAAACCGTGGGTGCTCATCATCGGTGAAAAGAAAGACTGACCCATCCTTCCTGTTCAAAAAGAAAAATAAAGCAATATCTGTAGTATTGGATACCACCCGGAGTTAAAGATTGATAGCTCATCCAATTGACGGGTTACCGGTATTTCACTGCATCAGCAGACAAAGAAATGCATCCTCAGTTTATTCCATTTACTACCGCGGCCTTATCAATTTTTACAATCAGGCCCTGCAATACCTTCCCTGGCCCCACTTCGGTAAACTCAGTGGCGCCGTCGGCTATCATTTTTTGTATGCTTTGTGTCCATCTAACGGCACCGGTTAACTGCGCTACCAGGTTCTTTTTTATTATTGCCGGATCTGTAACGGGCAAACCGGTTACATTCTGGTATACCGGGCAGGAGGGGTTGTTAAAAACCGTAGCTTCAACAGCCGCAGCAAGTTCCGCTTTGGCCGGTTCCATTAAGGGAGAGTGGAATGCCCCGCCAACCGGGAGCGGCAATGCCCTTTTGGCGCCGGCTTCTTTCATGCGCCGGCAGGCTATTTCAATTCCTTTAACCGATCCGCTTATTACCACCTGCCCGGGGCAGTTGTAATTGGCCGGCACAACAATTTCGCCGGTCTCCTGCAGTATAAGGGCACACACCTCCTCTACCTTAGCATCGTCTAAGGCCAGCACCGCCGCCATTGCCGAAGGCTGTAATTCACAGGCTTTTTGCATGGCCTGCGCCCGAACGATAACCAGCTTCAACCCATCTTCAAACGACAGGGTTTTATTGGCTACCAATGCTGAAAACTCGCCCAGCGAATGACCGGCAACCATATCCGGGCTAACATCTCCCAATGTTTTAAACAGCACCACCGAATGCAGAAATATTGCAGGCTGGGTTACCCTGGTCTGCTTCAGATCTTCATCTGTGCCATTGAACATGATGTCTGAAATACGAAAGCCGGCTATATCGTTGGCGCTTTCAAATAAGGATTTTGCCGTACTGCCGGTTTCATACAGTTCCTTACCCATTCCGGCAAATTGCGAACCCTGACCGGGAAATACATACGCGTGTTTCATTTATAAATATTTTATTGGTTTAACCGGCAAAAAAATATGCCGGGGCAGAACGTAATCATTTTATCTTCCAAAAATAAAGGGATTTCATCTTTCCGGAACATAATGATTTTTTACCCATCCACTGAACGGCTGCATCAGATGCTGGTATGTTTTCTTTTGCTTAACTACAATGGCTAATGCAATGAAGAGCCTATCAGCCTGATAAATTCACTGCGGGTTTCGCCTTTTTCAAATTCGCCGGAAAAGGCAGAGGTAGTGGTTACGGAATTTTGTTTTTGTACGCCTCTCATCATCATACATAAATGGGAAGCTTCAATAACTACGGCAACACCTAAGGGTTGCAATGTGTTTTTAATGGCATCTAAAATTTGCGTGGTCAGCCTTTCCTGCACCTGCAGGCGGCGGGCATACACATCCACCACACGGGCAATTTTACTTAAGCCGGTTATCCAGCCATTTGGAATATACGCCACATGCGCCTTACCAAAAAAGGGCAGCATATGATGTTCGCACATGCTGTACAGCTCAATATCCTTTACAATGATCATTTCGCTTATGGGTTCATGAAACTTGGCCGAATTCAGGATATTTTCAGCGCTCATATTATAGCCCTGTGTAAGATACTGTACCGCTTTTGCCATACGCTCAGGCGTTTTCAGCAATCCTTCCCTTTCCGGGTTTTCTCCCAGCAGCTTAAGGGTTGTGGTATAGTTTTCCGTTAGCAGCAAAGTGGACGCTTCATCGTATTGTTCTATCTTTTTATATGCCATATATCAATTTGAGAATTTGAAAATCTGAAAATTATATAGATTGAGAAAGGTTCGAACATCAGGCCGGGTATTCTACAAAGTTCCGGGGTGTTTCATACAACCGCACCTGCATATTGTATTCCTGATCAATATGGGGTCGCAGCAGGTCATATATGACCATGGCAATATGCTCTGCTGTTGGATTAAGTTCTTTAAATTCCGCCGTATCAAGATTCAGGTTTTTGTGATCAAAACGCTCCACTACATGTTCCTGAATCAGGTCCGATAAAACCTTCATATCCATTACAAACCCGGTATCTGACTGCGGCACTCCGGTTACTTTTACCTCCAGTTCATAATTATGCCCGTGGTAATGCGGGTTGCTGCATTTGCCAAACACGCGAAAGTTGGTAGCATCATCCCACCGGGGATTATATAAGCGGTGAGCCGCATTAAAACGCTCTCTCCTGAAAACCGCTACTTTTTTATTCATATTTTCTATTCCTTCCTGTCAAAAATACATATATCGTTCATAATGATGGTACATCACCGGTTTATCTGCCATAATACTCCACGAAAATGCTCGGCGTTTCATACAACTTAATAGCATGTAATTGCACTCCCTGCGGAAGAAACAGCTCAAGCTGTTCCCATATGGCTACTGCCAGGTTTTCTGTTGAACACATTTTGCCGCGCATGAAATCCACATCTTCATTCAGATTAAGATGATCTACTTTTTCCAGCACATGCGCTTTTATGATCCCGCTTAATTTTTTTGCGTCGAGCACAAAACCGGTATCCGGATCGGGCACTCCTTTAATGGTTACATACAATTCGTAATTGTGGCCATGCCAGTTCTCGTTGGCACATTTACCAAACACCGCTTCGTTCTTCTCCCTGCTCCATTGGGGGTTAAATAATTTATGCGCCGCATTAAAATGTTCCACACGGGTGAGGTACACCATACCTGAAAAATTTTGGCAAAGTTAGGATTTAACAGGGAAGCCCGGTAAAAACCCAATGTCCTGGCACCATATCCTAAACGAAATGCAGACATTTGTGTCATGAACATCCTGTTAACGGCGGCCACTCCCGGTGAAATTCAAACCACACGGGAATACCTTATCGAAAAAATGTATTATCGAAAAAACTGCAATACCCATGTGCTGATAACAGGCGCAGGAATGGTTAATACCATTTACGCACTTACCAAATATATAAGCGCAAACCGGCCCCATATCGTTATCCAGGCAGGCATCGGGGGCAGCCTGCATCCTTTTTATCCGCCGGGTGCTGTTGTTATGATCCGGGAAGAGGTAATGGGAGACCTGGGTGTGGAAGAAGACGGCGGATTCAGCGATATTTTTGATCTGAACCTGGCAGAAGAAAATATATTTCCTTTTTCAGGAAGGATGCTGACAAACCCGCACCGGCAGCTTATGGAAAAAATAAAGCTGCCCGCGGTAAGGGGCGTAAGCATTAATGAAATAACCACCGGCGCCGCCAGGATGCAGCAGCTTATAGAAAAGTATGGTGCAGTAATCGAATCCATGGAAGGCGCTGCTTTGCATTATGTTTGCCTGCAGGAAGCTGTTCCCTTCATCCAGTTGAGAGCCGTTTCTAATTTTGTGGGGGAAAGGGATAAAACAAAATGGCGGATGCAGGAAGCCATTGATCATTTAAACCGGGAACTGATTGTGGTTATGCACCAGTTCCTGAGCCAGGATTAAAGGTTATGTAAACAACTCCTTAAAACATGAAACTTACCCTCGGGTTTTCACCATGCCCTAACGATACTTTTATTTTTGACGCGCTGGTTAATGGCAAAATGGATACTGAAGGCCTGTCTTTTGAAGTAGTGCTGGAAGACGTGCAAACCCTTAACCAGTGGGCAATAGAAGGCAAATTAGATGTAAGCAAAGTGAGCTACGGCGCATTGCCCCTGATGCTGCAGCATTATGTTGTGCTGCAAAGCGGCGGCGCCCTGGGAAAAGGGGTTGGCCCGCTGCTCATATCCGGCCAGCCCGCGCAGCCGGGCAACGATGTTTCAAGCATCAACGACTATACCATAGCTATTCCCGGAGCAAACACCACCGCTCATTTACTCTTTTCATTAGCCTTCCCCAATGCAAAGAAAAAAATATTTAAGGTTTTTAATGAAATTGAAGATTTTTTGCTGCATGTGCCTGCTTCAGCAGGCCATACTGCCGGCGTAATTATTCATGAAAACCGGTTCACCTACCAAAAAAGAGGATTGTTTAAACTGATGGACCTCGGCGATTACTGGGAAAAGCTAACCGGGTATCCTATACCGTTAGGAGGCATCGTAACGCGCCGCAGCTTTAGCCCGGAAATACAATCAAAGCTCAACGCACTGATAAGGCAAAGCGTTGAATACGCGTTTGACAATTACCCTTTGCTTCCTCCCTATGTTGTGCAGCATGCGCAGGAAATGGAGGAGGAGGTGATGCGCCGGCACATTGATTTGTATGTAAATCAGTATTCCATAGACCTGGGAGCAGACGGAAGGAAAGCGGTAGAGCGATTTATTGAAATAAATGAACAGGGAAAAAAGGCGCAGGGAATGATGAACGATATCTTTATACAACCCAACACCCACAAATAAAACCATATCACTGGTGAGCCATTTTTTCAGTGTCCATACCGAGTTCTTCAACATACTGGGATACGCCATGAGCTATATTGAATTCTTTGGAGTGCTTTTTGGATTGCTGGCGGTATGGCTTTCGGCAAAAGCCAATATATGGAGCTGGCCTGCAGGTATTGTGAATGTTGTTCTGGCTTTTATACTGTATTACCAAATTCAGCTTTACCCGGATATGTTTTTACAGGCCTTCTTTTTTGTAACCAATATTATAGGCTGGTGGCACTGGGCTCATCCCCGGCCAGGGGAAGAAGACAGTAAGCAGGAGCTAAAAGTCAGTTACATGAAAAAAAGCCAGTTGTGGCTAACCATTGCCATTGGTATTGCCGGCACTTTTATACTGGGCAAATCGGCCAGCAACCTGCATCATTGGTTCCCCGTTGTTTTTGCACTGCCAAGCGCCTATCCCTACATTGACTCTTTTATTATGGTAATGAGCATTGTAACCACCTTTTACATGATCCGGAAAAAGATTGAATGCTGGGTGATATGGATAGTGGTAGATATTGTGGCCACCTGCCTGTATTTCATAAAAGGGGTGAAATTTTACAGCATAGAATATTTGATCTTCACTTTAATTGCTTCGTTCGGGTTATGGCACTGGATAAAGGAATACAAAAGCTATGCGGCTACCGGTAAGGAACAACCGCAATAGTGCAGTGCCCGGGATATAATGCGCTACCGGCAGGAAAGTTTACCGGAAAAGTATACCTGATAATAATTTCTCGCAGCGTACACAGCGAAGCAGCGTGCGCAACGTATGCTTCTTTGCGGCCGCCGCATCTTTGCGTGCACTGTCTGCCCGGCAGGTGGGCGTGAAACAATGCTTTCCTATTCAACCTGATAGCATCCGAAACTCACGTTAACATAATTGTGATCCCTATTTCCACTTATCCATCAGCCAACTGTAAATTTCTTTTGTAAGGGAAGATGAATAACTGCGGTTCCTGCATTTGCCAACAGCACGTATACCTCTAACTGCATTGGTAAGAAATATTTCATCGGCATCCAACATAGCGTCTATGGTCAATGGTTGCTCATTAACGGTATACCCGGCTGCGGGAAGCTGCTGCAGGAGGAACCTGCGTGTAACACCCGCTATGCCTCCCTCTTCTAAGGGCGGGGTATATACTACCCTGTTTTTGATCCAGAAAACGTTGGCTATGGTTGCATCGGCAATGCGGCCGTATTGGTTCAGGATAAGACAGTCGCCCAGCCCGTTTTGCCGTGCATACATAGCCGCCATTACATAAAGCAAAAAGTTATTGGACTTCACCTCCGAAA
>CAYVEI010000015.1:0-3264 GCA_964450515.1 uncultured Terrimonas sp. | reverse complement strand
GCATACATAGCCGCCATTACATAAAGCAAAAAGTTATTGGACTTCACCTCCGAAAAAACATTACAGGCTTTTGATGCATCGGGGTAGATATCTATAACAAGGCCGCCATCACCAGCCGGCGCTACAGGATATTGTTGTAAGGCCATGCCCTGTATGATATAATTTGGCCGCATATCTTCCAGGTCATACAGCCCGCCATCGCTCCTGAATACCACCAGCCTTATAACCGCTTTATCCGCTATCCTGTTCTTTTTGCACAACGATACAATATCTTCTTCCAGTTGAGCAGCAGTAAAAAATTCGGGTATCTCAAATTGCAGCAGCCTCATGCCGCGCAACAATCTTTCAAAATGTAACGCTTTCAGTAAAATATTACCATTAATAACGCGCATGGTTTCAAACAGCCCGTCGCCGTAGCGGAACGAGCGGTTATCAGGAGAAATAACGGCTTTCCCTTCGCGAAAAAGCTGACCATTGTGAACAAAATAACCCGGCATAGCAGAAAGCAATTAAGTAAGCATCAGAAAAGATAAGATAAAATTACTTATTCTCAATGATACCTGACTTAACAGCATACATTACCAGCCCTGCCATGGATTTTACGCCGGTTTTAGATTTGAGCTTATCTCTAATAGCTTCCACGGTGCGGGGGCTGAGATCTACCATATCGGCAATTTCCTTCGTGCTTTTTTCATCGCACATTAGTTTCAAAATATGTTTTTCCTTGTCGCTCAGCTTCACTTCCGCAGAAGAAAAGCTGTCTGCATTACGCTTGGTACGCAACCCGTCGAGCAGCGCTTTATTGGTGAGGTCATTAAAATAATATTCGTTGGTATAGCAGGTTCTGATGGCCTCATAAATGACTTCAGAATCTGAATTTTTTGTAAGATAGGCGTTAGCGCCCAGTTCCATGAGCCTGGAGATCATGGAATGATCATTATGCATGGTAAGCATAATGATCCTGATACCGGGGTAAAGCTTTTTTATTTCCGGGAGCGCGGTAATACCATCCATTACAGGCATTTGAATATCGAGCAAAATAACATCGGGTTCCAGATGCTTCAGCAGATGTAACAACTGCTGACCATTATCTGCTTCACCTATTATACGGATGTCTTTTTTAAGACTAAGCGCTGTTTTTACGCCGGCTCTGAACAATACGTGGTCATCGGCTATAATTACTTTGAGGCTGGTTCCGGGATCCTGGGTTTTCATTAAAATATTTCTTTACGCTTTCTTAAAAATGTTCAGCTACAGGGAATATGCAATTTTATAACAAAACAGGGAAATTACTATTGTACAAATACCTGATTATTGCAACCGTAAATTTACTGTTATCAAACTTGTGTCATTGCCCTTTACCCAATCAGTCAATCAGCCTGTTGCGCATGCCATACACTACTAAACCCGCTATGGTTCTGGCCCCTACTTTTGTTTTCATGTTCTGCCTTACGGTTTCTATGGTCCGCGGACTGAGGTATACTTCCTTTGATATTTCTTCTGTTGTTTTGTCTTCCGAGATCAGTTTTAATATTTTCAGCTCTTTTTCATTGAATTTAACCGGGTTGGGATAATACTGTTTGATCTGTTTTTTATGCTGCAATTTTAGCAGAACGGCTTTGTTCACCAAATCATTAAAGTAAAAATCATCATTCATGCAGGTTAATATGGCATTATAGATCTCTTCGGGGTCGGTGGTTTTGGTGAGATAGGCGTTGGCTCCCATCTCCATCATTTTAGAGATCATTTCCTGGTCATCATACATGGTAAGCACAATAATTCTTATTGCTTCATATTCTTTCCTGATCAGCGAAATAGCATTTACGCCATCCATTTCAGGCATTCTTATATCCATGAGCAATACATCGGGCAGCTTTATTTTCATTTTGTGCATCAGGTCTTTCCCATTCTCTGCCTCCCAGATTATCTTAAGATAATCCTTGCCCCCCATTGCCATTTTGATGCCATCCCTGAAAATTTTATGATCATCGGCAATGGCTACTTTAATCTCATAGTTGTTGGTTGCTGTCATCGGATATTAAATTGGTATAAGTTACTTTTTATTAACGCCTGATACTTAATTAAATTACTTGCAAACTTCGTAAATCACAAGAATTATACTATAGTAATATCCCTTAGTTAAAATACGTGCACCTGCATTAACAACACGTAACCTAACACAAGTATAACAATCAAATATTAAGTATTTACTGAAAGAAGCAAAAAGAGCAAAACTGCTCTTGTTAAAGAAAAGAGGGTACCCTACTTTTGTTTTGAAGTTGATTGGCGGGGATTCAGCAACCTCAAATTGAATCCAATGTCCTGAAACCGTCCAATAATTCATTCCAATGTCTGTGAAGAACCGAAAGCAAAAATCCAATGTCAATCAACTTTCATTTCCTGAAAGAAAATCATCTATTCCCCCGTTTCAAATCCATTAACCAGTTTTTGTACCTGTTTCCTTTAACTTTACCTTCTTTTATTCTTAGTGCATCATACAATGCCGTGCTGCAATAAACCGCTGTTTTTTACCTATTTCTAAAGGCAAACTTATGCCAATACTGCTTTCTAACAGGAAATCTTACGTTTAAAAATATAGTAAAAATACGAATTTTCAAAAGTAAATTTACCTTATTTTACCCCATACCCTTTTCCTGCTATTACCCTGAAGTTCAGTACTGACCTGCATTACACCGCAAAAAACAATTTTCTCCCCGTTTTAAGCTCTTGTAAATCTGATCATTAGCTACCACTTTTGATATACATCAATCCTTAATACGCTCAAACCACAAAACTTTACAACTATGACAAAAAATGATGTTCTGGCACAACAAGGCCAGCGCTTGCACGAAAACATTGGCGAACACATTGGTATTGAACTGGGAGCCAAAATGGTAAAAGATTATTACGACCGCTTTGGCGAAAACAAAGCGCATTTTGTAGGCCGCACTGTTATTGAAAAAATACTTGCCCAGCCCGATTGCATTGGCATAAATATGTACAAAGCGCTTAATGCCAAAGGTGAGCAAACCTATGTTTTTGTAGGTGTTGATAAACGCGGCAAAGCCATCCTGGAATACACCGCTGTAAATGACAATGGCACCCTTTCTAAAGAAATTGGTATGGTAGCCAACAAGTTCTCCCCCCAAAAACCGGGAGACGGCTGGTTCGAATGGAGTTTTTAATTTCCCGCTATAGTTGTTATATTTGGAAAAACATACCATTATAACAACTGTTTTACGCAATATTGCCGTTTTATCTGAT
>CAYVEI010000014.1:45561-51812 GCA_964450515.1 uncultured Terrimonas sp. | reverse complement strand
ATTTCAAAAAAAATGCTTACATTAAGCATTCTACAGAACAGATAATTTTTAAATCATGAATAATAAAATTGCCTCTCTTACAAAACTTCAGCGGGAAGGAAAAAACATCCACCGCCTTCCCTTTTCCATCAGGATATTGCTGGAAAACATACTTCGCAACCACGATGGCTTTGCCATTACCGACGAGCACCTGCATACCTTAACCGAATGGAATGCCGCAGGATCGGATAAAGACATTCCCTTTAAACCGGCCCGCGTGCTGATGCAGGATTTTACCGGTGTGCCCGCCGTGGTAGACATCGCCTCCCTGCGTGCCGAACTGATCCGGAAAGGCGGTGATGGCTCAAGGATCAACCCGGCTATACCGGTAGATCTGGTAATTGACCACTCTGTGCAGGTAGATTTTTTTGGTACAGATTATTCTTATAAAAGCAATGTGGCCTTAGAATATGAGCGCAATGCCGAACGCTATAAGCTCTTAAAATGGGCACAAAAAGGATTGAACAATTTTACTGTTGTGCCCCCGGGCATGGGCATTTGCCACCAGGTGAACTTAGAATACTTAGCCAAAGGTATTATTGAAAGAGACGGCTGGGCTTTTCCGGACACCCTGGTAGGAACCGATTCGCATACGCCCATGGTAAACGGCATTGGCGTGCTGGCCTGGGGTGTGGGCGGCATTGAAGCCGAAGCGGCTATGCTGGGACAGCCGATTTATTTTTCCTGTCCGCAGGTGGTGGGTTTAAAATTAACGGGTAAAATTCCACAGGGATGTACAGCCACTGATATGGTGCTTACCATAACAAAGCTGCTTCGCGATTATGGCGTGGTAGGAAAATTTGTTGAAGTATTTGGCAACGGGCTCGATCATTTAACGGTTACAGACAGGGCTACCATCTCCAATATGTCGCCGGAATTTGGCTGCACGGTTACTTATTTTCCCATAGACGATCAAACGCTGGATTATATGAAGCGTACCGCCCGCAGCCAGCAACAAATTGATCTTGTAAAAAAATATTGCCAGGATAATATGCTCTGGCGCACAGGAAATGAAGCTATCGAATACTCTCATGTATTGGAATTAGACCTGGATAGCCTGCGGCCTACAGTTGCCGGGCCCAAACGTCCGCAGGACAAAATATTGTTGGAAGAATTAGACGATAAATTCACAGAAGTGCTTAAAACAGAATTTCTAAGAGATTACATTCCGTTTCACAGCCGCCAGGAACATGCCTGGCTGGCCGAAGGTGGTTCGGGCACGGAGTTTTCGTATTCGCCACGTCATGAGCATACCAATGTTACGGTAGAAAAAGAAAACAACCTGAGGTCGGTAAGAATAAAAATAAAAAACAAGGAATATGTGCTGAGCGACGGAAGCATCGTTATTGCCGCTATTACCAGTTGCACCAATACATCTAACCCTGCAGTTATGGTAGGGGCAGGATTAGTGGCCAGGAAAGCTATTGAAAGAGGATTGCGGTCAAAGTCATGGGTAAAAACAAGCCTGGCCCCTGGTTCCAAGGTGGTAACCAGTTACCTGCAACGGTCGGGGTTAGCCGAAGACCTGGAAGCATTGCGGTTCCATACCGTTGGATATGGCTGCACTTCCTGCATCGGCAACAGCGGCCCGCTCCCGCCGCATATAGCCGAAGCCATTGACAAAAGCGAAATGGTGGTGGCATCCGTACTATCGGGCAACCGTAATTTTGAAGCACGGGTACATTCACAGGTAAAAATGAACTTCCTGATGTCGCCCATGCTGGTAGTAGCTTTTTCCCTGGTCGGCCGCGTGGATGTTGATTTATTGCACGACCCCTTAGATTATGACCCCAATGGTGAACCGGTATACCTGAAAGATATTTGGCCCACCCAGGAAGAGATCAATGACACGATCAAATCGTGCATGCGGGTAGAAGATTTTGAACAGGTGTACAGTGTAATTTTTGAAGGGGAAGAAGACTGGAAGAACTTAGTAGCGCCGGAAGGCACGAAATATGTTTGGGATGATCATTCCACCTATATCCGGGAAGCGCCTTTCTTTCAAAATCTCAGTACTGCTCCCGAAAAACTTACCGATATTAAAGACGCGCGGGTGCTGCTATTTTTGGGCGATTCAGTTACTACGGATCATATTTCACCGGCAGGTGCTTTTGGCGAGCAAACTGCGGCAGGACAATATCTTCTCAGCAAAGGTGTAGCACGAAAAGATTTCAACTCCTATGGCTCACGCCGCGGCAACCATGAAGTGATGATGCGTGGTACCTTTGCCAACGTGCGTATTAAAAACAAGATCACCGATAAGGTGGGCGGATTTTCAACTTACCTGCCAACCAACGAAACCCTCACTGTTTTTGATACGGCTATGAAATACGCGGCAAACCAAACGCCACTGATCGTGCTGGCCGGTAAAGAATATGGCAGTGGTTCATCGAGAGACTGGGCGGCAAAAGGCCCAAGCCTGCTGGGGGTTAAAGTAGTGATCGCCGAAAGCTTTGAACGCATTCACCGGAGTAATTTAGTAGGCATGGGTATTTTACCTTTAGAATTTCCCGAAGGAGAAACAGCGGAAACACTGGGCTTAACAGGAAAAGAAACATTTGATATCACTGGAATAGCGGAGAACCTGTATCCCTTTAAAAAAATAAAGGTTACTGCCAAAAAAGATTCCGGTGAAGTAATAACATTTGAAGGGAAAGCAAGATTAGACTCCGCCATTGATGTGGCGTATTTTAAAAATGGGGGCATCCTGCAATATGTGCTGAGAGGGTTTTTGAAATAATTCGAAAAAGCACCAAAAGCCAAAAAGCAAGAACCAAATAAATCCGAAGTAAAGCACCAAAAAACAAATCCCAAGGACCAAATAAAAATTCAAATCTAAAATCCTAAATCCGAATGCATGGTGAAGCAACGAGGTAATGTATTTCTTCTTTGCGATCGTTGCTTCCTTTGCGCGCCCCCGTATATACCGGCACGCCAGCCCGATGAAGGCATTCTGGCGGGGGTGAGCGTTCGGTTAGTCGGACGTGAAAGGGAATCACTTCGACCGTATGGGCATTAAGGCGAAGGACCGATCTGCAATCTCAAATATCAAATTTAAAATCTCAAATTACTTTGTCCATCCCATACCATCCGGCCCATTGCCGGTTTTAATATCTCCTGTAAATTCCAACGTATCCATATCAAAAACACTTACTATACCCGATCCGCTGCGTGCAACATAAGCTTTTTTACCACCCGGAAGAATGAGTATACCCACCGGTGAAGCCTCCGCTTTAATGCGTTTGATCACGTTGCGCGCGGCGGCGTCTATGATGATCAGCTCTCCGGCGCCATTATCGGACACCAGCACCCTTTTGCCATCGGGCGTAAACTTAACGCGGATAGGCACTTTTCCAACCGCGAAGCTTTGCTTTATGGTATTAGACGCCACATCTATGATATCAATGGTTCCATCACCCGTATTGCCCACCCATACTTCTTTGCCATCTGGTGAAACATCAATCCCTTCGGGCCTGCTTCCCGTTGCGATCTGGGTAATGGCTCCCGGCGATGCAGGTGTGCCGATATCAATGGAAGTAACGGTGTGGGATACCCTGTTTGCCGTATACAAGCGCTTACCATCCGGCGTTAGCACCAGCATATGCCCCCCATCCTGCCCTGTACCCGTGAGCCAGTCCACTTTATCGGCGGCAAAATCATAGCGGCCCACCGTGCGGGTAAGCTCTGAAATAAAATATACTTTATCATCTTTTGCTTCAATGCCGTGAGGGCGCAGCAAAGGGCCCAGCTCTACCCTCCGGATCTCTTTTCGTGCTGCAATGTCAATAACCGAAAGGCTGTGCCCATGTGTTTGTGCGCCATAATTGGCCACAAAGGCCAGTTTACCATCGGGAGATACCGTCATTTCATGGGGACCTTCGCCGGTGGGTACCGTAGCTACTACTTTTAAGGTTGCAGCATCGGCAATTACCATCGTATTATCGTTCTTATTTAATACTAATAAGGAACCTGTTACCGCCTGTTGTCCTTTGGTATTACAGCAGCATATTAAACAGGTTAATACAGCAAGCATGATTTTTATATGCATAGCAGAAGTATTGAAGGAGTAAGCATGATTATTCTAAGATACAAATTTACGGGGGAAGAGATGTTGAGCATCTGCAAAAAGCAAAACCAACAACCCACCGCCTGTCACCCTAACGAAGCTTGCCTACCGGCAGGCTGGGAAGGGTTTAAGAAAAGAACCCGGAGATTTACTTATTGCCGCGTAATATTTGAAGAGTCGAAGTAATCTCCCGATAACGGAGACGGATCATATTATTGATGGCTTATCGTTTATAATAAAAAACATCAAGACCAAATCACAAGGACCAAACTTGCTTAAAGGGCAGGCAGGCCTATCTGCCAAGGCGCATAAAATTCAAGTTTCAAATCCTACTATATCGGTACTGACCACTCATACCTCAGCGCTCATGTAAAACAGCAATAGTAAGGACTAATTAAAAATGAGAAAGCAGCAGCGAAATGAAGCTGAAGCTACAGTAGCACGAAAGCATTATCAGGGTTCTATCCCGAAAACGGGCAGTAATCGTTTTCGGGTGGCTTTTGGTTACTTTTCCCACAAAAAGTAACAGAAAAACAAAGAACAAACAAAATACAGATAATTCGTTCCTGCCTGTGATCTATTATGCATTTTCAAAGTGCTTTACATTTTTTAACGTCTCACAACGAGGTAAGGGAAATGCATGATATCTCTATGGCAATGCAAAAGCCACATACGCGTCACCGGAAGCTGTACCCAGCTTTCCGCCGCCACAGGCAATAACTATAAATTGCTTTCCATTTACCGCATACATAGCAGGTGTAGCAAAACCCGGTGCCGGCAAGGTGGTTTCCCATAATAATTCTCCATTAGCTTTATTAAAAGCCCGGAACTTACCATCCTTTGTGGCGGCAATGAACAAAAGCCCGGCTTTGGTAACAAGGGGTCCGCCATAATTTTCCGTTCCCGTTTCTTTCACCCCCATTTCTTTAAACACCGCATCTTCTCCAAGAACGTTTTTCCATACATGCTCGCCCGTATTTAAATCAATAGCCGTAAGTGTTCCCCACGGTGGCGCTAACGCAGGCTTACCGGTTTTAGTTAAAAATTTATCATACCCCGCAAACCGGTACGGCAACTGCCGGAAACTGTCGGCAGCCGTTTGCTGTATTTCAAATTTTCGTTGATGCTCCTGCTTCAGGTCCAGTACTGCCGAGGCAATGGCTTCTTTTTCTTCCTGTTTCAGATAACCAAAAGCAGGCATCATCCGCCGTCCATTATTCATAAATTCAATCAGCGACACCTTATCATATTTTTGGTATGCGTTGGTAATACCAGGATAATTACCACCACCCTTCCGGTCTTTTCCATGACAGGCCGTACAATGCTGCTGGTACAGGCGCTGCCCGGCCTGCAAATAGTTTTCGTTACGCGCTTCTTTCTTTTGTACGGCTTCCATTTTCAGTATCCAGGCCATTTCATTGGCATTTACATACAGCAACCCTGTTTCAGGATCAACGGCAGGACCACCCCATTCCCCGCCGCCATCAAACCCTGGTAGTACAATGGTACCCTGCAGGGAGCCGGGCATAAACATTTTACCTGTACGGTAAGACAGTAGCCGGGTTTTTACTTCCTCGTATTCCGCTTTTGATAAATAGGGGTTGATGTCTTTTTCTAAAAAAGACTGCCGCACAAAGGGAGCCGGCTTTTGCGGAATGGGCTGGGTAGGCCATAAACGTTCACCCACCAGTTCCGTAGAAGTATCTACGGCTGTTTCCACTACAGGAAATAAAGGCGCTCCTGTATCACGGCTGAACAGAAAAACAAAACCTGTTTTAGTAGTTTGCGCCACCGCGTCCATTGATTTTCCATTATGCTTTACCGTTAGCAATACCGGTGCGGAAGAAGGATCGTAATCCCAGGTATCGTGGTGAATGTATTGAAAATGCCAGCGCAGCTTACCCGTTGCCGCATCTAAGGCCAGCAGGCAATCGGCATATAAGTTAGCGCCCAGCCTTTTGCCACCATAAAAATCCATAGCGGCCGACCCTGTTGGCACATACGCAATACCCCGCTCAAAGTCAACCGTCATGCCCATCCAGTTGTTAGCGCCGCCTGTCATTTTCCAGGCATCCTTATCTTCCCATGTTTCATAACCCGGCTCGCCGGGTTGTGGTATAGTATGAAATATCCATCGCATTTGGCC
>CAYVEI010000014.1:17073-45461 GCA_964450515.1 uncultured Terrimonas sp. | reverse complement strand
CATAACCCGGCTCGCCGGGTTGTGGTATAGTATGAAATATCCATCGCATTTGGCCGGTGCGCACATCAAAAGCACGGATATGCCCGGGGGCTGCATCCATATCTTCCGACACCCGCGTGCCGGTTAACAAAAGGTCTTTATAAATTGTTGGCGCGGAAGTGGCGGTTACAAAAAGATCCGCCGCCCTGTCGCCCAGTCCCTCGTGCAGATCTACTTTACCCTGTTTGCCAAACCCCGTGATCAGCTTCCCTGTTACAGCATCAACGGCGTAAATGCATTCCCCAACGGTATAAAAGATCCTTTCGTCTTCTTTACCATCGCTCCAGTATGCCACGCCCCGGTTATTATTGAGATTAAAGTTCAGCTTACTATTCTCTTCCGTTGAATCATGAGGAAGAAACCGCCATTTAAGCGTACCGGTAGCCGCATCCAGCGCAAACAGGCTAAGCTTTGGCGACACGGCATACATTACGCCATTTACGATTACAGGGTTACACTGGATTTGCGAATGCGCAGCGGTATCCGCATCCCCTGTGCGGTAAGTCCATGCCACCTGCAGTTGCTGCACATTGGTTGTATCTATTTGTGTGAGGGAAGAATATTTATTACCGGTGTAATTACCATTCACCATCGTCCAGCCGGCATATTGATCCGGCGCGGCATTATTACAACCCAGCCATAATATAACATTTGCTAACAGTATACCATAAAGCCGATATCGTTTCATTACGATCTGTATTTAATAATATTTACAAAAAAATACAATTACCAGATAAAGTTACTTACCACTTAATAAAGACCACTCACTTCTCACTTGATAAACGTGAAACGACAAAACCCTTCACCCTCCACCCTTTACCACTCACCTTTCACTTTTCACCTCCCCCACCTCCCTCCTGTAAGGCGCCGATGCCTGGGCGCCCTTCCTGCTAACGGCAATGGCTGCTGCTTTTGTGGCAAAAGTTGCCGCTGCTTCCATAGATTGGTTTTCCCCCAGCGCTACAGCCACAGCCGCGGTAAAAACATCGCCGGCCGCCGTGGTATCTGCAGCCTGAACTTTAACAGATGGTATATGACCGGAGAATGTTTTGCTGCTCACATAAGCTCCGTTATCACCTAATGTAATAATGCTGTTGCGCACACCTTTGGCTTTAAAGATATGAGCAGCATTCTCACAATCACTCAAAGATTCAATTTTTATTCCCGTGAGCATTTCCGCTTCCACCTTATTGGGTGTTAATAAAAAAAGTCCGTTGAGCATTTCATCAGGGAGCGCATACGCAGGAGCGGGATTAAGGATCACTTTTTTATGATTAGCCCGTACAAGCCCTATTACTTCATGAACCGTCTCCACCGGGATTTCAAGCTGCAGGATAATTATACCGGCTCCGGCAATTTTATTTTTATGGTATAAAATATCGGCGGGCGACAGGAAAGCATTGGCGCCTGGGGCTACCACGATGCAATTTTCACCTGCTTCATCCACCGTTATCAGCGCTACCCCCGAGGGATGCACCGGATCGGTAATAATGGCGCTGGTATCTATACCTTCCCGCTTGAAGCCTGCGATGGCCTGCTGCCCAAAAATATCATTACCCACCCTGGCTATAAAGGCTGTGTTGCCACCCAACCGTGCGGCAGCCACCGCCTGGTTGGCGCCTTTACCACCGGCATTCATGAAAAATTCGCCCCCCAGGATGGTTTCGCCCGGCTGTGGAATACGATTTGACTTAACGACCATATCGGTATTTGAGCTTCCTATAACAAGTATGCCGGCGGAATCGTTTTGGCCCTCCTTCATATAGCAGTAAATTAAACAGGATTTATTGTACAATATAGAAAATTATGCCTTGCCCACCGTACCGCAGCTTTAATCCGGCCTCCGTTTTACTTAAAAAATATCTTGAAAATAAATGGAAAGTTGTACTTTTGCCGGCTCAATTTTGTTCTTTTATTCCTATTGCCCGATAGTATAATGGTAGTACATCAGTCTCTGGATCTGATTGTCTTGGTTCGAATCCAGGTCGGGCAACTTACACAAAACTTAAGCCCTGCAAATTAATAGTTTGCGGGATTCTATAAATCCGTGATCATTTTAAGAGAAAGCAAAGTCATTTTTTTAATAATGATAGCGGCATTGAAGAATAACAATTGACTCGTTTTCAACTTTGTAAACCAACCGATGTTCCAGGTTAATCCGTCGGGACCAAAACCCATACAAATTTTCTCTAAGCGCCTCGGGTTTACCAGTTCCCTGAAAGGGCGTTCTGGATATTTCTTTGATCAGCCCGTTAATTTTTTTGAGTATTGATTTATCTGTATGTCGCCAGTACAGGTAGTCTTCCCAGGCATCAGCCATGAAAACTACCCTCATTCTTCAATCAGTTTTTTTTCCTCGCCTTGCCCTTTCTGATACTGGTTAATGGCACGTTGAAGTCGTTCAGCATTCCTGGGAGACTTTAACAAATAAAAAGTTTCCATTATGCTTTCATAATCAGACTGGGAAAGAACCACAATGTTTTCACCCCTGGTACGGGTTACAAATAATGGACTATTACTATTAAAGACTTCATCTAAGTAGCTTTTTAATTTCTGTCTGAAGTCTGAATATGTTGCTGTCATAATTTCAAATATACAACCCAAAATCAATTGTACAAAATACTGTACAACCTGAAAATAGAACTAAAACACTCAGTTCTCATGTATCTATGAATATCAATTACTTATAGTAAATATCGATAGTAAATATCGGTTACAGGTTTTTAATTGTAGTTCCGGCAACCGTTCCCCCTGCTATTATCAATTTGCTTTCAACCGTTCAAAAGCTCTTGTATAATCATATTGCAGGTCTTCATGCAGAAACGCCAACGATTTTTCAATTTTCTTTATCTGGTTTGTAAAAAGATTAGTGAGCGCCGTACTTTTTTTAATGGGAATGCCGGAAGCTTTTAAGGAAATGCAGAAGTATAACAGCAATTCTGTTTCGGCATGTTTGGAGCCGGTATATTTAATATGCTTATTGGTAACCCTTAGTATTTTTCGAATGGTCTTTTTAGCAAAATATATATTCGAAGAATTGATCTCACTAAAAAGCCGGTCCATTTCCCGCTTCACCGCTTCCATATAACCCGGTAAATCATGGGCTTCAAAAAGAAGGTAAGTGAGTAATTCTTTGTTTTCTTTTTTAAATTTTGCCAGCCTCAGGCAAAGCGCCAAAACCTGTGCGGGTGCAACAGATTGAAGCTCCTCTTTAAGTTCACTGACCGTGGCCGTTTTTATAACTGACTCCATGGGCATGGTCATTCAAAAAATTCATGGAGCGATTTGAAATAAACGTTATTCCAACCATCTGTAATATCATCAAATTCACTATCGGGAATATTGTTGTGCTTTAACTCCACCGATGTTCCCTGTGCATGAGGATGCAATATAATGGTAACAATGGAAGCCTCATCCATGTCGCCAAAATACCATTGCTGCACCATTTTCTTATCCGGTATAAATTCAAGATTCTTTCCTTCAATACTGTCACCCCACAATGAAAACTCCGAACCGGGTTCGGCAGACATGGTAGCCGGTTCGCCCGTCCATAGCCTTATGGCCAAAGGATTGGTTAAAGCGTTGTATACTTCTTCGGGCGGAGCGGGAATGATATAATATTTTTTAAACGCTTTCAATAACGTACTGTTTAAATGCAAAAGTACCGCAATATTTATAGCAATATCTTCCTGATTACCTGCGACTCCTTTGGGGTCGTATCTAAACTAATATATGATTATTTAAACCTATGACCGCTTTGTGGTCAGCGGATGCTTCCAGTGCCTTTTGCATACCGAATCCTGCATGGTTTATCTAACTAAAAAAATATTATTTTGCAGCATGGAAACCATATTCGATTTTAATCCTTCACCCGATGAACTTTCGGGTATGCAGATGACATATAAAGCACTGGATCAGAATAAATATATGGAAGACCTGCAGCAGCGTGCCCTTCTTTTTGATACCTCCGTTGATTATGAAAGGGTTTCCGATCTGCAGGAACTTGCCAAAATAAGAGGTAATGATGCCGCTTTCAGCAAATTTACCCGTATGCTTGAACAGGATATGGGGGATACCCACGACAGGTTGTTCAACGAATAACAATGATGCTCAGCTTCTCCGTTTCAAAATTGATAACAATTCCCGGAAGGCACAATACACTATCAATTCTGCTCAAAACTATCCAGCGTTATCTCTTCAAACACAATTCCTTCATACGGGTTTTTATTACCGGCTTCATACAGGCAGCCCAGGTTGCCATTGGGCAGTTGTACCAGGTTGGAATACGCTGACGGACCGGCATGTAATAGCTTTTTCAGCTTCCAAGTCTTTCCTTTATTGTAGCTTATTTTAACGGTCATGGCTACTCTTGAGGCTGCATTTGCAGGATTGGAAAATGCAAGGAACGATTTCTTGCCGGGGTAGGCATACCACAGCAGGCTGCCCTGGCATACAGGTTCTGTAAGCGCGGTATCGGTTTTGGGCACAGACCAGCTTTCTCCCCCATCCTTACTGATGGAAACCTTTCGATGCCGTGTTGGCCCATAGTTGCGCATGTTCAGCATGAGGTTACCATTGGGCAATTCGGCTACCGTGCATTCGTTAACCATATCCTCCGGCGTTGTGCCGCCTAATACCCAGGTGCTTCCTCCATCATCCGAATAAATGCTATGCGAGAAGTATTTTTTGGATGCCGCTTCAATATGATCACAGGGAATAACCAGCCGTCCTTTACGTTTTCCTTTCCGGAGCTGTATACCATTCACCGGGCCGGTAGCGTACCATGTCCAGTCGTCTTTTTTTACATCCTTTGTTATCTCCCCCGGAGCAGACCAGCTACTGCCATCATCAGCAGAGGAAAATACAAATATCCTGCGCGTATCCCGGCTTGTTCCTGCAATAATATCCTTCTCATGATCTGTGCCGAGGTTCCAGGTTGAAAGCAGGATAATAGCACCGGTACTGCTGTTTACTACAGGAACCGGGTTTCCGCATGTATTAGCGCCATCATCCCATATGGTTTCTATCGCGCTCCAGGTTTGGCCGCCATCAAAGGAACGTTTTAACACCAGGTCAATATCGCCAGCATCACCACAATTATTCCGCCGCGCTTCCGCAAATGCGAGCAGGGTTCCGCTGGTGGTAGTAACAATAGCGGGTATGCGAAAACAATGATAGCCGTTCTCGCCGCTTTTGTATATGTAACGGAGCTCCTGCCCCATGGCTACAGTTGATGCAAATAATAACAGCAGCACAAAAACATATACGTTTCCATACTTCCGGAAACGAAGAAAAAATCCGGTAAATACTGTATTCAAACATTTCATCATGACCCCACATTTAAGGCTTATCAGTTTTTTTGCAACAATGCAGCATCGTTTAGTGAGCAATATAATACAACCAGCCGAAAAAGAAAATAACAATCACCCCGGATTAGTTTTTTTAAAATCGCTAAGAATGCATTACTTTAAGCCCCTTTTTAACATACTTACATGATGAGAATTACATTAAGCCTCGCCTGTACCCTGCTGCTGTTTACTGGCTGCCATACAGGCAAACAACAAGACTGTGAACCCGCGCAAAGAAACAATGCATTAGCATCTATTGATTCGCTGAACGCCAGCTTAAATTGGCCGGATGAGCTTCAGATCACCGGCTTTGCAGGCCCCGATCTTACTCCCAGTCCTGCCTGCCTTGCAGTAGCAGCCACAGGCGAAGTGTACGTTGGTGTGGATATGATCGGCTCACTGGGCAAAGAACCCGGCAAGGGTATGATCATCAGATTAGTGGATTGCAACAATGACGGTATAATGGATAGCCATACGGAATATGCCGCAGTAGACAATCCCCGCGGGATCATATCCCTTGGTAACCGGCTTTTTGTGCTGCATACCCAATTCGGCGCAGATAGTGTTGCCACGGGAATGGACCTGGTGGTTTTTGAAGATAAGGATAACAATGGTGTTGCCGATGGACCGGCCAAACCACTGATCGAACATATCAGCAACCCTACATTTCTTAAAAGCCGCGGAACCGATCACGCCACTAACGGTATTCGTATGGGGATAGATGGATGGATATATATTGCTACCGGAGATTTTGGTTTTCACGATGCTGTAGATCGAGATGGGAAAAAATTAACCATGCTGGGCGGAGGTATTGTGCGGGTACGCCCTGACGGTACAGAGATGGAGATATACTCACATGGGCTCCGTAATATATACGATGTGGCGATTGACCCTTATATGAATATTTTCACCCGCGACAATACCAATGACGGGGGAGGCTGGAACATCCGTTTCAGCCACCAGTTGCAATCTGGCGAATACGGATACCCCGTATTGTTTAAACATTTCACGGAAGAGATCATTCCTGCCATGGTTGACCTGGGTGGCGGCTCCGGTACCGGCGCGCTTTTTATGGATGACGCCACCTGGCCGGATAAATACAACAACGTACCCATGATGGCGGACTGGGGAAGAAGTCAGGTGTATATCCACAGGGTAAGCCCATCAGGGGGAAGCTACACACAGGAGGAGGAAGATTTCATTAAATTACCACAGGTTACCGACTTAGATATTGATGCTTCCGGAAGGCTCTATCTTTCTGCATGGGATGGCGCCGGCTATTCGGGAGATTCAAGTAAAGGATTTGTGGTACGTGCTGTACCCAAAAACTGGGAATACAAACCCTTCCCCGATCTTAAAGCTGCTTCCATAAGCGAACTGCAGTCGCTGTTAAAATCCGGCAGCGCCGCAGCCAGGCTGAGCGCACAGCAGGAACTGCTTAGCCGTTCGCCAAAGAAAGCCGGCAAAGCGGCATGGGAAATGGCAACCGACAAAAGCATTCCGTTGTATGCCCGCGTGGCAGGAATTTATACCTATGCACAGGTTGCAGGCAAAGATGGCACCAAAAATTTAGTTGAGCTTACCGCGGAAGAGGCCGTGAGGGAATTCGCGCTGCGTGCGCTTGCCGACCGGAAACCTCTTTTAAAAGAAGTACCGATCGAACCTTTTATCAACGGGTTAAAAGATGGTTCACCACGTGTTCAGATAGCATCCATCATCGGCTTGGGCCGCCTGGGCCGCACAGCGGCAGCAGAAGCATTGCTGCAAATACCGGTTCCCGCATCATTTGTATCTCCTCCTGCAGGAGAAGAAGGACCTCATGCCACCCCCAACACCGCTATCATTCCCGCTCATCTTGCCGTAAGGGCCCTGGTAGAACTGAACGCGGTGGATGCCTGTGTGGCCGCCATCGGTTCCCAAAATTCCACGCTGGCACTATGGGCCCTGCGCTATATGCACGATCAAAAAGCTGTGGACGGACTGATCGCTGCTTACAGTAAATCGCAGGATGAAACATTGAAAGCGCAGATCCTTACTACATTGGGCCGTCTTTACAAAACAGAAGCTCCGTATGATGGTTCCTGGTGGTGGAGTACCCGTCCGGATACACACGGGCCTTACTACAAACCTATAACCTGGGCGGCTTCAGATAAGATCAACGCGTTCCTCACGGAGGAATGGAACAAATCGGATGCAGCCAAAAAAGATATTTTTGCTACGCTCAATGGAAAGCTGAGGATGGGCATCAGCCAGTTTGGCGGTGAAGAAGAAACCGAATCAGTGCATGAAGCCAAAATTGATCTGAATAAGATCAGGAATCAAAAAGGCCAGATCGGAAAATCATCTATAGAAGATATTATGCTTGCTATGGATAAAATTAAAGGCAACGCCGCTATGGGTAAAAAACTTTTCGTTCAGCAGGGCTGCATTGCCTGCCACAGTATTAATAAAGGTGAAGCCATGAAGGGTCCTTTTATGGGTCAGATAGGTTCTATTATGACGCGTAAGCAAATTGCCGAGTCTATTCTCAAACCCAATGCTTCCATTTCCCAGGGTTTTGCCACAGTGCTTATTACTACAATAGACGGTAAAAGCCAGATGGGTTTTGTAACGGGAGAATCGGCAGACAGGATTATTTTGCGCGATATTACCGGAGCCGCGCATACCATCAATACCAAAGACATTAAGGAACGTAAGGAACAGGAAACATCCATGATGCCTCCCGGATTAGCGAACGCTTTATCGTATGAGGAATTTGCATCGCTCATTACGTATTTGTCGCAGCAGAAAGGATAAGAAAGACAGGAAACGATGATCATTCACTTGTTTGCTCCTGGTTTTCTTTTATATCTTCCCGGCATGAAAGAAGTGAAAAGCACTATTCAGTCCGGGATAAAAGCATTCCTGGTTTTTATCGCTTTGTTCGTCATTTCAAGTGCGGCCCATGCCCAACCTGCTGAATTTATCAGCAAATTGTCTGCATCCGATACTATAGCTGATAAATTTCCCCGTGAAAAAATATTTATTCATCACGACAAGCCTTATTATAAGCCCAACGACACCCTATGGCTGAAAGGGTATGTATTGGGTGCAGCCGAACATAAACCCGCCGACAGTAGTGGCATTGCTTATATTGAGATCATTAACGAAGAAGGTGAAGTGCTCAAAAGAACCAGCGCTCCGGTATTCTTTGGATTGTTCAGCAGTTGCATTGCGTTGCCGGAGGATGATTTTAAACAAGGGGCTTACATTTTAAGAGCCTATACCAACTGGATGCGCAACTTTGGCGACTCCCTGTTTTTTGAAAGCCGTTTTAAAGTAATTGATGCCCGATCGGAGCAATGGAAAGCGGATATCAGGAGAATTGATTTCAGCAACAATCACTTTGTTTTATATGCCGTATTAAAAGGCGGGAATGCAACACCGCTTGCCTACACCAATGCAATGGTAAAGCTTCGTTCGGGCCTTAGAAATTATTTAAAGCTTAGAACCGCTACAGACGCCGACGGTAACATTTATATTGATACAACGCTTAAAGCCATCAGCACAAACAGGAATATTGTTCTGGAAATTGCATCAAAGGATGATCTGCAGCTAAGCATTCCCGTTAGAAATTCAGGCACGCCGCAAATAGATATTCAGTTTTTGCCCGAAGGAGGCAGCCTCGTAGCGGGCATCCCGCAAAATATTGGCTTTAAAGCCATCAGCATTTTCGGAAAAGCTGTGGAGGTGAGCGGGGTTATTAAAAACAGTAAACGTAATACCGTAGCACAATTCGCGTCTGTTCATAAAGGAATGGGGATAGTGGGCTTTACGCCCAAAGCCGGGGAAACATATATGGCAGAACTTAGCAACGGGTTGGTGTATGATCTGCCCGGAGTAAAAACTTCAGGCATAGCGCTCCGGGTTATCAATAAAAAAGACAGTGATAGCATTACTGTTAAAATCATTGCCGCGCAAAACCATGCGCCTGCTGTTTATTATTTAGCAGGCCGGTCAGGAGGCATTACTTATGCCGGCGCAAAAATTAACCTCACAAAAAAAGAAGCCGAAGCAAAGCTGGCGAAAGCCATGTTTCCCCAGGGCATTACAAAGTTTACTTTGTACGACAGTAATATGAACCCGCTAAACGAACGCATCACCTTTATATGGCACGATGAAGCAATCAGGTTATATGCAGCACCCCACAAAACCCAATACCGGCAAAAAGACAGCGTTTCACTAAAAATAAGATCACAGAACACCAATGGAGCGCCCGTTACAGGCAGCTTCTCTATAGCTGTAATTGATACAGCCCAGGTAAAATTTACTGCTGACTGTGAAAATATTATCAGCTATATGCTGCTGAGCGCCGATTTGAAGGGAAGCATAGAAGACCCCTGGTTTTACATCAAAAATCCTTACAGCGAAGCCACGGAAGCACTGATGCTGACACAGGGCTGGGTAAATTACGAATGGAAGCTACCGCAGCCTGCCTTTGAAAAGGAACAGGAATTTAGCATTACCGGAAAAGTTACCAACGCTTTCAACAAGCCGCTCGCTCATGTAAATGTAGCCTTGTTTGGTAAAGTAGGTAGTGACGGTTCTTTTTTTATGGATACCATAACCAATACTGCCGGCTTTTTTACATTTAAAAAATTCCCTTACTTTTTAAAAGACAGTGCAGGGATGGTACTAAGGGCGCTGAATAAAAAAAATAAGGCTTTCAATGTAGGGATAGCAGTCAATTCCAAAACCTACCCGCTTTACACTAACGGAACGCCCGGGTATTGGCAGGATAACCTGTTGTTTGATACAGCATCAAGAAAATACATATCAAACCAGCAGTTGCTCTGGCAACAAATGAAAAAAGAAGGCAATTTTCTTGAAGAAGTAGTGATCCATGCAAAGCGCAAAATTCAGGGTTCAAAAAATCTCAATGAAGACGGGGGCGCTGACCAGGTAATTACCGAAAAAATTTTAGATGCAACACCTAAAGACGATCTGCTTCATGTTTTAGGCAGGCAGATACCGGGATTCCCCGTGATACGCGGCGCACCTTTCGTTATTGGTAAAAGCAAGGTAGAGATCGTAATTGACGGAACGCATTTGGGTTGGTTTGAAATGGACCCTATTGATATTTTACAGTATTATTCCGCAGAGGATGTGAAAGGAATAGAGGTAATGAAAAGTGTAAAGTACAATTTAGCATACCAGTCTAAGTTTTATGATCCCATGAAGATCAATTTTATGGATCCCCCGGTTTTTGTTGAAATAACCACTAAAACCGGCGAGGGGCCATTTATGAAAAAAACGCCGGGTATTTATTTATATAAACCGCTTGTGCCGGTTATTGCAAAACAATTTTACAGTCCTAAATATACTTCAGCCAACGAAGAAAATGTTTTTCCCGATCTGCGCTCAACGATCTACTGGAATCCTGATATCATCACTGATAAAAAAGGAGAAGCCGAAGTTTCTTTTTACACATCGGAAAGTAAAAGCAGTTATTTGATTATCCTGCAGGGAACGGATTTAGCCGGAAGGTTTGGCGTGTTATACGAATACCTGAACATCGAAAATTTTAATACCCGTTAACTGCACAGCCCCCACTTATCTTATCTTGCGCTCTACAGGGTGTGATCATTAATTTAACTTTATACCCGAAAACCCGGTTTTATATGAAGTTGCTTAACAGAAATGTTTTTTTGTGCTTATGCTTTTTGCTCCTGGCTTTACCTGCCATATCGCAGGTTAAAATTTATGTAGCTCCTAATGGTAACGACAATTACCCGGGTACAATTACCCGTCCTTTTAAAACGCTGGAACGGGCAGTTGACCATTCCCTTGGCAGTTATAACAAAAATAAAGCGGTATCGGTTGAGCTGCGGCAGGGCGTTTACTACTTAGATAAAACCATTGTAATTAACGCTGCCGGCTTTTTGCCTGCTTCGCTGCAAATTAAAGCATATGCTAACGAAAAGGTTACCATCAGCGCAGGCAAACGCCTCAACCTGCAATGGAAACCCTATAAGAACGGAATATATGTGGCTACTGTTCCTGCAGGCGTTTCTTTTGAAAGACTCTACATCAATCAAAAACTGCAACCCCTGGCGCGATACCCGGATTATGATTCCGCTGCCAGAATATTTCATGGAACAGCCCCCGATGCTATCGCCCCCGAAAGGGTAAAACGCTGGAAAAACCCGGAAGGCGGGTATGTGCATGCGCTGCATGCCTACGAATGGGGCGGATTTCATTATCGTATAACCGGCGTTGATACCGGAGGAAACGTACAATTAGAAGGCGGATGGCAGAATAACCGCCCGAATGAAATGCACAAGGAGTACCGTTTTGTTGAAAATATTTTTGAAGAATTGGATGCACCGGGAGAATGGTGGTTAGATAAAGCAAAATACCTGCTCTATTATTATCCACCCAAAGGAGTAAACCTGAACGATGCGCTTATTGAAGTATCGCACTTGAAAAACAGTATCGAATTAAAAGGAAGCATGAGCAGCCCTTTACGAAATGTGCAGTTACTCAACCTGCATTTTGCACATAATGAAAGAACATTTATGGATACCAAAGAGCCGCTGCTGCGCAGCGACTGGACGATTTACAGGGGCGGCGCTGTTTTATTAGACGGAACCGAAAACTGTAAAATAGCAGATTGTATTTTTGAAGGCATCGGAGGCAATGCTATTATGTTCAGCAATTATAATAAAAGAGATACGGTAACCGGGTGTCATATCTATAATACCGGCGCTAACGCGGTATGTTTTATTGGGGACACAAAAGCGGTTCGTTCTCCATCCTTCGGGTATGAAAATTTTATTCCTTACAACCAGTTAGATAAAACACAGGGGCCATTAACCCATAACTTTCCACAGGAATGTATTGTTACCGACAATCTCTTTCACGACCTCGGCGATATTGAAAAGCAGGCAACAGGGGTGCAGATAGAAGTGGCAGCATCCATTACCGTTAGTCATAACAGTATTTACCATACTTCGCGTGCAGGAATAAATATCGGCGATGGTTGTTTTGGCGGGCATATACTGGAGTTCAATGATGTATTTAATACCGTTCGGGAAACAGGTGATCATGGTTCCTTTAATTCATGGGGCCGCGATCGTTTCTGGGCTCCGGACAGGAATTATATGGACAGCCTGGTGGCGGCTCACCCTGAGCTGATCCTGCTTGACGCGCAAAAACAAACCATTATCCGCAACAACCGCTTCCGTTGTGATCATGGATGGGATATTGACCTTGATGACGGCTCATCCAATTATCATATTTACAATAATCTTTGTTTGAACGGCGGGCTTAAGCTGCGGGAAGGATTTTACCGGGTAGTAGAGAATAACATCATGATCAATAACTCCTTTCATCCGCATGTATGGTTTAAGAACAGCGGCGATGTATTTGAAAGAAACATTGTAATGAAAAAATATGCGCCCATACAGGTTAACGACTGGGGAAAAAGCATTGACTACAATTTATTTCCCGATAGCGCTGCACTGCATGACGCGCAAAGCAGGGGAACAGATAAGCACAGCCTGGCAGGGGATCCGTTGTTTGCTGATCCTTCAAAGGGTGATTATACGGTTGCGGCTAATTCTCCCGCGCTTAAAGCGGGGTTCAGGAATTTCCCGATGAATGCCTTCGGCGTAAAAAAGCCTGCTTTAAAAAAAATAGCCTTACAGCCACAATTACCGGTATTGATAACAGATGCAGGATTAGAAGATAAATCCGTTGCGGTATCATTCCTCGGGGGTACCGTAAAATCTGTTGATGGTTTGGGCGATCGCTCAGCCTACGGACTTCCGGATGAAACAGGCGTCATTGTATTATCAGCAGGAGAAACCAGCCTCTTATCTTTATCAGGATTGAGGAGCAAAGATGTTATCCGTTCTGCCGGTGGTAAAGCCATTGCAGATGTAAAGCAACTGATGGATGTATACCAGTTGCTGAACTGGACGGGTCAAATACCGGTTACGGTTTTGCGTAACCAGCAATTGCTGAACATAACGCTTAAAACGAGGTAATACTGTTGCTATCAGGGTGCATCCCATACTACAATTTTCCTGTAGTATAAGCGGCTTCCACACATTCCATAGTATATATGCAATCCTCCACCGAGTTATCTGGTATATAGGTGTTATCCGCCTTTGCTTTCATGATCTCCGCCATAGAACCTATAAACGCATGGGGGAACCATGAGCCATTGACAGGCAAGGTTTTCCATTCAGGAGAGAGGCTATCATCTGATAAGACATATTCAAACTGATCCGGAACGCCTTCAGGATAATTCATCAGTAAACCCATCCGTATTTTTATAGCGCCTTTTGTTCCTTCTATCTTAATATAGGCATCCTGGTTTTGTAAGCCAAATTCGTGCGCATGATTGGTTAAAATATTTGCCCTGACCATATCTCCATAATCCATGATGATATTGGAACGAACAGAATGCAATGCATTCATTTTGGAATGCCCCGTGGTTTTGGCATATATACCTGAAGGATTACCAAGAAGGTTCCGCACAAGATCAATGTAGTGAATACTGTGGTATAAAATTTCCACCCGCGGAGCCTTAAAAAGAAAACCCCACAGGTGCCATGGCGTATATACATTTACGTAAATTTCCACATCACAAATATCACCAGTCCATCCGCCGGCGATCATCTTTTTAGCCATAAGTATATAAGGCGCATAGCGAAGCTGGAAATTTATACCTGCTGTTATTTTCTTTTGCCTGCATAGTTCAAGTATGCGCTTGGCCTGCTCCAGGTTCTCTCCCATCGGCTTTTGTAATAATACAAAAGCATGGTCGGGCAGTTGCTCAAGCACATCACTCATAGCACTACCCGGTACTGCCACGTCATAAATAACTTCGGTGCCATTTTTTGAAATAAGCTCATTTATACTGTTATAAACCACCGGTATTTGAAAATCACGTGCAACTTTTACTGCTTTTTCATGATCAGGATCAAAAATGCCCGCCACTGAAAATTTTGCCAGGCGATAAGCAGGGAGATGCGCGGTTTGCACAATACTACCAGCTCCAATAATAACGATGGGAGATGTTACCGGAAGTTCGGGAATATGATAGGCTATTTCGCTGAGTGCATTCATCGCGGGGTGATGATTTAAGATTGTCCAAGATAATTTCCGTACGTTAAAATCAACACAGACACGATTAGTGTAAAGATCGCTGCAATCAGATACAACCGTGTTGATTTACCGCTGTTCATCCATTCCTTTAGTAATATTCCAAGTAAGGTGCTTATCAATACAAGCATGATCATGTGAATGGCCCAACTGGTAAATTTATAGGCGCCCATTCGCACATGCCCTAACCCGTAAAAGAAAAATTGCGTATACCATAATACACCTGTTATAATAGCCAGGATATAGTTTAAGGGTAAGGCAGCTTTTCTTCCTGTTGATGCGGAAGGCAGGGAGAGATACTCCCTGAATGTTTTTTGTTTTACATGAAGGTAAATGCAATATGCAGTAGTACTGAGGAAAGCGCCTGTATTAGAGAACAGGTATATCACATTTCCCTGGAAATGACCTGCCCCGTATTGAGCGGCCACATCGGCAATAGGCTGCCCCTGGTCTAAAGAAAATCCATATACTGCTGAAAGCACACCGGCCAAAATGCACAATGGCAAGCCTATTGATAAAGAAAACATCGTTTTAGAATTGCTGCGCTTTGCAAGATCTTTTTCTTTTGAATGTCCTGCCAGTCCGCATAATGCAATACCCGCTGCGCCTATAGTAATGCCACTCAATATCCATCCACCGCCCACGCCGCTTAGGATAGTGCCTAATTCTCCACGATAAAGTGGTGGCAGTAATGTTCCGAGCACACAGGAAATACCAACAGAGATGGCATAGGTAAGCGAAAACCCTACATAGCGGATAGCCAGGCCAAAAGCAGTTCCTCCAATACCATACAACGTTCCTAATATAAATGACCTCCACATCGCATCACCCGGAGCTTCAGCTAATACCTGAACCAAATGAGGGATAGTGATCCATGCTACTATAACAGGTAACAGGAGCCAGCAAACAGCAGCCTGCATCAGCCAGTAGGTTTGCCATGACCATGATACGGTTTTCTTTTGCGGGGTATAACAAACCGATGCGGAAAAAGCGCCTATGCCATGTAAAAGAATACCAAAAAGTAAATTCATGTAATTACGGGAATTGGATTATGATGAAGTATTACTGCATCGCAATGATCAGAGCTTATAAAACTGTTCAGCATTTTTATGTAAAACCAGGTGCGCTTCAGCTTCCTGCAAAAGGCCCAACAGGATGTTCCGGTAAACTCTCCAGTGATTTTCATAGGAACCCGCGAGCAGGCTCACCGGCCAGTCGCTACCGCAAAAACAGCGGCTGGTTCCAAATAATTCCAACGTATAGGCAATATATGGGCGGACATCATCTGCAGTCCAGCCGATGGGGTTTCCCGATGCGGTTCCCAGCCCGGAAATTTTAGCATATACATTGCTGTTACCGGCAATCGTTTTCATCAATTCCCCCCATCTTCCAAATTTTTTCTTTTCTGCAATAGGTGGCTGATTCAAATGATCAAGCACGATTTTAAGATCAGGAATTTTTTCCGAAACCTTTATGGCTGTTTGAAGATGATCGTCATTTACCCCCACCACGTCATAAGGTATATTATGCATTGCCAGTATCTGCAGGCTTTCCAGCACTTCACTTTGCAGCAACCATGCAGGATTCGGCTCATTATGAATTAAATGCCTTACCCCCTTAAAATATTTTTCTTTCAAAAGCTTTTCATCCAGTATCCCGAATGTTTGTACAGGATCCATCAAAGGCAACCAGCCCACAACGCCTGCAACCTGATCATGCTTCCGCGCCGCTTCCAGCATGAGTTCGGTATCTTCCATATGATTAGCAGCCTGCACCAGCACGCCCTGCGTAACCCCTGCGGCCGGAAAAGAAGGCAGCAATGCTTCTAACCGGTAGGTGCGGTTTAATATACTGGTATCATTTTTCAGCCAGTCGTATGCTGCTCTTTCCATATCCCAGATATGGATATGTGTGTCAATAATCATTGTTTCGATATTACTGTTTAGCCTGTGAGTAGTTTACTACTATCATGTTTATCATAAAATGACATTTCCCTGCCACGAATGCACGAATGTTTATTTGTGCATTCGTGGCTATATTTTTGATAATTTACGCTTAACTTAACACTACATCATTTGTAATTATTATAAAGCATTCAATCTTGTGCCTGCTCCTGGGCAGCTACAGGCTTCGTTTGCCGGTACAGGTGATTTATTTTCTCCAGCACCTGCCCCGGGTTTCCCCCATGTTTCAGATAATCCTGTACAGGTATCCCGGCTTCATCCTGGAAATGCAGATACCCGTTGTACCGTGGCCGTACATAGGCTCTTTCCAATGCCGGTAGGGTATTTATAAAATAATCATTGGTATTATGATTTACATTTTCATCTTCCCACGCTTTTCTGTGCCCCGGTTGCCCACCGTGCTCAACATACAGGGTTAACTGAATACCGGATGATACAATCCATTCTGCAAACTGCAATGCCCGGGATTTGTGCTTGCAAAATGCCGATACAGACAATCCCGTACCTCCCAGCGTACTACGTAAACGGCTACCCGCAGTTTCAAATCTAACAAGATCTGTATAATGAAGGAGCTGTTTTGCATAGCCCTTTCTTGAATAGTTGGAGTAACCATACGCAAAAGGGCAATACCAGTATTCATCCGATGCAGACATCCGTTCCGCCACCGCGATAGGATTACAATCAAACATTCCGGGATTTACCCTGCTCCATAATGACCGCATGGCATCTAATGCCTGCAGCCCGGTTTGCTTATCTATAACTTCTTCTTCATTTAAAAAAGGTTCTTTCCCAAAAGCTATACAAAGCATATAGAAGTTCATCAACAGATCAATAGGAATAGCGGGCACCGCTACCCTGCCCATATCTGCCATTGCAATTACTTCTTCCCATGAACCGGGTACCGGAATGCCGTGCTGCAACAACAAATCCTTCCGGTAGCTGGCAACAGGCGTGGCCGCATCAATGGCTAAAGCCCACTGATGCCCTCCATACTGATAGCTTTGATGGGAATAGCCTGTTGAATATTTCAATTGATCCTGTAAGTAAGTTCCGGACAGGTACTGGTCTAACGGAAGCACACATTGTGTTGCAGCAGCACATCCAACCCAGGGGTGATCTATGATCAGCAGATCGTATGCTTCTACCAACTTTTCAAGAGGGAAATCGGCGAACTCCTGTAAGGTTCGTTTTTTCCAGGTAATATGAACTTCCGGGTAAAGCTCATTAAATCTTTGCGAAGCCGCAACCAAAGGTGTGTACCCCCTGCTATGCGCCCAGGTTATCCCCTTTAATTCAATCATTCCGGACATCAGGTTAATTTTTTTTGGGCTAACAATATATGTTCACAAGCCATTACAATTTCATTGCGCTGGTTGTACACTTCTACCAGTTCCGTGATTAATCCCTGTGCAGGATTCTTATATTCTTTTTTCTCTTTTACCGTAACTTTTACTTTTATGGTATCGCCAATATATACAGGCTTTATAAACCGGAGTCTTTCATATCCGTAGGTAAATGCCACTTCATTGATCTGGGAAGCTGTCATCCCAACGGCTACGCTGAATATCAGCGTACCGTGCGCTATACGTTGTTTAAATGACTGTGTTTTACACCATTCGGCATCCATGTGGTGGGGGAAAAAATCGCCGGTTTGCCCTGCATGCATTACAATATCCGTTTCCGTAATCGTGCGCCCAACGGTTTCCCGTACCGTTTGTTCTGTATAATCTTCAAAATATATTTTGGTAAACATAGCAATCAAAGATTTGAAATTTTAGATTTGAGATACTACAAACTCTATCATTAATCAATATAAAATCTCAAATTTTAAATTGTTCCGGTTCGCGATATTTTACCGTTTGCAAATGTTCGCAATACAACACCAGTTCCCCTTCGTTCTTAAATATTTCATAGCAGGCCCTGTACAACCCCATATCTTTATATTTCGGTTGCTTATCCATATCCGTTTTGATGGTATAGATCGTATCGCCAATAAACACAGGTTTTATAAACCGTAACTTATCATACCCATAGCTAAACGCATTAACACAATTGGTAGCTACCAGGCCAAGCCCCGCGCTAAATACAAATGCACCCGCCACCAGCCGCCGGCCAAATATACCCTCTTCCTTAGCAAAAATTTCATCTGCCACGTAAGGATGCATATCAAGCACCAAAGCATTAAACTGCATGCTTTCCCCTTCGCTTATCGTTCTCCGTATGGAACGAATGCTTTTTCCCGGAACTATATCTTCGTAAAACCAGTTTTCCGCGTTCCATACCGGGATGTCTTTATGTTTAGACGCATCTTTATTCGGATTCATACCAATCGTATTATTTCATTAACGAAAACCGATAATTATATTCGTGTTACTTGATTCGGGGTACTTTTTTACACTTACCATTTCCCCGTTCTTCCACTCTCCTTCCACCTGTTTATTGCCCGGTATATGAAGTTTGAATTTAACGTTCCAGTTCGAAGGCCAGGCAGGAACCAGGTACACATCGTTGTTTTCAGCCTGTATCAGCATGGTTTGTATGGTGTTCATATAATTTCCTGCATGGCATTGATCCGGCGTATAATCATAATTGGGTCCCCAGAATCCCGGAAAGCGAAACCGCTTGTCGTATGCCAGCCCGTTAATCTTCATAATTTTAGCAGCGCTATCTGTTAAGCCAAGCATCGCAGCCTGGATAGCCGTTTGCTGCCAGCCAGAATAAGCTCTTTGCTTTTCTTTGAAGGTATTGACGGCAACTTCCGTATCTTTTTTCCCGGCGCCATATATCCGGAATGGAAATACCGGATACAGTTCAGGGTACTCAACATTTATTTTGTTTTTGTAGGATTGCACAGGCAAGATGATCTTCTTACCATCCTTCACAGCCGTTGGTATGGCAGGAAGCTCCTTATGCAGTTTGGCGCATAAAGCCAATGCATCCTCATCTTTTGTAAGTTCCATCACGCTTGCGGTTACAACCATAAGTCCCGCAATATCCGGTGTTGGATTTACAGCATTAATATACGTTTCAAGCGATTGGGCCGGCGTAATCAGGAGCTTTCCTGACGCATCCCGGTGATAATGCTGGTCATAGAACAATAATACTTCTTTGATAAAAGGAATCGTTTTCTCCTGCAGCATTTTCTCATCTCCCGTGTACCTGTAATAATCTAATAAATAGTTCGACATTTCAAGCCCCGTAATGACCAGGTCTTTTATATACGGATTAGTTGAAATTCCCTGCTGCAAATTCGTTCGGTCCCAGCCTATATCCCCGCCTCTCCATGCACCCCAGAAATGAGTGGTTTCCAAAAAGCGGGCGCCATCATTTTTATGGAATTTTTTAGTCATTTTTTTAGCGACCGGTAACAGGTTCAAATAAAAATTAATAAACGGTTGTACCTGGTCAAAATCGCCGGAAGCCAGCATAGGATAATACATCAGTCTTGTATTCTGCCACCAGAAGGCACCGCCCCATAACCTGGCGTCTGCAGATTTTCCCGATACCCGGCCAATCGCCTGGTGGTAGGTGTCGAGCACAAGGGTAGATCCATTGAATTTTATGGGCAGGTTACCTCTTCCTCCCACCGCATTTACATAACGCTGCAATACATATCCCCTGTTTAAAAGAAAGAGCGTATCGTTCAGCTTTTTATCTGTCGCATTAAAATAAACATAACTCCTGTTCCATAAACCGGACCACCATTTTTTATGAGCAGCCAGCGCAACAGCTTCTCCGGTCTTATCCAGGTCAGCAGCAAGGTTTTGAAGTGTATTAATATATGCTTCCCTCGTATCTGTTTGTTGAACCAGTACGGTTGTTTTGATAATAAAATTTTTCTGAGGTTTAGCAGTGTATAAAACAGTATCATTTAAAGCCTGTAACCCCGTTCCTTTCACAAGCGCGCCGGACGTTCTGTTTTTTAAGGGATTGACTATTCCTTCTTTTATAAGCCCATTGGCTTTCATTAATTCATTCCAGAATACTTCATTCCTATTTCTGTGAAACCAGATCATGCTCCCGCCGGAGCCTTGTAAGGCCTCATCCGCTTCCATAAAAGGTTTGAAGGGCATTTCGTTGTCGCCGTATTCAGCTATATATTCATCCTTATTCCAGTTACGTGTTTCTGTACGCCATATATTGTTGGTCACTTTTATTTTAACAGGAACTGCTGATGAACCTGAAACTACTACTTCCGGGCTGTTGGCATCCACCCGGAACTGTATGTTGGCCAAACTGTTTTTTATACGGAAAACACCATCATTCAATAACAACTCTTCTGCATAGTTCTTTCCGTTTACTATGATATTGGGCTCGAACTGAATGGTTAGTTTTCCAACTTTTATCAGGTTATCCATTCCATCCCGGCTATCGGTGGTACCCAGGTAAAACTGTAATTTTCCTTCTTTATCCGTCCATACCTGTGAAGATATTTCGCCATTTCCAAGGGGCATGGAGCTCCAGGAATCTTCTCCCCGTTCAGAAAACCGGAGATTAAAATCTTTTACCTGTTGTGCTGAAACGCAAAATGCAAAATGCATTAAAAAAGCAGTAATCAAGATATGTCTAACCATCATTATCAATTTAAAAAAAACAATTCCTTATAACTCAAACTCTTTTCGTATAGCTAAGGTATGCTCTCCCAATGCCGGCGCCCCTTTAGCTGATTTCAATACTTTTCCGTTTACACGAACAGGGCACCGCGTAGTTTTTATTTTTTTATTCCCTGAAACCACCTGCTGTTCCATATCCAGCACGGTGTAGCCTTCGCTTTTTAATAATGTATCATAATCAAAAACATCCGAACACCATATATCCGCGGGTTCCAGGATATGCAACCATTCTTTTGTAGGCTTAGTAAGCAAATGATCTTTTAATATCGTTTTTATTTCATCTCTTTTATCAAACCATTCGGATGGCTGATCATATTTGTACAGCAAATCGCATTGCAGAAGCTGACCCAATAAAGTAATGGATCCCATCGCCAGCGCTATATAGCCATCCGCCGTTTGGTATATGCCATAAGGCGCGGCAATGTATGCGTGGCCGTTATTAACGGCGCTGCGATCGGGTAATGCATAACCATCATTAAAGAAGCAGGTTAGCACCTCAAACTGAAAATCTATTAAACTTTCCAGCATGCTTACCTGCACCAACGCTCCTTCCCCTGAATCAAAGCGGCTAAACAGCGCCGCGAGTATGCCCTGCACCAGGTGGGTGCCTGCCAGTATATCTGCCGCAGCCACGCCCATAGGGGTAGGCTGATCCGTTTGATTACCGCTTAAATAGGTGATGCCCGAAACCGACTGCAATAAAAGATCCTGTCCGGGAAAGCCTTTCCATTCTCCCTTTTCGCCATAACCGCTGATTTGCGCGTATATTATTTGCGGATTAATCTGCTTCACGGTTTCATATCCTAATCCTACTCTTTCCATCACATCGGGCCTGAAATTATGAATAAGAATATCTGCTTTCCTGATCAGTTTTTTTATTTTCTCCAGTTCCGTTTCTTCTTTAATATCTGCTGTAAAGCTTTCTTTATTCCGGTTGATGGCGTGAAATATCGTGGATTCTCCCCCATCAATCTTTACATCCGATACATATAACGTACGGCAGATATCTCCAATAACAGGACGTTCTATTTTAATCACTCTCGCTCCCATATCGGATAGGCGTAAGCTGGCATAGGGTCCGGATAAAAACTGGCTGAAATCCAATACCAGTATATCTTCTAATAATTCACTCATAGTTTTAACGATAAGGTAGCCCTGATGTTTTCTGTATGCTGTCCCACTGCCGGCGCTGGCTTAGCGGAAAGAAATAACTGACCGTTTATACGCACAGGACAACGGGTAGTTGTGATTGCTTTATCGTTCAACTGTACCTGTTGTTCCATTTGCAATACCTTATATCCCTCCGTTTCCTTTAATTGCCGCCAGTTTAAAACGGGCATCACCCACAGGTCAAGCGGCTGTGTTTTTTTTAGCCAGGATGCGGTTGTGCCTGTGAGCAGGTGAGCGCAAATGATGGCCTTTATCTCATCTCTTTTCTCAAAAGCCTCTTTTTCTTCAAATTGATTCAATGCTTCACAGGCAATGGCCGCGTTCAGCTTATGAAGCGGCATCATGGCAATGGCAATATAGCCGTCTATGGTTTGATAAATGCCGTAAGGTGCGCTGAGCAATGAATGCCCATTGTTAACGGCAGAGCGTTTATGATGGCGTTTACTCTGAAAATAGGTAGTGAAAAATTCAAACTGAAAGTCAATTAATGTTTCCATAAGGCTTAGTTGCAGCAATGTACCCTGCCCCGTTTTCTTTTTACGAATGAGCGCAGCCAATATGAACTGAACCGCCTGGTTACCGCACAAATAATCACCGATCCCCAGTCCGAAGGGAAGCGGGTTGTCGTGATAATTCCCGGTGGAATGGGTAAGACCGGCTAACGACTGAATGAGCAGATCCTGCCCTGGTTTGTTTTTCCATGGACCTTCGTTTCCATAGCCGGAAATTTCTGTGTAAATAATACCGGGATTTATTGCTTTTACTGCTTCGTAATGCAATCCTTTTTTTTCCATAATCCCGGGCCTGAAATTGTGCGTGATTATATCTGCCTCCCGGATCAGCAGCTTTATCCATTTCATATCATCCGCATCATTCAGATCAGCGGTAAAACTATCTTTATTGCGATTAATGGTATGAAACAGCAAGGAATTTTCGCCGGCCCATAAATTCTTAATCGCCAGCTTTCTGCCTGCTTCTCCCTTTTGCGGACGTTCAATTTTTATCACATGCGCTCCCAGGTCCGCCAGGCGAAGTCCTGCGCAGGGTCCGGATAAATACTGACTGAATTCCAATACAACAATGCCCTTTAACGGTAAATGCATAATTGTGTTTTAATAGATTATACTTAATAAACATTACAGCAGCGAATTATCCTCATGGTTGCAGTGTAATGTTTTCACCAGGTGATGTTGCGATCTCAATTATTGCTGATTCAATTTTTTTACGCCCATCCCGGTTGCTTAGTGTTCCTTTTTTACCCCATGGCGATACGATCTTTAATGTGCCGCCTTTTTCGCTGTGAATGCTTACCTGCCTTATTTCTCCTTCTTTAAGTGTTGCGCTTACCAGAAAAGCACCTACAGCACGTAAGTTTTGGAACTGTGCATCTTTTGCTTTATCCCAGTTTGGAAAAAGCCTGATCGTTCCGTTATAGCTCTGCATCAAACATTCATTAATTACTACAGGCAACGCAAAGTTCTCGAACCATATTCCCATAGCGCCCATATAATCATATTTTGTATGATCCCTGTACCTGCCATGTACCTGCATTACTTTATCGGTTGCCGTTCCATTGGGCAATAAAGAATAATGCACATGTCTTTTAAATCTTTCTACATCCAGCATTCCAATACGGGCGGCCTGCAGGTTGATAAATACCAGGTCATTACCTCCTTCATTTTGCTGATTATAGAATGTGTTTGTTAATAATTGCCTGGTGGAATCATCGGAATGCAGACCATGGTCTTCACCGGGAAACACAGTCATCAGCGGCGATGGAACATTGTATACCACCTGGTCGTGTTCTTCAGGAACAGAAACCAGCACTTCGCCGTATTTCTTTGAAACAGCGGTAGGATAATCCGGGAAATTAGCCAGTATGTCCTTTACATCATTTAGTATGACCTGGTCAGTTGCTTCCGTTTTTAACACGGTTGTCATTTCTTCAAATGCCTTAAAAATGAATTTCGTTAGGGTCAGATCAACCGTACAATCATAATTATATTTAAAGCCGGGCCTTAGCGCATATAGCTCCGGTGGTATCGTTGGAAAGATATGATACTTGTCATCCTTCCAGCGCCCGCCGCCTCTTGCCTCAGGCCTTTTCATGTATGCTACTAAAAATTCAACCGCTTCTTTTATCGGTGTATATGCTCTTGTTTTTAAGAAAGCCGTGTCGGCAGAATACAAATAATGCCACCAGAGTCCCTGTACAGACCATGGTGTTTCGCATATTTCCCAGCCCCAGTGCGGAACAGGGTAGGGATTCATTGTCATCTCTACCGGGTAAGCAGAATGCGGGAAATAGGCGCCGGGAAGCTTGTAATAATCCCGGGCCCAAATCCGGCTAACGTCCATCAGAGATTCTATAAGGTTAACATAAGGAATATTTTTTTCAAGATGGTTACTCGAAAAAGTCATCCAGAATGGTTGCTGTGTATTGTAGTTCATGTGATAATCGCCATGCCATGCAGTACCAATCTTATTGTAGCTCCAGTTGGCAAACAGCCCGGGAGTTGTTACACCATCCTTTGCCGCGCAATTAAAAAAATAAAGATTCCGGTACCATATTTCTTCGAGGAAATCATCACTCAAACGTATACCCGACTTTGACCAGTACGATTTCCATGACTCATCAGATGATGCCCTGGATTTACTATATGATGCTGCGTCCGGTTTTTGCCGATCCGGTTCTTCAGGCACATCTGTATTTAATCCCTCTGTTAACGATATGCTTGCCACAAACTCACTTCCCTCTGCCAAGGCGGCTTCCAGGTTCTGCATCTCTTCATGGTTCCCATCCCAGTTTATCCTGCTTGTTTTTGTTAAAGAGAGATTACCCGTTGCTGTAAGCCTGAACGCCTTGTCCTTCGGATGACCTTTCTGGACATCATATACATCGGGCTCCTGGTAAGGTAACACCTGCCTGAAAGAAAGTGTTCCATCATTCAGAAACTCATCACTGGTATATTTCGGAAACTCCGAAGGAGTGGAAGGATCCGGCATTACTTTCATTCGTTTAAAAATATTGGGAACCTTTTTCCCCCCCTCATCCACCAGTTGCATCCATAATTTATCTTCCTCCATATCGGTAAACAACTGCAGCTTTATTTTATTTTTATTGCCATCCAGCAAATACACTTCACACAAACCATTTGAAATATCAAGCGAATGCCCCAGCAGCTCAGCGTCTCTCCTGTCAAACCCCAGCAATACTGAACCACAGGGAAAGGGCCTTGGATAAGGCTGCCGGTAGTTTTCCTGGGCCATAGCGCTGTACTTTTTATACCATGGGTCGTCTGTAAGCAGCTTTAAGGTATCTGATATTTTGCTCACCTTGCCGAATACATAATCAAAAGTGCCTATCTCTTTTTTGTTTTTTTCGGCAATGCGTATATCCCATACATTATTATGTCCAAAATAAAGCATTACCCCATCAGGCCTTGTAGTTACAACTACACCCATTCCCCCGTTACCCAGTAAGGCGCCCTCAAAAAAATCAACTGCGGGCTTATCATAATGCAGCGTATGTTTTTTTGCCATATCATAAGACGCTATTTCAGGAGCTGACTTATGGTTGTTGTTACAGGCTGGCAGGCACAAAACAATTATGCATAGCCACAAAATAGAAGCTTTCATTTTATTATATATAAATCAAGAAAAAAAGAGGCAATGGTTTTAGCAGTCTTTTGCTAAAAACCACTACCTCCATACGAAGACCTGTATATTTAAGATAAGGTCTTAATTATAGTTAGGATTTTGCACCAGGTTTTCATTCACATCCATTTCGCTTTGCGGGAAAGGGAATAAATAATGTTTGCTTGCATCAAACGCACGCTGATTTCCTCCCGGGTCTACAAGAGTGGGAATATAAGTTTCAGCCGTTTTCCAGCGTTTAATATCCCAGTATCTTTTGCCTTCCAGTCCAAATTCCACTCTTCTTTCATGCTGTATACGTTCTCTCATTTGGATTTGCGACAATCCAGTTGGTACCGGCGGCATGTTTACCCCCGGCCGTGCTCTTACTTTATTAATAGCATCATATATAGATTGATCCGGGCCGCTGGCTTCATTTTTGGCTTCTGCATATATCAGCAATACTTCGCTGTATCTCAATAAAACCCAGTCCTGCTCACTTTTTGTACTATAATCCACAGGTAATGCATCCCAGTTCAAACCTTTTACAGGTTCAAAGCCGGTACCTGACTGGGCATTATAATTGAAATCCATTTCAACACCTGCAGAATTGATCACTTTATCCTCAAAAGCCTTAACGGTCATCAATAACCGCGGATCCCTGTTCAATCTCCAGTTAGCGGTATTGTACAATGGTGAAGATGTAATGGGAAGTCCATCTGTGCATTCATAATCGTCAACCAGCTCAGCGCGGGGATTAATGGTTCCATGCCATGCAAACTGGATGTCGGGTCCGGTTGCAGAACGATCCGGGTTAAGATACCTTGCCGACATCATGATTTCAGGGTTACCACTTTGGCCTGCAGCAAGGAACAAGGTTCTGTAATTATTGAAAAGGTCAAACTTTCCTTCCTGTATAACTAAATTAGCTGCTTCAGCAGCGGGGCCCCATTGCCCGTTGTGCAATAAAACCTTTGCTTTAAGCGCAAGCGCAGATCCTCTCACAGCATGACCATTATAGCCCGTATTGGGCAGGCTGCTGATGGCTGTTTCCAGATCACTGAGTATTTGGGTAACCACTTCCGCTTTTGTACTTTGTTTTACTTTAGAATCTGCTATAGTAACGAGCGTGGTATGCAATGGAACGCCGCCGTAAAATTCACTAAGTGTAAAATAAAACAGTGCTCTCAAAAACAACACTTCTCCTTTATATTGGGTCTTAATATTATCTGCAATAGGCGCCCTGTCAACATTTTCAAGGAAAAAATTACAGGAACTGATTCCCCGGTAACATTCATTGTAAATACCCGAAACGATACCACCGGATGTAGATTCAATAAGCCCCTGCCCTAAAGCAATCAACCCAGAACCCTGGTTGGCGCAAACATCACCACCCAGCACATCCCAGAACATGGTATTGTGATCAAAGGTGGAAGACAGTATCCTGGCATACACACCGGCAAGCGCCATATCCACTTCATTCTGGTTGCTCCAGAAAGTAGGACTTGATAATTGATCCAGTGGATCCTTATCGAGAAATTTGGAACATGAGGTGAGATATATTCCTAAAATTCCTATTGTAAATATTTTTATATACTTATTCATAACGATAGTCTGATTTTTAATTAAAGTGTGGCCTTAACTCCGGCAGCGTATGTGGTTACCTGCGGATATACGCTGAACCGGCAACCGGTACATGATCTTTCAGGATCAGCCCCGGGATAATCGGTAACGGTTAACAAATTGTCGCCTGAAATATATACGCGCAAGCCTTTCAAACCAATTGACCTGGTAACATCATTTGTAAAGGTGTAACCAATAGCCAGGTTTTTTAACCGCATATAGGAAGCATCCAGCAACCAGTATGTTGAAGCGGTGCCCGTATTGGGTTGATATTGCGACTGGTAAATAGCAGGCGTGGTGTTAGAGGGGTTAGACGGCGTCCACATATCTTTAAGATAATCTAATGTTGGAGGTGAACCCTGTACAAAAGGTGTATAACCCCATGCCATATGCGATCCGCCTACATACAATTTGTTTCCCTGTACGCCCTGGAAAAATGCCGATAAATCAAAATTTTTCCATGAAAGATTGATGCTCCCGCCATAATAAAATTTAGCATAGGCGCCATCAACCACTACCCGATCTTTTGCGTCAATTACGCCATCATCATTGGCATCGCGGTATCTAAGGTCTCCGGGTTTAGGATTGAACGGATGCTTAGGCGCTTTGTCAATTTCATCCTGGCTCTGGAAAATACCATCCCATTCAATAAGATAATAAGCATTAAATGGCAGCCCCTCCATTACAATTGTATTTCCATAAGTTGGGCTCACAACATCCAGCACTTTATTTTTGAAGGTGGTAAAATTAAAGTTAACATTATAGGAAAGCTCACCAATTGTATTCCTGTGACCCAGCTCAAATTCCCAACCGGTATTTTTCATTTTACCATAATTAATAGT
>CAYVEI010000014.1:5507-16973 GCA_964450515.1 uncultured Terrimonas sp. | reverse complement strand
GGATACAATCCAACATTCTGGTTACCCAATTTTCCCCATGAGGCTCTTAATTTAAGATTATCTAACCAGCTAACAGAACGTAAAAAAGACTCTTCCGAAACCCTCCATCCTGCCGATACGGAAGGAAACGTACCCCAACGGGTTTCCGGAGCAATTCTTGAAGTACCGTCTCTGCGGGCATTCACTTCAAACAGGTATTTTCCCTGATAATCATACATTAAACGGCCAAAAAGCGATTGAATGGCCCATTCGTTGGCAGTGCCTCCGGTTGATTGCCCTAAAGCCGCACCGGCATTCAATTCGGATATGGATGTAGTTGGAAAAGTAAGCTTTGATCCACTAAGCTCTCTGTAATAATTAGATTCCTGGTTGTAGCCCGCCAGTATATTCAGGTCGTGATTGCCAAAAGACTTTTGGTAGTTTAATGTAGAATAAAGCGTAGTTTCAAAATTCTGGGTCATTAAATCACGTACACCCTGTTGCCAAACAGCATTGTTGTGCGCATAACTGCCATCATCAAAATAGTAATTATCAATCGGGCTCTCGTGGCGTTTATTAAATTCGCTGTTAAAGCCTATGGCGCCTTTTGTGTACCATGTAAGGTTTTTAGCCAGCTTTACATCTGCATACACCTGGGGCCTCATACTGTACAGGTTAATCCTCCTCGACCCGCTGGCTGTAATGGCATCCGGATTTCTCACTGTCCATTCTCCTATATCGTTGCTATATCTTCCCACGAAACCGGTAGTTCCGTCGGGCAGGATCATGGTAGGTGTATAGTTTGGACCGGAATAAGCACTCATCACGAAATCGTTGTCTCCAAAATTTTCCTGTACAATATCACGTTTGCTGAGCTGGATATTCCCGCCCAGCGTTAACCAGTTTTTGACTTTGGTATCAACAGATAGTAAGAGATTGTATTTCTTAAAATCATAAATACTCATAATGCCACCCTGATCAAGGTAACCCATGCTCAGGTTAAATGTAGTTTTTTCATTTCCACCACTAATTCCTATATGATGATTATGGGCAAATGCATTACGGAAAACATGATCTACCCAATTAAAATTCGGGTACTTGTCAGGATCATTTCCATTTTTAAAAGCATCAATGGTAGCCTGGCTAAAGTAAGGCGTTAAGCCCCCTCTTACGTTCGCTTCATTCCACAAGGTCATATACTCAGCAGAATTGGTTAACAGTTCGGGCAACCGGGTTGCTTTTTGTACCTGAAAATTACCATGGTATTGAATGGTCAGGTCTCTTGCTTTTCCTTTTTTAGTGGTAACCAATATCACACCATTTGCTGCTCTTGCACCATAAATAGCAGATGACGCTGCATCTTTCAAAACAGAAACGGATTCAATATCATCAGGATTCAAACTGGTCATATCACCCATAACACCGTCAATTAAAACCAAAGGGCTGCTGCCCGCACCGCTAAATGTACCTACCCCACGTATGCGCAGTTCCGCATTGTCGGCGCCGGGTTTTCCCGAACCCTGTGTTACCTGCAGACCAGAAACTTTTCCCTGCAACAGGTTCTGCACATTGGTTGCCGGGCGCTTGGTAAGCTCAGCTCCGCCAATGCTTGCAACCGATCCGGTTAAATTTATTTTTTTCTGTGTACCATAGCCAACTACCACCACCTGATCCAGTTCCGAATATTCCTTTTCAAGAGATACATTATAATCCAGCGCGGATCCCACTGTTATTTCTTTTTCTGCAAACCCTATTGCACTTATTACAAGTACATCATTTGCTCCCGCCTCAATAGTAAACCTGCCGGAAAGATCGGTTTGGGCACCGCCGGATTTACCTTTAATTTTTATACTTGCGCCTGCAACAGGCGCCCCGTCCTGGTCTCTTACCGTACCACTTATTTTGCTTTGGCGGATCTCCTCCGGGCTCAATTCGCCGGAAAGATCACCCGCCTTTACGGAACTATTAAAAAAAAGCATTAAAAAGAGCAGCCCTGAATACATAGCAACTCCTGCGAAGATGGAATGCACAGCATGTCCACGCTTACCGTTCGTTCTGGTTACAAGCATACCGTTAAATTGTTTGATTTGATCAGAAATAGTTATAATGACTGAACAAACCTAACCACAAAATCCCGTGCACCTATTGCCGATCTTATTGATTTTATAAAGTATTTTACCATCTTGTTAAGATTTCATCTTGCAGAAAATACTTATATTGCTGCTCATATATTAATGGACCTTATTCATTGGAAGCAAAACTACTTTTGTAAAATGCTTGTATATCCATAATCCTGTACGATAATTAATAACTTAACATCAACGATTCTTATGAAGCCTGAACTCATTGTAGATGCTCCTATTATCGGGCAAAAGAAAATATGGGTGAAAAAAATTTATAAACCTCACTTTGATCACCCGTTTCATTTTCACAAATTATGCGAACTTACATGGATTGAAAAAAGCTATGGCAAACTGATCATAGGCGATTATGTAGGAAATTTTGCAGAAGGAGAACTGATCCTTGCCAGCCCGGAACTGCCACACCTCTGGAAATGCGATGCACTATATTATAAAAAGAAAAAAAATCTGCATACAAAAGCAGTAGGACTTTATTTTCCACTTGAATTTATAAACAGGGTTACCGATGATGCAGGAAGCATCAGTTTATACAACGACTTAATGCACAGGGCAGAAAGAGGTTTAAGATTTCATGGAGAAACAAGGCTGAAGACCATTGAAAAGATCAAGGAAATAGCACAATGCGGCGGGTTGGTTCAACTGGGCATATTTCTTCAGGTCGTTGATATGCTAACCAAATCAAAGGAATATACTGCATTGGCCAGCATTGGTTACAAAAGTTCAACAAATGAAAACGATATGGAACGCTTTAATGACGTTTACCAGTTTTTGCTGAAAAATTTCAGCAGGGATATTATGCTGGAGGAAGTTTCCCGCATATGCAATATGACACCCAATGCTTTTTGCCGGTATTTTAAGCAGAAGACACAAAAAACGTTTACCCGCTTTTTAAATGAAATAAGGATCGGACATGCCCGGAAATTATTGCAGAATGAAAACTATTCTATAAAAGATATCTGCTTCGAGTGCGGCTATAATAACCCGGTAAATTTTTTCTCCTTTTTTAAGCAGATCACCGGGCAAACGCCAAACGGATTCAGAAAAAAGATGCAAAATTTGAAATAAAATGCTGCAACTGTTTCCTGATCATACGGGCGCATTTCAAACCTGTCTCTTAAACTCAGAAGGTGTTTTGCCCGTTATAAGCTTAAAAAATTTATTGAAATTGGAAATGCTGTTGTAGCCGCATTCATAAGCTATAGCTTTAATGGCCGCATCTTTTGCTGTTATCAGTTTGATAGCCTGTGCAATCCGTATTTCGTTAATAAACTCCACCACTGTTTTTTGTGTTCTGGTTTTAAAAAAACGACAAAAAGCCTGCTTATTCATATTAGCAAGGCCGGCCACATCATCCAGTTTTATTTCAGTGGAAAAGTTATTGAACAGGTATTTAAATACTTTGTCAATTCTTTCATTATCCCTTGCATGGTATGTATTGATATAACCTGCACCCGCCAGTAACTGATATTTTTTTGTGACACATAAAATTTGAAATAGTTGTAATAACAAGATCAGTTTTTCTGATCGTTCTGCGGCTGCCATTTTAAATAACAGCGTTTTCAACTGCTCTTTAGCAGAACCATGAAAACTTATTCCTCTTCTGGCGGTTTGCAGCACCAGTTCCAGTTTCTTTGTATTATAAAAGCAGGATAACAGTTTAATTAATTTATCCGGATCAAAAAATAGCGCAACAGACCTGGCATGCCTTTTTTGTTCTTTACCTTTATTTAAGTTTTTCTTTTCATTGTGCCATACATGGGGAATGTTGCTGCCCAAAAGAATCAATTCGTCACTGGTAAATTTCTCAACGCTATCCCCGATAATTCTTGTACCCTCACCTTTTACAATATAAGTCAACTGGCACTCCTTGTGAAAATGAAATTCGGTGGAGAAATAAGGGCGGTCAATATACCGGGTGGCATACACTTCATTATCCCAGCCCTCCAGCACTTTAGCAAAAACAGGCTTCATATTAGCTGCAATATTCAAATTTATTTATCAATTAGCTAAAATAAAGTAAGCAATTGTCAATGAGGGGTCATACAGTTTAAAAACCGGGAGGTAATTTTGCTATCTCTAACATTGAAGTAAAACCAACGTAATGCTTTCAAACAAAACTATTCTTCTAACAGGTGGCGGCGATGGTATTGGATGGGAGTGTGCGAAGGCCTATGCCAAAGCTGGCGCTCTTGTTTGTATTGCCGATAAAAGCCCTGAAAACCGGGATAAACTATCTTTATTAAACGGCAATGGTCATCAATACCTGGTATGCGATATTTCCAACGAAAATGAAGTGAAATATCTTTTCGATATCATTTCCCATAAATTCAAAAGGCTTGATGCGATCCACAACAACGCCGCTACGGCTCATCCATCCCAACCCTTGCATACTACTACCGACGAACAATGGGACACCCTGTTCAATGTAAATGTAAAAAGCATTTTACTAACCACTAAATATGGTATTGATTTTTTGAAATTGTCCAAAGGAACAATACTCAACACCGGTTCGCTGGTGGGATCTATTGGCCAGGATAACCATGCTGCTTATGTTGCCACCAAAGGGGCTGTGAATGCATTAACCAAGGCTATGGCGCTTGACTACGCGCCCTGGGGCATAAGGGTAAATGCTATTGCTCCAGCCGCCGTTAAAACACCTATGCTGGAAGCATGGATTAAACAGCAACCCCACGCGGATGAAATGGCGAAATATTTAGACAACCTGCAACCCCTTGGCAGTATGCCAGGAGGCGATGTAATTGGTGATGTTGCTGTTTTTTTATTGAGTGATTCGGCAAGATTTATTACGGGTTGTATACTGCCGGTAAGCGGTGGTGCTGAACTGGGTTACAGAAAGTTATTATAAATAGCTGTTGAATATTTTATGATAAAGAAAGCGGAAATACACGACAAAAGATTTACACTCCGGTCCAATGCAGGCAGCGACGCCATTCATAAAAACCCGCAATACTCCTATGCTGTTACCTGCCTAACCGATGATAGTGGAGAAACCGGTGCGGGTTTGGCATTTACACTTGGTGACGGAAACGATTTGGTATGCGGAGCAGCGCAGTTTTATGCCGGGAAATTGAAAGGCCGGGATATTGAAGAATTGATGCACAGCTTTGGCCACACATTTAAGAACCTGTCCAACGAGCAGCAATTCAGGTGGCTGGGACCGCACAAAGGCATAGTGCACCTGGGCCTGGCTTCGGTTACAAATGCATGCTATGATCTGTGGGCAAAAAAAAGGGGGATACCACTTTGGAAATTGCTCATTGATTTATCTCCCGAACAAATCGTAAACATGCTTGATCTTTCTTATTTGGAAGATGTATTGACAACAGAAGAAGCGGTTGACTTACTAAACGTTCAATTAAGTGGTAAGTCCGATCGTATGAACATTTTACAAAAAGGCTACCCTGGTTATGATACTTCGGTGGGTTGGTTTAATTATGATGATAACCAGGTAAAAGAGAACTGCAAAAATGCAATTGCCAAAGGCTTCACAGCCATGAAATTAAAAGTAGGTTCTTCAAATCCCCAAAGGGATATTCGCAGGGCAAATATTGTGCGGGATGCTGCTGGTGCAGATGCAAAGGTAATGCTTGATGCCAATCAGCAGTGGACCCTGCCGCAGGCTATTACTATCTGCAACGAATTTAAAAAAATGAACCCTTACTGGGTTGAAGAGCCAACGCACCCCGATGATGTGCTGGCACATCAAACCTTGGCTAAAGCTATAGCACCGGTAAAACTGGCGCTGGGCGAGCATGTTCCCAACCGTATTGCATTTAAAAACTATTTGCAAACGGGCTGTGCCGGATTCGTTCAGGTAGATGCAGTACGTGTAGGCGGTGTGAGCGAGTTTATTACGGTCAGCTTGCTTTGCAAAAAGTTTGGCGTACCGGTGGTGCCACATGTAGGAGACATGGGCCAGTTGCACCAGCATCTTGTATTATTTAATCACATTGCCATGGGACATAAAGCATTATTCCTGGAACACATTCCGCATTTAAAAGAACATTTTGTTCATCCGGTAAAAATTGAACATGGTGCATATGTAACACCCCAGGAGCCGGGTAGCAGTTGCGATTTAATATAAGATAGCAGCAAGATGCCGGGATCCCGCATATCTGTAACCAGGATTACACAAATTCTTTATAAGAGACTTGATCACTTCGCCTAAAAATGAGCGTCAAAACAGTTCTAACGACTTAATAAATAAACAAGAATGGTCAGCACTCCCGACATCATTATCACGATTGCTTATATCCTGTTCATTGTAACTATCGGACTTTGGGCAGGCGCAGGTAAAAAAAAGAAGAAAACCACGTCTTCGAAAGATTATTTTTTAGCCGGCAAAACGTTGCGCTGGCCTATGATAGGACTGGCATTGTTTGCGACTAATATTTCATGCCTTCATCTTGTAAGTCTTGCCCAAAGCGGATTTGATACCGGTTTGCTGAATGGCAATTTTGAATGGATGGCTGCTTTTGTACTTATTTTACTGGCTTTGTTTTTTATTCCTTTCTATATCCGTTCGGGCGTTTCCACCCTTCCGGATTTCCTGGAAAGACGTTACAATAAGGCCTGCCGCGATTGGCTGGCTTTGATCTCCATTATATCAGCGATCATCATACATATTGCTTTTTCCTTTTTGGCAGGAGGCATTGTAATGGAAACATTATTTGGCGTTAACATGTACACCAGTATTATTGTGATTGCTGCGCTTACCGGCCTGTACACTATTATAGGTGGATTAAGGGCCGTAGTCGTAACCGAATCCATTCAAAGTATTGTATTAATAACCGGCGCCCTCATTATCACCTTTTTTGCATGGCACAAAGTGGGTAGTTGGGACAACATGACAGCAGTATTGAAACAAAATAATTCACTGGATAAACTCAGCATGCTGCGTCCTGTGGGCGACTCCAGCGGCATGAGCTGGCTCGCCGTATTTTTGGGTTATCCTGTATTGGGAATATGGTACTGGTGCGCCGACCAGACCATTGTGCAAAGAGCATTGGGAGCCAAAGATGAAAATCATGCACGGGTAGGCGCATTGTTTTGTGGATTTATAAAAATATTGCCTGTGTTTATTTTCGTGGTGCCGGGTCTGCTTGCTTATGTCTTATATCATTCCAACGCGCTTGATTTAAGCAGCCTGCAACAAACCGGCGTGAATGGGGAAACAACGCTAAACACAAAGGGAATTTACACATTAATGATAACACAGCTTGTTCCAACGGGTCTTGTGGGAATCTTAGCTGCAGCTTTATTATCCGGTTTGATGAGCCAGATAGCAGGTGCGTTGAACTCCATTGCCACTTTAACCAGTTATGATCTGTATAAGAGGATTAAACCGGAAACATCAGAAAAAAAGCTGGTACAGGCAGGAAGATGGTCGGCTGGCATTGCCCTGGTACTTTCCATTTGCCTGCTTCCATTATTAAATCAGTACCAAAGTTTGTTTGAGGGGATCAATGATGTAATAGCTCATATTGCGCCACCGATCACCTGTGTTTTTTTATTGGGCATTTTCTGGAAAAAAGCCTCAGCCGTTTCAGCCCAATATACTTTGTGGGTGGGTTCCGCCCTGGGAGCCGCTGTGTATGTCCTGAATAAATTATTTCCGGAATCCGTATTGGGCAGTGTTCCATTTATGATGATGGCTTTCTATCTTTTTGCCGTTTGTGTGTTGATGCAGGTTACATTATCTTACATCTTTACGGTTAAGCATACAGAACAGAGTGGCAAACTATACTGGAAATCTTTTTGGGAACCGCTACAGAGCAAAGGATGGAACGGAATCGGCAACTACAAAACACTGTCAATAATACTCTTTTTGATATTGACAGTGCTGTACTTTATATTCAGATAAACCATAAAAAAGAATAGAATCTCATAAAATATAAACCATGCACTATAAAAAAATATTCATCTCGTTTTTTCTTTTAACAGCTTTTATAAGCGTTGAAACAAAGGGACAGGCAGTTTCTAATAAAAACACCACCGAAGCACTTGAGGATTTTATGGATATGCGTTTCGGCATGTTTATACATTGGGGACCGGTGAGTTTGCGGGGTACGGAAATCGGCTGGTCAAGAGGTCGTGAAGTACCCACAGCAGAATATGATAACCTTTACAAGGAATTTGATCCTGTTTTATTCAACGCCAACGACTGGGTAAAAACGGCTAAAGACGCAGGAATGAAATACCTTACCATCACCGCCCGTCATCACGATGGATTTTGTTTGTGGCCCACAAAGTTCACGGACTACAATATTATGAATACGCCGTACAAAAAAGATATTGTAAATGCATTAATGCAAGCCTGTAAAAAACAAGGCATCAAATTTTGTATTTATTATTCTGTGCTCGACTGGTATCATCCCGACTATCCCCTGCATACCCACAGTGGTAACCCGGCACCTGATCCAAAATCAGATATGAGCAGGTACATCAATTTTATGAAAAAGCAGTTAGAAGAACTGATCACAAATTACGATCCATATATGCTTTTCTTTGACGGACAATGGGAAAGCCCGTGGACCAATGAAATGGGAAAAGATATATATGCTTACCTGAAAAAATTAAACCCTGCTATCATCATTAATAACCGGCTGGGAAAAGAATTTGCCGCAATGGAAAATAAAGCCATTGATGCTTCAAAAATGATTGGGGATTACGACACACCTGAGCAGGTGGTAGGCAGGCTTAATATGCAAACGGCCTGGGAAAGCTGTTTTACCATTTGTACCCAATGGTCCTGGAAGCCGAATGATAAAATGAAAACGTTGCAACAATGCCTGAACATTCTTTCCAGGACAGCAGGTGGCAACGGAAATCTTTTATTGAACGTTGGGCCCATGCCTGATGGCCGTATCGAAGCAAGACAGGTAAGCCGTTTACAAGAGGTGGGCAACTGGCTAAAACTCAACGGCGAAGCTATATACAATACAAAGGGAGGGCCTTATGAGCCCGAACCTAATTATGCTACAACCCGTAAGGAAAATAAAATTTTCCTCCATGTGCTGAATGCCGATACTGCTGTAATTGCTTTAAAGAATATTCCAGGCAGCAATATCATCAAAGCGTATACGATAAAAGGCGAAAAGGTATCCATTGAAACGGGAGCTGAAACCTTTCGCGTTTTACTCCCCGCTTCCCTGACGGAGAAAACGAACTATATTATTGTATTGGAACTGGATGGCAATGCCGAAAATATACCTGTCATAAAATAAAGGGCACTAACTGACATCAGGAAACAGACCTGCCGTTAAAAAAAATGAAATGAAAATACTAACAATCACACTCATCCCAACATGGGCAACATTTGTTTTTCTGACAGCCTGTAACACTGCACCTCAAAAGGATACAACAGAAAGCAGCCCTGCTCTGCCCGTTACAAAAGAAGCAGCAAAGATTGAACGCTACGGAATGATTACCGGCCTTGAATCTGGAAAACTAGCTTATTATAAAGCACTGCATGCAGCGGTATGGCCTGAGGTTTTGAAAAAGATAACGGAATGCAATATCCGCAACTACTCTATTTATGTAAAAGAGATTGACAGTAAACCTTATCTTTTCAGTTATTTCGAATATATTGGTACTGATTTTGACGGCGACATGAAAAGGATGGCTGCCGATACCGCCACACAACGCTGGTGGAAGGAAACAGCGCCAACACAAATCCCACTTCCGGATGCTGCAGCAAAAGGCGAAACCTGGAGCCTTATGGAAGAAGTATTTCATTACGATTAAGCCGGGCAGCATTATGCTGCAGGGTAAACGCTCGTATCAGGCAACTTTACAATTCCTGTATGCATGAACCTGTAAGGAGGTTGTGGGCTATGGTATCATAAACGGTCTTAACCTTTAAAGGATAGAGGTTGTTTTTTGACCTTCTTGTGTTCAGATACAGACTTGCAATAGCTCGTTTCATACATTTGTTTGTTTGAAACTTGCTCAAAAATTTGCACCAGAATTGTACTATTTGCACTCAAAATCAACAAATTTTAACCTAAAAAAAATGACCTACATAATGTAAGTCATTGATTCTTAGTGACCCCGCAGAGACTCGAACTCTGGACCCGCTGATTAAGAGTCAGCTGCTCTACCAACTGAGCTACGGAGTCGGAAAAGAGGGCAAAAATATCAAAATACTTTTATATTCTGCGCACGGCACTCCAAATAGAAAATAAAAATACCAGGAAGCCGGACTTAGGAACTGTAATATCCCGCGGGAAGTGCTTATCCGTTTTTCTTGTTAAATTGCGCCTTACATATGACTGCCGCATCCGACACCGTGAAATTAATTGAATGCCCGCGCGACGCTATGCAGGGCTGGAGCCATTTTATTCCAACGCAAAAGAAAATTGATTATATCAGTACTTTGCTGAAAGTAGGGTTCGATACCATAGATTTCGGCAGCTTTGTTTCGCCTAAAGCCATCCCGCAAATGGCTGATACGGCAGCTGTGGCATCGCAACTGGATATTTCCGGCACCAGCACAAAACTATTAGCCATAGTAGCCAATGAACGCGGGGCAAAGGAAGCCCTCCAACACGATGCCATTGCCTGCCTGGGGTTTCCCTTCTCTGTTTCAGAAATTTTTCAGCTCCGCAATGCCAACAGTACTATAGCTGAATCACTAACACGGGTTGAAGCCATACAGCAACTCTGCCTTTCGCATAAAAAACAATTAGTAATATACCTTTCCATGGCGTTTGGAAATCCCTATGGTGATCCCTATAATGAAGAAATTGTATACAAATGGGCTCATACCATACAACAACTGGGCGTTACCGTTATTTCCTTAGCCGATACGGTAGGTTTGGCTACTCCTGAACAGGTAAATCGCGTTACTGCTCATTTGATCAGCGCCCTGCCCGGCATAGAAATTGGCGTGCACCTGCATTCCACTCCTGTTCACCGTGCACATAAGATTGACGCGGCATTTAAAGCAGGCTGCCGCCGCTTCGACGGTGCATTGCTGGGTATTGGCGGTTGTCCTATGGCTAATGATGAGCTGGTGGGTAATATGGATACGGAACAAATGATCAGCTATTTTTCGAAGCAGGGATGCTGCAACCAGCTCAATGCAGAAGCCCTGCAGCAAAGTATTATGATGGCCCAAACTATTTTTATGTAGTATGACAAACTTCAGGTTAGCATTAAACATACCGCCCTTCCCTCAAAAGATCAATTATCGCCAGAAGCTGTTCTTATCGGGTTCCTGCTTTACGGAACATATTACTAAGCAGCTTGCCGATAATAAATTTACCACCCTTGAAAACCCAAATGGCATTCTTTTTAACCCGGTAAGCATAGCGGCATCTGT
>CAYVEI010000014.1:0-5407 GCA_964450515.1 uncultured Terrimonas sp. | reverse complement strand
CCCTGATACAGGCGGTTCATCATGTTGTGGAGAAGTTTGAAAATCATTTTTATTTCCCTGCTTACGAACTGGTGATAGATGACCTGCGGGACTACCGTTTTTACGCTGAAGATATGATTCACCCCAATTACCTGGCTACCGCTTATGTATGGGAAAAGTTTACAGCCGCATGCATTGACCCGTCGTGCTATGCAGTAATGAAAGCAATGGAAAAGATCAACATTGCCGTGAAACACCGTCCTTTCAATCCCTCATCTGAAGCGCACCGGCAATTTTTGAGCAGTTATTTTACTAAAGTACAGGCGTTACAGGAGCAATATCCTTATCTGAATTTCACAGAAGAGCTCAAACATTTTGGCGGCAGCTAAACTTCTTTTCGCAGCACCTCTAACGGCGGTGTATTTACGATTCCCCTGCTGTTAAACAATCCTATGGCAACGGTAAGCAGCGATATGGAAAAGAATAATACAAGTATGGGCATTAATGACGGACTGAAGGAAGCATCGAAGCTGTATTTTGCCAAAATATAGCTGCACCCAAGAGAAAGCAATATGCCGGTACCTGCCGCAAGCGTACCCAGGAAAAAATATTCCAAAGCGGTGATCGTATACAATTGCTTCCGGCTGGCGCCGAGCGTACGCAACAATACCGTTTCCTGTATACGCTGGAATTTACTTACATAAACGGAGGCAATGAGCACGATCAATCCTGTAATGATGCTAAAACCAGCCATGAACCGGATCACAAAACCAATTTTATCCAGCACTTCATCCAGCACTTTTAATATGAGTCCCAGGTCAATAATGGATACATTGGGAAACCGGCGTACCACCGCCTGCTGGAAAGATGCAGAAGCTTCGTTAGATGACACGCGGGTAACCAGCACATGGAATTGTGGTGCGTCTTCCAGTACGCCTGCAGGAAAAATAACACGGAAATTGGTTTGCACCCTTCTCCAGTCTACATCCCTGAAGCTACCTACTATAGTTGGCAAAAGGGCGCCCTGTACATTAAACAGGATGCTATCTCCTATGGATACCTTAAGATGATTGGCGTACCGCTCCTCCAATGATATGTAAATGTTATCGCCGGGCGTATATGGCTTTGTTTCTAATTTTCCGGCAGTTATCTTTTCCGTATTCGTTAGCGAGTCGCGGTAGGTAACACGTAATTCTCCTTCAAACGCCCTGGCAGGTATGCCGGAAACGGAATCTTTTTTTGCTGCTGCCGCATTCTTCCCGTTGATCTCTTCTATGCGCATCGTAACGATAGGCACATCCTGGTACAGCGGTAAATGATATTGTTCCACCAGCTTTGTCACCGCGGCTTTCTGGCTGGTTTGAATATCAAACAATACCATATTGGGCTGGTTACTGCCGGCAGACATGGATACACGGCTCATCAGCATATCCTGCATAAAATACAATGTGCCGATAAACAACGTGCCTAAACCTATGGTAACCACCAATAAAATCGTTTGATTATTGGGGCGGTACAAATTGGCAAAGCCCTGCCGCCATAAATAGCTGAGGGAAGAAGGGAAAAAACGGCGTACCATTCCCCGCAGCAACACTGCCACGGCTGTTAATAACAAAAAAGCAGCAAGCACACCTGCCGTAAAGATAAATGCCTGCGTCCAGCTTTGCACCTGCAGCCGGGTAAAGAGCGCAATAAAAAAAAGTATAACGGCAAATACCAGCACCTGCCACGGATTGCGCCATGCCGGCGCAGGTTCAACAGATACCCGCAAAGTATATAACGGAGAAATACTGCGTATGGAAAGCAGGGGCAGCAATCCAAATAAGAAAGAGAGGATAACGCCCAGCCCTATTCCTTTGGCAACAGACGGCCATGAAACGGAAGTACTGATCTGCACAGGTAAAATATCTTTCAATACAAAAGGTAAAACCTGTTGCGCTACTGTTCCCAGCAAAGCACCGGTTACCGCCCCGATAAATCCAAGTATGGTTATTTGTATCAGATAAATCAGAAAGGTTTGTTTTGTGCTGGCGCCCATGCAACGCAGTATGGCGATAGCGGGTATTTTTTCGCGGATATAAATATTAATGGAACTGGCTATACCAATACAACCTAACAATAAGGCGATAAAGCCGATGAGCGTAAGGAACCGGGAAACATCTTCAAACTGTCTGCCGGTGTCTCTTTTGCGTGACTCGGCCGTTTCATAATCAAGCCCTTTGCTTTCTAATACAGGGCTGATAGCAGCAAGCTGCTTATCCATTGCTGTCTGATCATCATACCTGAAATAATAGCTATAATTAAACCGGCTGCCTTTTTGTAAAAGCCCGGTTTGCTGCAGGTACCTGAAAGGGATATATACCGGCGGAGCAATAGTAGTGGAAAGCCCGGAGCGGCCGGGCGCCCGCGTAAGTGTGCCTGCAATAATAAAAGTGAGCTCACCTACACGTATGGAGTCCCCTACTTTTGCATCAAACTGCAGCATGAGTGTTTGATCTACCAGTGCCTGCTGTCCCTTACGGAAATCAGTACCCGCTTCCACGGGCACCGTTTCCAAACGGCCATAATAGGGGTAATCGCCGTCAAGCGCCAATACCTGCACCAGCCTGGTTCCGCTATTCTTTGTAAAATAAATCATGGAGGCAAAACGGCATTCCTGCGAACGCTGATTGCCCAGGGTATCCAGCATCATTTGAACAGAACTGTCTGCTGCTTTATTGCTTTCAATTACCAGGTCGGAGCCGAGCAGCGTTTTAGCCTGGTTATTGATATCATTGCGCACATGATCGCTCAGTGAAAAAATAGCTACCAAAGCCGCAATACCCAGCACAATAGAAGACATGAATAACACCAGCCTGGAACGGTTCCGGCGGCTGTCGCGCCAGGCCATTAATAAAAGCCAGCGAATGTCCGGTTTCTTATCGGGTAAAAGCTGATCTGTGCTCATGTACAATTTTTAAACTGCCAGTGGTGTATTACTGGTAGGTTCGTCTGCAATAATATGCCCCCCTTTTAAACGGATAATACGTTGCGTGCTTTCCGCCAGTTCGGAATTATGGGTAACAATGATTAAGGTGGTACCCGCCTCCCTGTTCAGCTCAAAAAGCAATGATACAATTTTCGCGCTGGTTTCATCATCTAAGTTACCGGTAGGTTCATCGGCAAACAATATTTTAGGACGGGTAGAAAAAGCACGCGCTATAGACACCCGTTGCTGCTCTCCGCCGGATAATTGCGCGGGATAATGATGCAAACGATCGGCTAATCCTACTTTCCCAAGCAACGCAACAGCACGGGGGCGGATATGCTTTTCACCCTGTAATTCTAAGGGAACCATTACGTTTTCAAGAGCAGTAAGCGTAGGGATCAATTGAAAATTCTGGAAAATGAATCCTATATAACGGTTACGGATAAATGCTCTTTCGTCTTCACTCCTGTCATCCATCCGCATTTTATTAAACTCAATGGTACCTGCGCTTGCCCTGTCGAGCCCGGCGCACAAACCCAGCAAAGTAGTCTTACCGCTACCCGAAGGGCCTACAATAGCTACAATAGCGCCTGCTTCTATAGTAAAACTAATATCATGAAGCACCGTAAGCTTTTTATTGCCGCTTTGATAGGTTTTGCTTACGTTTTGCACATTCAGTATCATATCCATTTTCAAACCTTATATTGAAAAAAAGTAACAGCCAAATTAGCGCTCTTTTAGATAAACCCTGTTTAAATTACTGTATTTTTAAAATATACTTAACAGCTTTACAGCATAAATTAGTGATGTTATGACGAAATTAGGCACTTATGGAATACTGCTGCTGCTATTATCTGCAGCCTGTAACAACCCAAATTCAACACCGGCGGGTGTAGCGAAGGACAGCACTCAAAAAGAAACACCGCTACCTTCATCATCAGTAAAGAATATTATTTTTTTCGGAAATAGCCTCACGGCAGGATATGGTCTTGATCTCTCCGAAGCTTACCCCGCGCTGATACAGGCTAAGATTGATTCATTAAAGCTCTCTTATAAAGTTATAAATGCAGGACTAAGTGGCGAAACTACAGCCGGTGGCAACAGCAGGATTGACTGGATATTAAAACAGCCGGTACAGGTTTTTGTGCTTGAATTAGGCGGCAACGACGGGTTGCGTGGCATACCACTCGAAGAAACGGAAAAAAACCTGCAGCAGATATTGAATAAGGTAAAAGAAAAATATCCCAATGCAAAATGCATGCTCGCCGGTATGCGCGTACCGCCCAATATGGGAAAACAATACAGTGAAAAATTTCATGCTCTTTTTATTACACTGGCAAAAAAAAATAATATTGCTTTTTTGCCTTTCCTGCTGGAAGGCGTGGGAGGAGAGCCGGGGTTAAACCAGGCAGATGGCATACACCCCACCGCCGAAGGACAAAAGATAGTAGCCGAAAATGTATGGGCTGTGCTGAAAGAACTGCTTAAAGCAGGAGAATAAAATAATATGCAAAGGAATGACAGGATCACTTCCACTTTTAATGTAACTTTTGTAACATATACAAGGCTTAATCATTTATTATCTTTGCCTATGCGTAAATCATTTCTTTTACAAGCTGTTTTTGCTTTATTTTTTTCTTTGAACATTTTTGCGCAGGGGGAAACCGGCATAAAGCTATTGCCTGCAAAAGCGTTTGCGCAAAGCTTAGACTCAGCGGCTCACAAACAGGTTATTGACGTTCGCACGCCCGAAGAGTTTCAATCCGGGCATATAGCTGCAGCAAAGAATATTAATATTTATGACGCAGATTTTAAAGCCAGGCTTGAAAAGCTAAACAAAGCGCAGCCTGTATTCGTTTACTGTAAGGTGGGTGGCAGAAGTGCGAAAGCCGCTAAAATGTTACATGACCTCGGCTTTACGAATGTATATGACCTGGAGGGTGGCATGATGGCCTGGGAAAAAAACAAGCTGCCTTTAGCATCAGTTGAGAAAGGGATTAAAAGCGAAGCAAACAGTTTTACACTCTCTGATTTTGATAAATTACTTGCTGATAATAAAATATTGCTTGTTGATTTTTATGCACCCTGGTGTATTCCCTGCCGGCAGATGGAGCCATCATTACGAAAGCTTAAAAGGGAATACAAAGGCAAAATAACCTTTTCCCGCATTAACCTGGATAAAGCCAAACCCTTAGCTCAAAAGCTGAATATCGAAAGTATTCCTGTAATAGCTGTTTACAAAAACGGAACAGAACTTAAACGGGTTACCGGCTTTCAGTCTGCTTCACAGCTCAGGGAACTGATAGCGTATTTATTGAAGAGCTGATGCAGATGTTGCATCAAAACGTTCCATTGAATTTTATTACCTAAAAAAAGCATTTGTACCGGACCACGAAGCTACTGTATTACCAGCTTCCGCCTGCTCCGCCGCCACCAAAGCTACCACCGCCAAAGCCACCA
>CAYVEI010000013.1:0-52813 GCA_964450515.1 uncultured Terrimonas sp. | reverse complement strand
TGTACGGTTTGCGCAGCAGGGTGATATTTTCGGTCACCGCGGGTTTGGAACAGATCCCTTGTACCCGATCTCTGCCACTGCTTTGGAGCCACTTGAAGTATGCTATATTGATCAAAGTTTTTTTTATGCCACCCTGCGTACCAATACAGAATTACTGTTTAAGCTGATGTTGTTTTATGCGGAGGAACTGCAGGAATCCGAAAAGAACATGCGTAACCTGGCCCATATGCCGGTAAAAGGAAGGCTGGCCAATGCTTTGCTGAAGCTGAAAGAAAAGTTCGGCGTAAATGAAAAGGGGTTTACCGGCATCACGCTCAGCCGGCAGGATATTGCCGCTTATGCCGGCACTACCTATGAAACGGTATTCCGGCTAATGACAGAATTTTTACAGGATGATATAGTGAAGACGGTGGGTAAGGATATAGCCATTATCAACGATGAAAAGCTGTGGAGGTTAGCAGAGGAGGGTGAATAGCAATACAGAACTAACAGTTGAAGAGGAAGCTGAATAATGCTCAACAGGATGCTGATTGATTTTTTTATTTGTTTTATTTATCCCTCTGTGTATTTCAGCAAAGGATTTTGGAAAACGGAAATAATGAAGTTGTTTATAGTTCGCTCTTTTCAAGAGCATCTATTCTTTTTTCAATGCTAAATAAATATTTGCCAATAAAAAATAAGGCAATTAAAAAAAATCCCGCTATAAGATAATGCATTAGGGTTGGTTCCAAAGCGCGTTTTAAATCTTCTTTTTTATCAAATGCTTGTTGACCATTTAAATAAAAGGAAATAGCGGACAGAAATATTATCAATAGAAATAAACGATTTTTTTTCATAAGATATTTTTTTCTTCTATTTTTCTCAGCCTTATTCTTAAAGAGGTAATCCATAATCCAAGTAATATATAACCCGGTAGCGCAACACACCATAGCACAAGAAACATTTTAGGTTCTATATCTGAAGGGTTTATTAATGGATTTCCCTGCGCTCCCGGATGGAGACTATCTACCATTCTCGGAATAATAAAAAGTGTTGGAAAAAGCATTGTAAAGGCAAAGATGTTATATACTGCAGCAACTTTCGCCCTTTTCTCACCGTCTGTAACAGAACTTCTTAAAACAAAATAAGCCGAATATATCAGTAATCCTACTAGGGTGCCTGTTTGCTTAGGGTCACCACTCCAGAATGCCCCCCATGTATATCGTGCCCACATCATACCCGTAGCCAGGCCTAATATGCCAAAGAAGAGTCCTGTTCTGCCATATTCTGCTGCTTTAATATCATCAATGGGCTTGCCTGTGCGAAGAACTTTTATAGAGTTAACAAAGGAAATGATAAACATCGTCATCATCACTACCCATAGGGCGGGATGAAAGAAATAATTCCTGATCGTTTCCAGCAGAGTGAACTTATTGGGTACACTTATTGTCAATCCTAAAATAAAAGTTGCGGACAAAAATATAAGGCATGCTATTTTCTACCACTTTTTCTTTATCATTTGCAATGAAAGGTTAAATAAGGTGTTGGGATATTTAACCACAATATTAATAAAGAATTTATTTGCATGATTAATTAATACTCACTACGCAAACAAACTATATCAACAAATCTTCATGGGTGTTTGCCTTTCTTCAATCTGTTAAATGGTACTATAAGCACGGTTTTCCCTTTCATTGAACATTATTGAATGGATTGTACCATTATCTTCGCTCAAAAAATATACAGTAAATCATTTCCTGTGCGGCACAAATAGTTGTTATACTGATATATGAAAAGAGGAGGAAATAATACAATACTATTTATTGGGGTGATGATGTTTGCAGGCGGTTGTAATTCATTGACACCAGGCCGCGATCAGCCTCACACACTGCAGGCAGATACCATCACTATTGCAGATAGTACTCCTGGTTATCCCGTAAAACCCGGCACGGGCGATACAATAGCACTAAAGGAAAACAGCACTGCGCAACCTGATTTACTGCTAACGGATGAACGGCCATCGCCCTCTGCGAGAATGCTCAGCGAAGCCGATAAAACATATATTGACTGGATCATTCCGGATTACCCGGATGTTATTTTATTGCATGAAGGCAGTGCCGAAACACTGAATTATACGGAAGCGGTATACCGGTATCTTAAGTTAAAAAACGGCAGTGTGCAAAAAAAGATCATCACTCAAAAGTATGCCAGCAAAGCAAGAGACAAAAGATTGCATATAGCTGACGTGGGAGAGAACTGGTATGAAGTGTATGTTTTTGATGAGTGGAAATAGGAAAACATAAGGATTCAACAAAAAAGAGTCTGCTCCCTTTTTTGCAGATGGTTGTCCCGGCATAGGATTACCGGCGGAAGAAATTGAAAAGCAGGTGAACAGGTATCTTGAAACATTGAGCGCACGCGGGACCCCGGCGAAACCCAAAATAAAACAAATAAGCAATAGCCGCTTATATCGGATGACCTGGGGCACAGGCGACTCACAGTATTTTATTCCACGAGACTACTAAGTCCCACAGAACAGGTTGTAATGAGATATGTTTTACAATCCGGTTACTTTTCTTATATACTGTCTTGCTACCAGCGCATACTCCAACGGGTTGGCTTTGGCAGGATCCTGCTCGGCTTCTACCACCATCCAGCCTTTATAATCACTTTTTTTGATTACAGCAGCTAATGCCGGAAAATTAATACAGCCTTCCTCATCTCCGGGCACGGTAAATACGCCGGCTTTCACAGCATCTAAAAAACTCATGCGCTTATCTTTTACCTGCTGTAAAACATTCGGACGAATATCTTTTAAATGGATATGCGCGGTGCGTGATATAAACTGTTCCAAACAGGCAACAGGGTCTTCTCCTGCAAAATAAAAATGCCCGCAATCATAATTCAGGTAAACATTTTCGGGGTCGGTTTCATTCAGCATTCTTTCCGTTTCCTCACGGGTTTGTATGCAGGTGCCCATATGATGATGAAAGGCCAATTTAATGCCCCGGTCGCGGGCTATTTTGCCCAGTTCGTTTAATTCATAAGTGAAGCGCTTCCATTCTTCGTTGCTGTTCAGCATACCCTTGCCTTCCAGCACCGGCACCTCTTTTTTCCCCTGGCAGCTATTGCCGGTTTCCCCGCCACCGATTACTTTGGCGCCCATGGTTTCTAAGAAATCGAGCAATTGCGTAAAGCTTTTTTTGTTCTCCTCCAGCGGCCTGGTTGTTAGCTCATAGCTGTTCCACTGGTTACAAATTTGCAAACCTCTGAGGCTGAGCGCTTTTTTTAAAGCGGCAATATCACGCGGAAATTTATTGCCTACTTCGCAGCCGGTAAAGCCCGCCAGGGCCATTTCGCTGATGCATTGCTCAAATGTATTTTCAGCGCCCAGTTCGGGCATATCGTCATTCGTCCAGTTAATAGGGGCTATGCCCAACTGTATATTTTCGAAGTTCATGTTATAAAAATATCGGTTTGATTTTATACAATGTGCCTGAACAATAGCTTTTCTTTTGTTTACTTTAAAATATGCGTTGTTGTTTTTTGTTTTCTTTATAGGTTTCATAGGCCTTTTGTACAGAAGGCGAGGTAGATACTTCCGCCACGGGCACTTCCCACCAGGCATTGTATCCTTTTACGGTACGGTGCAAATGCGTTTCAATATAAACTACGGTTGTGCGTTGTTGTTGCTTTGCGGAAGCCAACGCGGCTTTTAGTGAAGCTGCGTCCGTAGCCTTTATCACCACGGCACCCAGGCTTTCGGCGTTCTTGGCAAGGTCTACAGGTAATATATCACCGCTTAATTGGCCCGACTGATCCTCCCTGAACCGGTATCTCGTACCGAACCTTTCGCTGCCTATACTTTCCGACAAGCCGCCAATGCTGGCATACCCGTTATTATTGAGTAATAAGATGGTAAAGCGTACGCCTTCCTGTATGGAGGTAATGATCTCGTGGTTGTTCATCAGGTAGCCGCCATCACCGCAAATAACATATACTTCGCGTTCAGGCGCCGCCATCTTAGCGCCCAATCCGGCCGCAATTTCATAGCCCATGGTGGAGTAGCCATATTCTAAGTGGAAATTTTTAGGATCGGTTGCTCTCCATAATTTATGCAGGTCGCCGGGGGCGCTGCCGGAAGCATTGATCATAATATCTTCCCTGTTCATAAAGCTGTTGAGCGTTCCAATTACTACCGCCTGGTCAATAGGAGGAATGGTTCCGTTACCTTCGGCGTAGATCTGCGTTACCTCATCGTCCCAGGCCTTATTCATCCCGGCTATCCTTTGCCGGTAGTAGCCATCTACCTTGTAATTTTCAAGCGCTGAAAGTAATTCTTCCAAAGTAACTTTTGCATCGCCGGTTAGCGGGAGGGCATTATGCTTATGGGCGTCAAATTCGCTTATATTAATGTTGATGAATTTAACGTTCGGATTTTTAAAAATGGATTTGGAAGCGGTGGTGAAATCACTGTATCGCGTACCAATGCCAATTACCACATCTGCTTCATTCGCAATTTCAATGGCATATTTGGTGCCGGTAGCACCCAGTCCGCCAATGCAGTATGGCGCATCGTACATCACCGAGCCTTTGCCTGCAAAGGTTTCACCCACGGGTATGCCGGTTTGTGCGGCAAACCGGTGCAATGCTTCGCTTGCCCCGCTGTATATGGTTCCGCCACCTGCAACGATAACAGGTTGCTTAGCCCTGCTGATCCACCCGGCGGCTTTTTGGAGCAGGCTGCTATCCGGCCGCGAACGGGGGATATGCCATACTCTTTTCTCAAAAAGCGAAGCGGGAAAATCATAGGCATGTGTTTGCACATCCTGCGGCATGGAAAGGGTAACGGCTCCGGTTTCAGACGGAGAAGTAAGCACCCGCATCACTTCAGGTAATGCATAGATCAATTGTTCGGGACGGTTGATCCTGTCCCAGTATTTGGAAACCGGTTTAAAACAATCGTTCACCGATATATCCTGCGTAACAGCGCTTTCTAATTGCTGCAGCACAGGCGCGGGTTCACGGGTGGCAAAAATATCACCGGGCAATAATAATACCGGGATGCGGTTGATGGTTGCCAGGGCAGCGCCGGTTAACATATTGGTAGCACCCGGGCCAATAGAGGTAGTACAGGCAAAAGCGCTTAGCCTGTTTTTTACTTTCGCATAAGCAACAGCGGTATGCACCATGGATTGCTCATTTCGGCACTGGTAATACCTGAAATCAGGATTTTCCTGCAGCGCCTGCCCCAGTCCGGCAACGTTGCCATGACCGAATATGCCGAAGCATCCTGCGAAGAAAGGTTGCTCAATGCCATCACGCTCCGTGTACTGGTTTTTTAAAAAGGCGATGGTTGCCTGCGCAACGGTTAATTTTTTTTTCATGAGCGAAATTTTTATCTCTTAATGATTTTGCCGGATTATAAACTATAAATCATAAACCTGTTTGTCGCCTCACCTAACCTCTCCCTGACTGCCGTCAGGCAGGCTCGCGGAGAGGAACCGCGCACAGCCCTTGCCTGAGCGGGATGCTGTTTAAATCTAAACCTGCCGCAACTATAAATCACAAACAATAAACTACAAACTTTTCCCACCTTCTCGTGGTTCAAATCTCAAATTGTTTTGCTTTTCCCGCTGCCCCCATCAAATCAAATTTCTTCAGCATAAATGCTTTATAGGTTTCCATAAATATTTTGCCCGGCGTTGTTGGCGCAAATTCATCTGCGCGGTCGCGGAAAAATTCGCGGTTTACCATTGTCCATAACAAACGGGTATCGGTAGCAATATTCACTTTACAGATGCCAAGCGCTATTGCTTTTTTCAGCTCATCTTCCTGTACACCTTTGGCGCCTGTTTTTAAGTTACCGCCTGCTTCGTTAATTCTTTGCACTACTTCCTCATTTACATTGGATCCTCCATGTAACACTAAAGGAAAGCCGGGCAGGCGTTCCTGTATTTCTTTGAGTATTTGTAATTGTAAGCCCTGTCCGCCGGAAAATTTATAAGCGCCGTGGCTGGTGCCTACAGCAATGGCCAGGCTATCACAGCCGGTTTCGTTTATAAAGGTTTCCACATCCTTTGGATTGGTATAGAACGAATGAGCCGCTTCAACGGTGAGATCATCTTCCACACCGGCCAGCACACCCAGCTCCGCTTCCACACTTATATTTTTGACGTGGGCTTTTTCCACAACGGCTTTTGTACGACTGATATTCTTTTCCAGATCATCGTGCGAAGCGTCAATCATTACAGAAGTATAACCTCCGCTTTCAATGGCATCCCATATATGTGCTTCATAACCATGATCGAGGTGAACGGCGTATACCGTTCCGGGATATATTTTCGCTGCCGCCTGTATCATTGCCAGCAACATGTGCGCGTTCGCATAGTCGCGGGCGAAGGGCGTGGTTTGCACAATAAACGGTGCTTTGGCTTCCTGTGCCGCGGCAAACAGCCCATGTACTTCCTCCATAAAAAAAACATTTACCGCGGGCACGGCGTACTGCCCGTAACATTTGCTGAATATTTCCTTTGTAGTGAGTAACATTGTTTTATTTGTGATTTATGGTTATCCAACTATAAACCGTAAACTGTAAACTTATTTTACCAGAACGCTGTATACAAAGCCGCCAGGATACCGCATATAATAGTAGCGCCAACGATAAACGAACGGCTCAGGTTAAACGAAGGCATTTCTATCTCAATTTGTCCCTGGTTATTTTTATTTTTTGAGGTGAGGCTGATGCCGATCATTACCGCCGATAAGATCAGGAAAGCGATACCCATCCTGTTTAAGAAAGGTATTTCGGGGAACCAGAATTTGAAGGCAGTAGATAGCGGTATGGTAAGCAGTGCTGTGGTTAACGCTGCTGCCGATGTGGCTTTTTTCCAGAACATACCGAAGAAGAATATGGCGAACACGCCCGGCGTAATGAAGCTTGAATATTCCTGTATGAACTGGTAGGCCTGTTCCAGCACTTTTAGCTGAGGGGCAATTAAAACCGCGATGATCATGGATACCCATACTGCGATACGGCCTACACGGATGAGGTGCTTTTCGGATGCGCCGGGTTTGATATACAGTTTATAAATGTCTAAAGTAAAGATGGTAGAAATGCTATTGGCTTTTCCGGCCAGTGATGCCACGATAGCCGCGGTAAGCGCTGCGAAAGCTACGCCTTTTAAGCCCATGGGTAAAAGGTTCAGCAGCACGGGGTAAGCATGGTCGGGTTTTACCGTTCCCGCCGCATCTACCATTTCCTGCTGGAACATACCATTTTGATGCAGCACAAAAGCGGCTATGCCAGGTACTACAACGATCAATGGAACCAGCAGCTTTAAAAATGCCGCAAAGAGTATCCCCTTCCTTGCTGTTTCTAAGTCGGCGCCCAGCGTACGTTGTATAATATACTGATTACAACCCCAGTAGTTCAGGTTATTGATCCACATGGCGCCAATGATCACAGTGAGCCCGGGCAGATCTTTATAGTACGGATTATCCTGTTTCAGTATCATATGAAAATGAGAATCGGCCTGTGTTTTTAATGTTCCGAAAGCGCCGAGTATATCGGGTTTGCCAAACTCTTTTGCCACCAGGTCGAGTGCCAGATAAGTAGTGATGAGCCCGCCAATAATGAGCACAATTACCTGCACCACATCCGTATACCCGATCACCTTCATGCCGCCAATGGTAATTAATATGGCAAACAGCGCTAAGGCCACAACCGCTACATTAAAATTTATACCGGCTGTTACTTCTAAGGCCAACGCACCAAGGTAAATGATGGAAGTGAGGTTAACGAATATGTATAATAGCAGCCAGAACACCGCCATGGTAGTGGCTACAACAGGGTTATACCGTTGCCGTAAAAACTGGGGCATGGTATATATCTTGTTCTTAAGATATACGGGCAGAAAGAAAACGGCAACTACAATTAACGCAGCCGCTGCCATCCATTCGTAGGAAGAGATGGCCAGTCCGATAGCGAAACCCGAGCCCGACATGCCTATGAAATGTTCGGCCGAAATGTTGGAAGCGATCAGCGAAGCGCCAATGGCCCAGTAGGTAAGCGATCCTTCCGCAAGGAAAAATCCCGAAGCGGTATTGGATGTGTTGGTTTTCTTTTTATATATCCAGTAGCCGTAGCCGCCAACAATGGCGAGGTACATAAAAAAAACCAGGTAGTCTAATGTGTGCAGGCCGGTTTGGTTCATCGTTAAGGGTTATTTGGTGAGTGGTAAGTAGTAAGTAGTGAATCATTCTTTCTCTCATCTTTCACTTTCTCCGTTATCACTATGTTTTTATTATTTCTTCCATCTTCACGGCCCTGTTTTCTTTTAAGGAGAGGCCCGCGGCGAGCCCTATAGCCGTAGCCATCAGCCCGTCGTGCGCATCTGCCGGTGAAGGCGTGTCATTTAGCACGCAATCTATAAACGATTGCATGCAGGTGCGGTAGGCTTTTTCATAGCGCTCTAAGAAAAAGTGTAGCGGTAAAGCAGTTTGTACAGCTTCATTACTATGCTGGATTACATTATCCGGCGTATTGTTTTCTGCTTTGGCCATTCCTTTTGAGCCAAATATTTCAAGCCGCTGATCATAGCCGTACACTGCTTTACGGCTGTTGTCTATTACACCAATGGCGCCGTTCTCAAACGTAAGCACAATGATGGCGGTATCTATATCATCGTATTGTTTAATGCGGGGATCTATCAGCGCGTCTCCTTTTACATATACTTCTTTTACTTCGCTGCCCGTTATAAAGCGCGCCATGTCAAAATCGTGTATAGACATATCAAGAAAAAGTCCGCCCGATACTTTTACATATTCCAATGGTGGCGGCGCCGGATCGCGGCTCGTGATCCGCAAAATATGCGGTTCCCCAATGGCGTCATTCTTTACCAGCGACCCGATCCTGGCGAAATTGGGATCAAAGCGGCGATTGAAGCCCAGCATGAGCTTTACCCCGTTTTCCTTTACCGCTTGTTGGGCGGAAAGAATAGCAGAAAGCGTAACATCTAAAGGCTTTTCACAAAATACATGTTTCTTCGCCTGTGCGGCAGCGATAGTATAAGGCACATGCTGTGGCGTTGGCGCGCAAATAATAACCGCTTCTACATCCGGGTGATTGATCACATCTTCCGCCTTTGTGGTTACCTGTGCCACGCCGATACATTTGGCATAATCATGGGCGGCAGGTGAAACATCAGATGCTATCACTACTTCCGCATTTTGTGTATTATGCAGCAGGTTGGAAAGATGGATCTGCCCGATGCGCCCGAGCCCGATTACGCCGGTTTTTATTTTTTTTGACATGTTTATAGTTTGAGGTCTTACATTTGAAATTTGATGCCCTTTTGCTGTTTCACGCCCGCCTAAACTTCATTCGTGTAAGCAAAGGGCTCAAAGGAAGCCAAACACGCAACGAAGTCAGCGATGCCTTATCGCTTACGTCTTATCACTTACCGCTAAAATTTCCTGGTCCATTCCTTCAGCCACCTTTCAATTACCACTTTGGTTTGCGTAAAAAATTCAACGGCATGTTTGCCCTGCCCGTGCAGATCGCCAAAGAAGCTTTCTTTCCACCCGCTGAAAGGAAACTGCGCTACCGGCGCAGCAACGCCTATATTAATGCCTATATTACCGGCGTCTGCTTCATTCCTGAACCTGCGTGCGTGCAATCCGCTGCTGGTAAATATGCAGGCCATATTGCCATACTTATTGCCGTTTACATAGGCAATAGCTTCTTCAATGCTGCTGATATGCACTAAGCTCATCACGGGGCCGAATATTTCGGTAGCGGCAATTTCGCCATGAAGCGGAATATCTTCTATAATCGTGGGTTGTATGAAATTACCTTTTTCGTAGCCGGAAATTTTAGCATTCCGGCCATCCAACAGTAACCTGCCACCTTCCTGTATACCTTTTTCTATAAGGCTGTTTACCCGTGTTTTACTATCTGCTGTAATTACCGGCCCCATCTGCACGCTTTCATCCAGTCCGAAGCCGGTACTGCGTTTGCGGCTCATTTCTACCAGGTTCTCCGTGATATTTTTATGTTCTCCCACCGTAATAATGGTAGAAGCGGCCAGGCAGCGCTGTCCTGCGCAGCCATACACGCTGTCTACCACAATCTGGGTAGTCATGTCTATATCGGCATCGGGTAAAATGATCACCGGGTTTTTGGCTCCGCCCTGCGCCTGCATTCGTTTGCCATTGGCAGCGCCTTTAGCGTATACATAACGGGCAATGGCAGACGAACCCACAAAACTCACGGCTTTAATACCCGGGTGTTCGAGTATGCCATCTACAACGGCTTTTCCGCCATGCACCATATTAATTACCCCGGCGGGTAAATTTAATTTTGCTACCAGCTCCATTACCTTGGTCATGGTAAGCGGCACCTTTTCCGAAGGCTTAATGAGGAAGGTGTTGCCACAGGCAATAGCATAGGGCAAAAACCAGAAAGGGATCATGCCGGGGAAGTTAAAGGGTGAAATGCAGGCGCAAACACCCAGTGGCTGGCGGATCATATACTCATCAATACCTAAAGAAATATCTTCCGAAAAATCGCCCTGCATTAAAGCGGGTATACCACATGCATTTTCTACATTCTCAATAGCGCGAACCCATTCGGCTTTCGACTCGGCATAGGTTTTGCCCGATTCGAGCGTGATGGTTTTAGACAGTTCATCAATATTTTCCTCCAGTAGTCTTTTTAAATGAAAAAGGTACTGGATCCGTTTTCCTGCCGGCAAGCGTTTCCATGTAGCAAAAGCATTTTCAGATGATTGTACGGCAGCATCCACATCGGCGGGAGTACCCGAAGGAACTTCAGCGAGTACCTCCTGGCTGGCGGGGTTTACTACATTCACATACGTAGTTGCACTGCTGCTTACCCATTGGCCATTGATATAATTTCTTAGTTTTTCCATATTGATGTTATTTTTTTTAGCTATCAGCTATCAGCGGTATTAGTTGCTGTTCTACTTTCATTTTTCATCTCCGGAATGCTTACTTTACTCCGCCCTGCACCCTGCAACCATCCACGCGGTCTGACGCTCCTTCGTCGCGTACCGACCGCTGATTTTTCATTTTCAAACTTCCACATTCTCACATTCTCACAGCCCGCCCCGTTCATCCGTAAACTGCATCACTTCTTCCAGCGTTGGCATAAAGTTAGCGCAACCTTCGCGCGTAACAATTATGGCGCCGCAGGCATTGCCCATGCGCACACTTTTATACAGATCCCATCCGCTCAGGTAGCCGTATGAAAACCCTCCTGCAAAAGCATCTCCCGCGCCAAGCACATTCAATACCTCTACCGGAAAGCCGGGAATCTTCACTTCTGCTTTTCCCCTTTCAAATACAGAAGCGCCGTCTTTTCCTCTTTTCACAATGAGGGTATCAACGCCGGTAGCTATAATATTTTGTATGGCTTTATCAATGTTGCCCTTGATTTCCGGAGCCGATATTTGCTGGTGTTTGATGGATACCTGGCTGATATCGGTAAGATAGGCAGCCAGTATTTCTTCTTCGGTACCTATTACTATATTAAACTGCGGTAAGATCGTGCGGATAACAATACCAAAAGCACGGGGGTCGTGCCACTGATCGGCTCTGAAATCAAGGTCTAATAATTTGATAACCCCGTTTTTTTGTGCCAGCTCCAGTGCGTAAAACATGGCCGTGCGACTGGGGTCTTTGCTTAATGCCGTTCCCGAAAAGATAGCCGCTTTAAAATTGCCAAAAGGAATTTTATCTATATGCTCAATATCCAAATGTATATCTGCACAATTATCGCGGTAATAAACCAATGGAAATTTATCCGGCGGCTCAATGCCCAGTATAACGGCCGAACTTCGGGTACCCGTTATTGTGGGTATAAAATCGGTGATTACCTTTTCTTTTTGTAAAAAATTTTTAATGAAAGCGCCTACCTGATCGTTACCAACGCCGGTAAGCAGCGCGGTTTTTAACCCAAGCCGTGTTGCCCCTACCGCAATATTGGTTGGGCATCCGCCTACAAACGCGTTAAAGGCAGAGATGTCTGTAAAAGGACTGCCCACATTAGCAGAATACAGATCAATAGAAGATCTCCCGATAGTAAGCAAGTCGTATTTCCTTTGTATACTCATGATTTCAGATCGTATTGTTCATTTCCGCTGTAACCATTGGCAGCCGCGGGTCTTGCCCCTTCCATGTGCCGAAAATCCATTCTTGTTGCGGGTCGGGCGTGTTTGCCAAAGACTGATCGCTGCCCGCGAGAAAATTAAGATAGTATACATTATACCCGTGCCCGGCAACAACCGGATGATAGCCCTTTGGCACCAGTACCGCTTCATTATTATGCACCTTTATTACTTCATCTAACGACCGGTCATCTGTATAAACCTGCTGAATGGCAAAACCGTTTGGCTTATCTATTTTATAAAAATAGATCTCTTCCAGTTCCGCTTCCAGTAAATTACCATTGGCGTCTACTTTGCGTTCATCGTGCTTGTGCGCAGGGTAGGAGCTCCAGTTGCCCGATGGTGTATACACTTCAACACATACAATTTTATGGCAATCGAAACCGGGTTGGAGCAGGCTATTGATCTGGCGGTTGGCATTATCGCCTCCCCTGAATTCAATGGCTGCCTCTTCTGGCTGCTTTAAATAAGGAGGATGGTCTTCATTGGTAGCTACCCGGCATATGGCTATATCTGTATTAGCGGTTTGCGCGGTAAGTGTAAAATGGGTGTTGCGGGGAAGGTATAAGGTATGGGCAATGCCGCTGAATACATCTTTCCTGCCGTTACGGGTTTCCCATTCACCCTTATCGGAGCTTACCTTAAAATTACCACCCAGCAAAACAATGCAATATTCATTACCTTCTGTATGTTGGGAGAAAGCTTCATTTTTATCTAATAACCTCGTTTCAAAGTTAAGATAGTTCCAGCCCGCATCCTGCGTAGTGAAATGATGATACCTCCGGTTTCCCGGGTCGGGTTTGACAAGCAATTTTTGATCTGGCATCAGTAGTATTTTACGCTGGTAAACTTAACATTATAATTCTATTTAAACGGTTTATGGTGTTTGCAAACGTTTGAAATTTTTTGAGTTAAGAAAAAAGCGGAACTTGGGCTGCGATTAGTGCTATTGAAATATGAATAAGCCTGTTACTATTAAAGATATTGCCAGAAAATTCAGGTGCTCTCCTTCAACGGTATCGCGGGCACTGAACAATCATCCTTCCATTAATGAAGATACCCGGCGCAACCTGCAGGAATATGCCCAAAAAGTAGGCTATCAGCGAAACCAGGTTTCCCTGAACCTGCTCAATACAAAAACAGCGAGCATTGGGGTTATTGTGCCTACGATCAATAACTATTATGAATCGGCCATTATTGAAGGTATTGATGCCGTGTTGCATCCATTAGGGTATACCCTTAATATATGTGTAACCAATGAGCAATACCTGCTGGAATCGGAATATATAACAAAGCTGTTGTCGAACCGCGTGGAAGGTGTCTTTCTTTCTGTTTCACAAGAGACCTATGATTTCGGACATTATGAACACTTAGAAAATGTGGGCAGGAGAAATTTGCCATTGATTTTTATTGACCGCGACTATGAAGGGTTTTCTGCAGGAAGTGTAACCATAGACGATTATCATGGCGCTTTTGCAGCAGTGCAGCACCTGGTGAATACCGGGCGAAAACGCATTGCCCACCTGAAAGGCCCTAACGGGATGGCGGTTACGGAACAGCGCTTTAAGGGTTATGCAGACTGTCTTAAGCAACACGGCTTACCTGTAGAGGAATCACTTATTATAAATACCAATTTTAAAGTAGAGAGCGCGCTGGAACCCACCGCTCAATTGCTTGAGCTGGATCAGCGGCCTGATGCCATTTTTGGCGTGAATGACCAGGTGGCCATAGGAGCTATGAAAATAATAAGAGAAAAAGGATTGAGGGTTCCGGAAGATATAGCTGTTGTAGGGTTTGATAACTCGCCCATCTCAGCTTATATTTCACCATCCCTTACCTCGGTAGGCAGACCCGGAAGACAGATCGGGGAGGAAGCTGCCAGGATATTCCTGAATTACCCGGATGCCGCTGCTAAAAGAGATAACCCGGTACATATCGTATTGCCTTCACAACTGATCATTAGAGATTCTTCCGGCGGCGTTTGAAAATAACCACAAAGCGCACAAGGAATGCACGAAGTTGCACAAAGAAAGTTTCATGGCGCCCTTTCTTATTATCCTGACATGAATTGCAGGGAAGCCTGATCTTCATCATATTCCGGAAATGCACGGTAGTTTAACTTTGAATCTAAAGTAAAGCATATGAAAAAGAGAGAACCTGTTTCCCATATTATGACTAAAGATGTTATTAGCGTTGCGGAAAACGATAAATTAGATGAGGTGGCAGCTATTTTCCGTAAAAAAAGCATCAGGCATTTGCCGGTAAAAAAAGGAGGGAAGATAACCGGGATGATAAGCCGTAACGATATTAACCGGCTTACTTTCGGCGCGCTTTTCGATAACCAGGAAGGAGCCGATGAAGCCATATTGCAGATGCTCACCATTCCACAGGTAATGACCGCCGACTTACGTACGGTAAGCAGTGATACAGCAATCAGAGAAGTGGCTGAAATTTTCAGTACGGCAGAATATCATTCGCTTCCGGTAGTTGATAATGGAGAATTGAAAGGTATTGTTACTACTACCGATGTTATAAAATATATGCTTGACCAGTATTAAGCAACGCAACATACAGAAAGCATCTATACTTTAACCATCGGGGGCTGTTATATTATTTATAACAGCCCCATTTTTATTAGTGTAAAGTTGAGCAAATGATGCCTGTATGTTATCGTTAAAAGTGAGAGGACAGACGTGAGAGGTGAACAGGCAGTGCCCGCCCGGATGACACCAGTCGGATGGGGCAATAGTAAATTTCTCCCATCACCATTCACCACCTCAATTCTCACGCCAGCCTGCCGCCAGCCTGTCCGGTAGGCTGGGCTGGCAGGTTTCACATTTGACGCAGCACTAATATTAATATAGCACCATTAATTTGGTGCGGATCATGTTATTTCAATACTTTAATCTTCAGGCTTCTGAAGCTTACATTGTCGCCATGATCCTGGAGCAGCAGCCTGCCTTCTTTTCCTTCACCGAAGTTGGGCCGGTTTTTAAATTTGCTGCCGGCCACCAGTTCGCGGAATGCTTCTGATCCTCTTTCATACTCCAATACTTTTACGCCGTTGAGGTAATGTTCTACATGACTATCAGGATATACAATGATCCTTCCTTTATTCCACTCGCCTACAGGCTTTACAAACCTGTCTGTTTTTTTTGCCGGTATTAAATCGTACAATGAAGAGAGGGTTCTGTTGCCTGCTATACCCATTTTAGCATCAGGATGGTTTTTGTCGTCTAATACCTGGTATTCTAATCCAAGAGCTGATCCTACATTGTTTTCGGAAAGCGTTACAAAATATTTCACGCCGCTGTTCCCGCCAAAGGAAAGTTTAAATTCAAAAGAAAAATCAAAAGCGCTGTACAGGTCGTTCGTTACAATATCGCCGCCATTGGCAGATTCCTCTCCTTTTGAGGATAATACGGTAATGTTTCCGTCTGCTATTTTCCATCCTTTTTCAGGAAAGCTCAGTATTTTAGCGCCTCTCCATCCTTTTGAGCTAACCCCGTCAAATAATAGCTTCCAGCCATTGCTTTTTTCAAAAGCGGTTAATGTATTAGGTTCATTGTTCACTACAAAAACATGGGTGGGAAACGGGGCGGGGGAAAGGTTACCGGTTTGAATACGGATATTTTTCCAAAGGATCTTTTTCCCGGCATCTTCGGTTTTGCCAATACTGTGTACCTGCAGTGCAATAAAGCCTTTGGCATCTGCGTCATCTACCAGGTAAGCGGCGGGCACATCGTTGATCCAGGTTTTGATGGTATTTCCGATACATTCTACCTTCACTTTATTGAATGCGCCCCTTTTATATGCTTTTTGAGCTGCCGGATTCAAATCTAAAGGATATAGCCAGCCCCGCCGGCCTTCATCATATATTCCGGCAGTCCATGCCCGGGAAGAAGCGTCTAATTCGTACTGGTAGCCGTATATGCGCCCTTTTCCATCATTGGCGTTGGGGTTAAAATGACTTCTGATCTGTATGCCCGAATTGGTAATGGTGTCGGGCATCAGCACTTCCAGCTCTAAAACAAAATCGCCGTATTCCTTTTCGGTTACTAAAAAGCTGTTTGGGGTAGAAGCTACGGTTGAGCCTGCAATAACACCCTTTTCAACCGTGTATTTTGCGTCGCCTCCAAGCTGTTTCCAGCCCTGGAGCGTTTTGCCGTCGAATAGTTTTGTCCATGTAGCTTTTTGTGCATTAACGGGAAGCGAATTAAAACTGAAAAGAAAAGATGCAGCGAGAAGCAATAAATTTTTCATACCTGTGCCTTGATGATTTATATTTTATAGTTCCGCTAATATATTCATAATATCCCGTTTCGGGCGCAGGAATCCTATTTAGGGCTTGCTCAATAACTGCCATATCTATTCTTTCGATGCTACGGATTCCAGCGGCCCACAGGCGGACTGATTTACGAATACAACTTAAATCAGCCACGAATGCCCGCCTGACCGGACGGGCAGGCACGAATACTTAATATATTTTGACACATTCATTCGTGAATTCGTGGCGTGCTTTGCCCTGTACAACAAACAACCAATTTATTTTTTGTTTGTTACGCGAAATATAATTGCAAAATTTTGCAGCGGAAGTGTATTAAGGAGAATGGCTTAGGAATGTTTGTTACCTGGATATCGGCTCAGATGGGCTCATGCTGATGAAACCGGGTAATTTGATACCAGGCTGTGGCTTATAAGGTAATATGTATACGGTATTTCCTTTTTTGTACGAGATAATGGAACTGGACTGTTTAGCCGGTTCGGAAGACCTGTAATCTGTTTTCGCGTAATTTTTATTATTAAAAGTATAATTATCTTTAATAGAAAAGGTAATGGTAGATTTAAGATCAGAAAAAGCGCCGGAAGTATGCCGTGCTTCTTTACTTCTTTCTTTCTCTCCTGCTTTCATCCTGATCCCGCTCACTGCAAATACATATTGCGCAATTGCAAACATAGCTACCAGTATGAAGCTATTTTTAACAATTCTTGCAGGTATGTTCTTGTTCCGTTTCATTGTTCAGCAAAAATAATGATTTATATTCAGTATTTCCTATACCATTCATCATAAATTTTACAGGTTATTTAACGTTTATACAATAAAAAAGTTACAAAAATACTTTTATTCTGAATAAAGGGTTAACTTTCACTAACTTACACCACAATGCACGACAATTCTTATCGAAACGAAAGGGATGAAATGCGGGATTTGCTCAGGCAGTTTGAAAATCTCCGGACCGGTTTGAGCCACGGCTTCCTGGAAGAGGACGCTTTTGAAAAGATCATAGATTATTTTGACGATAAAGATGATATCGCCGGAGCCTTAGAGGCCGCAGAATTGGGGGTTGGCCAGTTTCCCTATTCTGCCTCTTTAATGGTTAAAAAGGCCGATTTATTAATAGCTACCCGCAAGTATACCGATGCACTGGAAATTTTAGAAAAGGCCGAAATACTCGACAGTTCCGACATTGATATTTATATTCTTAAAACCGATGTGTTTCTTGCATTGGATGAGCATGAGAAAGCAGTGGGGCTTTTGGAAGAAGCGATCAGCCTGTTTGAAGGCGATAACCGCATTAACCTGTTGTTTGAACTGGCAGATGTATACGACGATTACGAAGAGTTCGACAAAGTATTTGACTGCCTGGTACATATATTAGAATACGAGCCTAATAACGAAGAGGCACTCTATAAAATATGCTTTTGGACAGATTTTACCGGAAGGAGCGAAGAAAGCATCCGGCTGCACCGGCGCATTATTAATGAGTATCCGTATAATGAGCTGGCATGGTTTAACCTTGGCGCGGCATACCAGGGCTTGAAGTTGTTTGAAAAATCAATTGACGCCTATAAGTACGCCCTGGCGATCAATGAGAAGTTCGATTATGCATACCGGAATATGGCCGATGCATACATCAGGCTAAGAAAATACCGGGATGCCATTGAATCGCTGGAAAAAGTAATTGAGCTGGCACGTCCGGAAGATGTGATTTACGAGGCAATTGGCCATTGTTACGACAGGCTGAAGCAATATGCCCAGGCAAGGTTTTATTATAAAAAAGCTTCGCATCTTAACAGCGACGACAGTAAATTGTATTATAAGATCGCCTGTACTTATATTAATGAACTGTCGTTCAGCAAAGCCGTACAGTACTTAGAGTCGGCAATGCGTATACATCGTATGCAACCGGAGTATAACCTGGCTATGGGTGAATGTTTGCTGGAATTAGGAAATATAAAGGATGCCATTATACACTTTTCCAATGTTGTAAAGGCTAAACCCCGGGGAATTGCCGGGTGGGAAGCGCTTATAAGATGCCTGTACAAAGAAAATTTCCTGGCAGAAGCGATAGCGCAGATAGGCAATGCACAGCAGGTTGCGGGAGATAAGCCATTGTTCCTGTTTTACCAGAGCGCTGTTTTATTTGCTATGGGTAAAAGCAAAGAGGCGCTGCTAACACTGCAAAAGGCTATGGAAAGAGCGCCAAGGCTGCTTAAAAAGTTTATAGAGCTGAATCCTACCATACTTCAGAACCAGCAGGTGGTTGATCTTATTGCCTATTACAAGCGGAAACGTTCTATCTAGCAAGGAATAACCTGCACGGGAAACAGAATCTTCCTTATTTTTGCGCATTCTTTAAAACATCTCATCTTTCATGAATTTTAATCTAAGTCAGATACCCGAACGAAAAAGTAAACCCCGTCGTTCAGGTATCACAATGGTAATGGATAAAGGCTTAAGTATTGAAGAGACAAAAAATTTTCTGAGTATAGCGCACCCTTATGTTGATATTGTTAAACTGGGTTTTGGAACCTCATTTGTTACTCCGCAGCTTCGCGAAAAAATTGAGGTATACCAGTCCTATGATTTGCCCCTGTATTTCGGGGGTACTTTATTTGAAGCTTTTTTGATCCGAAACCAGTTCCAGGATTATGTTAATACCCTTAAAGCATACAATATTTCGTATATGGAGGTGAGCGACGGTTCCATTACCATTCCGCATGCCGAAAAGTGTGGCTATATTGAAAAGCTTACCAAATACGGCGTAGTGTTTAGTGAAGTGGGAAGCAAGGATGCCGAACATATTATTCCGCCCTATAAATGGATTGAGCTGATGAAGGCTGAGCTGAACGCGGGCTCAACCTATGTGATCGCTGAAGCGCGGGAAGCCGGGAATGTGGGCATTTACAGGGGTACGGGCGAAGTGCGGGAAGGGCTGGTGCAGGAAATCCTGACCCAGATCCCGGAAGAAAGCATTATTTGGGAAGCGCCGCAAAAAGCGCAGCAGTTGTATTTTATTGAACTGCTGGGGTGTAATGCCAACCTCGGTAATATTGCCCCTTCGGAAGTGATCCCGTTGGAATCCATGCGTATTGGCCTGCGGGGAGACACTTTTCATTTGTTTTTGAATAAAGATGATGTGGAATGAAATTGTACGGACTGATTGGCTACCCGCTCGGGCATTCTTTTTCAAAAAAATATTTTACGCAAAAATTTGAAAAAGAGCAGCTCAACTGCCGGTTTGAAAATTTCGCTATAGAAAATATAGAACGCCTTCCTGCTGTATTGCAAAAGAATCCTTCACTGCTGGGGTTATGCGTAACTATTCCGTATAAAGAAAAGGTCATTCCCTTTCTTCATGAATTATCTCCCGGCGTTCAGCAAATTGGCGCATGCAATTCTATCCGGATAAGCAATGGCAAACTTACGGGGTTTAATACGGATGCTATAGGGTTTAAGCAATCGCTCATACGGCAACTGCAACCATATCATACCAAAGCGCTGGTACTCGGAACGGGAGGCGCTTCTAAGGCCGTTGAATACGTGTTGCAGCAACTGGGCATTGCCTGTACATTGGTAAGCCGCAGTCCGAAGCAGGGCGCTATTAGTTACAGCATGCTCAACGCAGCCATCATTAAAAGCAATTTATTGATCATTAACGCGTCGCCGGTGGGCACATTCCCCGATGTAAACCAATGCCCGGATATTCCCTATGAAGCCATAAGCGACCGGCACTTTCTTTTCGATTTGATTTATAATCCCGAAAAAACAGTATTCCTGAAAAAAGGAGGGGAGCGTGGTGCGGCTGTTCAGAACGGGTATAATATGCTGATTGCGCAGGCTGAAGCCAGTTGGGAATTATGGAATGAATAATGCTGTTTTTTACGCCCTTCCATGCATCATTTTAGAGGTACTATCCCGTGCGGGTACCGAACAATTTTGCAGGTGAGTAATGTAAATTGAAGAAATGAACTTACATTTATCCCTCTTAAAAAATGTTTCAACGATTCCACAATGAAGAAAAATTTTCCGCTTCTCTTATGTTGCGTTGTGCTCTTTCTTTTTTCTGCCTGTAACAAACGTAGTGGTAAACCAAAGATACTGGTGTTTACCAAAACAGCCGGATTTTATCATCAGTCTATACCTGCAGGTGTTGCTGCTATTCAGCAGCTTGGTGCAGGAAATGAGTTTGATGTAGATACCACATCTGATGCCGGTATGTTTTCGGACGATATACTGCGCAACTATTCGGCCATTGTTTTTTTGAATACCACGGGTCCTTTGTTGAATACCGTTCAGCGTATAGCGTTCGAAAGATACATGCAGGCGGGTGGCGGTTATGTGGGCATACACGCTGCTACCGATGCAGAGTACGACTGGGGCTGGTATACACGCCTGGCAGGAGCTAATTTTGAAAGCCATCCCCGCCAGCAGGAAGCTAAATTAATAGTAAAAGACAAGAACCACGCATCAACCAAACACCTGCCGGATGTGTGGACAAGAAAAGATGAGTGGTATAATTTTAAAAAGCTGAATAAGGATGTTCATGTGCTGATTACTATTGATGAAAAAAGTTATGAGGGCGGTAAAAATGGCGACAATCACCCCATGGCCTGGTATCATGAATATGATGGAGGAAGAGCTTTTTATACAGAGCTGGGTCATACGGATGAATCGTACGGTGAGCCACTGTATTTACAGCATATACTGGGAGGCATTCAATATGCCATAGGCGGTAATGAAAAATTAGATTACAGCGGGGTGGTATCGCAATACCCTCCGGATGAAGACCGGTTTACTAAAACACCCCTGGTGCAGGCCACTTTTTTTGAACCTACGGAAATGACCATTCTCCCCAATTCCGACATCCTTGTTACACAGCGCAGGGGAGAGATCATGCTATATAAAAATGAAACCAAACAACTGAAGCAGGTTGGTTTTTTAAACGCCTATTTCAAAACAAGCACAGCCGGCGCTAATGCGGAAGAAGGTGTTTTAGGTATCAGCAAAGATCCCAACTTTAGTAAGAATCACTGGGTGTATATTTTTTACAGCCCTGCAGATACTTCTGTAAACCGGTTGTCGCGTTTTAAGTTTGAGAACGACACCATTGATAATAAAACAGAGCAGGTGATCCTGCAGTTTTATTCGCAGAGAGAAATATGCTGTCATACCGGCGGTTCTGTTGCATTTGGTCCGGATGGCTTATTGTATGTATCCACAGGTGACAACTCCACACCTTTTAATGAGCCGGGGCAAACCTACACTAACAGGGGCTATGGCCCGCTCGATGATCGCCCGGGGCACCTGCAGTATGATGCCAGGAGAAGCTCAGGCAATACCAACGACCTGAGGGGAAAGATACTGCGGATAAAAGTGAATGAAGATGGCACATACGAAGTGCCCGAAGGGAATTTGTTTGCCAAAGGAACCGATAAAACGCGGCCTGAAATATATGTAATGGGTAACCGTAATCCTTACCGTATTTCTGTTGACCAGAAGAACAGCTTCCTGTATTGGGGTGAGGTTGGCCCCGATGCCGGTACCGACAGCTTTGGTGTAAGAGGCCCCCGTGGTTATGATGAGCTGAACCAGGCACGCAAAGCCGGTTTTTTTGGATGGCCTTTGTTCGTAGGAAAAAACTATGCGTATAACCGTTATGATTATGAAACAGGAACTTCCGGCGAAGCATTTGATGCAGAGAAGCCGCTGAATGAATCGCGTAACAATACAGGCTTAAAAGAACTGCCTGCCGTGGCGCCGCCTTTTATATGGTATCCCTATGCTGCATCAGCCGAATTTCCCCAGGTGGGAACCGGCGGGCGTAATGCCATGGCCGGGCCGGTGTACTATACCGATATGTGGCCTGCAAAAACCAGGTTACCCGATTACTACAATGGTAAATTATTTATTTACGACTGGATAAGGGGGTGGATAAAAGCGGTAACCATGCTGCCCAATGGTGATTTCGACAAGATGGAACCCTTTATGGAACATACCAAATGGCATAATGCCATTGATATGGAAGTGGGCCCCGACGGGAAGCTGTATGTACTGGAATATGGAACCGGCTGGTTTGCAAGAAATGAAGATGCAGGGCTGAGCCGTATAGATTATAATGGGGGAAACCGCCCGCCTAAAATTGCGGCGATTAAGGTAGATAAAACTTCCGGCTCGCTTCCGCTAACGGTGAAAGCAACCGTTGAAGCAACAGATCCTGAAAATGATGCCATGACCTATACCTGGACTACCGGAAACGGACAAACGAAAGAAACCACATCTCCGGAAGTGGAACTTACGTTGGATAAGCCCGGTGATCATGTACTATCGGTAGAGGTAAAAGATAAAAAAGGCGCCGCTTCAAAAAGCAATTCAATAAACATATATGCAGGCAATACGGCGCCGGAAGTAACGATACAAATTACAGGTAACCAGTCTTTTTACTTCCCCGGCAAACCTGTATATTATGCCGTTTCGGTTAATGATAAGGAAGAAGGCAGTAGCATTGCTGCAGATCATCTGTATGTTACAGCCGACTACTTAGAAGGCGCTGATAAAGCAGCCATACCCCAGGGACACCAAACGGCTGCGGCAACCGTAAGCGGAAGAAGCATTATGCTTTCGCTGGATTGTAAAACCTGTCATAAAACAGATGAAAAATCCATCGGTCCCTCCTTTACCGAAGTGGCAAAGCGGTATTATAAAAATGAAGATGCGGTAAATTATCTTACGGGTAAAATTATTAAAGGCGGCAGCGGGGCCTGGGGAGAAGTAGCTATGGCGGCACATCCCGAACTGCCAGAGGACGATGCAAAACAAATTGTGCATTGGATACTTACGCTGGCCAACCCGGCCACTATTAAAAAGTCATTGCCCGAAAAAGGTTCCATTCCTGTTAAAGCGGTAAAAGAAAATGAAGCCCTGTACATTTCGGCCACTTACACAGATCAGGGCGGCACTTCCATAAAACCACTTTCAGGAGAAGCGGCTTTTGCATTACGCAGCAGTAAGCTAACGTTTGGGGGAGTAACCAATATGAAAGATTATAGTGCTATGAATGCCGGTGGCATGAGGTTTATGGTTGTACCCGGCGATAAAGAAGGCTGGTTCAGTGTTGACAGTATTGATTTGCAGGGCGTAAACGGTGCGGAGCTGCTGGCCCGCTGGCAGGGTGATAACGATGTACCCAAAGCAGGGTATGTGTTTGAATTAAAACTGGGCGCTCCCGATGGTCAGAAGATAGCAGAAGCGGTGCTTGACGGAACGGCTGTTAAGGATAAACAGAAAATGGCAAAGCTTAAATTTAATTTTAATGTGATTACCGTAGCAGGAAAGCAAAACCTTTATATTATAAGCAAACCGAAAGATAAAGATGACGGCAGCACGATAGGGTTGGGGATGCTTGAGCTAATGGCGAAGTAAGTGGTGAGTGGTAAGTAGTAAGTGAAAAGCAGGAAATCAGGTCCTGCTTTTTACTTTTCTTTTTGCATATATATAATTAATAAGCAGTACGGCTATCAGTATAGCCAGTCCAAAAAATTCCCTTGTATCTTCTATCCAGGGTGTTTCTGCCTTCATGCTGGCCGCAATATTTGCTGCATCATGTTTAGTCAGCCAATCCCATGCACCATCTTTTTCAAACAATTTGTATAATGCGTATATGCCATATACCGCTGTTCCTGCCAGGTAAGCGCGGGGATAGTATTTGTTCCGGAATGCCAGCCAGCACAGTGCTGCGCCATACAGGTACAGCGGCATCCATAGCCAGGGATCGGGATCATTATATTGTAATGTCGCGGAAATAATGAATAAGATGCAGAAAGTGATATTGAATATTTTCATAAGTACAATATTATAAAAACCAAATCACAAATCGGAAAATCCGAAGGGAATACAAAGCATCAAAAACCAAATCACAAGAACCAAATAAATTTCAAAACCCGAAGATTTAAATTTTGAAATCCGAAGGGAATGCAATCTCAAATTTCAAGACATCCACACCTTACACCTTATGATAGCTGAAACTGATACCTTACCCCTAATACTCAAAAATTATATCCCATGGTAAAGAACGGCTTGTTGCCGTAAGGCGAGCGTGGTTCCTGCAGCACATCGTATTGGAGCATAAGGAGCAATGCACCGTTTCCCCCGGTTGGAATAGCCGCGCCTCCACCAATTAGTAAGGAAGGAACAAATTGGCCTTTTAATTTTTCAGCGGGGCTGTTATCAGAATATTTTATGGACCCCCAGCTATAATTCAGTTCAGGTTGCGCCTGAAGCAATATATAAGGAATGGGATATACTCTTCCAAAGATATTTAAGCCGGTGTATCCATACCGGGTTTTCGTCTCAAATCCGCTTCCAAAAAATGTTTTATAACTGTAATAATTAAAATTAACGCCGGCGCCTGCCGCAAAATGCGTATTAAACCTGTAGCCTGCCTGAGGCGAAAGAATGATGGAGGAAGTGCTGCTCCCCAGTCCTAATCCAAAATTGCCTCCGAAAAATAATTTAGATTTATCGAATCCTTTGGGTGATGGCTCTTCCGGTTCATCCTGCGCATATGTTGCTTGTGTTAGCGCTGTTGTAATTACTATTAACAGCATCATTATTTTTTTCATCAGTCAAAAATTTTACCCGCGTTTAAAATGTTATTCGGATCAAATACTTTTTTTATACCCCGCATCAGTTGCATTTGCGTTTCATTTATTACAATATCCATATAGCTTTTCTGCACCAGTCCTATACCATGTTCTGCGCTGATGGTTCCTCCCAGGTCATTTACCAGTTCAAATAAAGCGCGTAAACCTTCAACCATCGCCGGTTCGGTTAAGCTGCTTGCGGTGTCTTCCTTTTTAATGCGGATATGCAGGTTGCCATCGCCCGCATGTCCATAGCACACAGCATGAAAATGATGCTTTTTGCCTAATGCTTTTACACCCCTTATGAGGGCCGGCAAAGCGGCGCGTGGCACTACCGTATCTTCTTCAATCATATAACCTTTTATTTTTACGGCTTCCGCCACCTGCCTGCGGAGCTTCCACAAAGCAGTTTTTTGCTGCTCATCATCTGCAAAATAAATCTCTCCGCAATCATAACTTGTTAAAACTTCACTAATTGATTCCATTTCCGCTATTAAAGTTTCCATGTGGTTGCCATCCACTTCAATAATAAGATGGGCTTCGGTTCCGGCAGTTATGGGTATAGTAGCATCCCCGGTCATCCTGCTTACGATCTGCAATGCATCTATTTCAATCAGTTCCAGGGCGCTGGGCGTAAACCCTGCCCTGAATATGGCGCTTACGGCTTCGCATGCTTTTTCAAGCAACTGAAAGGGCGCCAGCATCAGCAGATCGTATTTGGGGAGCGGGATCAGCTTTAATACTATTTTAGTTACAATGGCCAGGGTTCCTTCGCTGCCAATGATTAACTGGGTAAGATTGTAGCCGGTAACATTTTTAAGCACGTTGGCTCCCGTCCATATTATATCGCCATTGGGCAGCACGATCTCAAGGTTGAGTACATAATCTTTTACCACCCCATATTTCACTGCTTTGGGTCCGCCGCTGTTTTCGGCTATATTGCCTCCTATAAAGCAGGAACCCCGGCTGGCGGGGTCGGGAGGGTAAAACAAACCTTTGGCCTTCACCGCATCCTGCAGCACTTCCGTTATCACTCCGGGTTCGGTAGTTACCTGCAGGTTGCTTTCATCAATGTGCAGTATACTGTTCATCCTTTCGGTAGAGATCAATACGCCGCCAAGATGCGGCAGGGCGCCTCCGCTTAAACCCGTTCCGGCGCCTCTCGGTGTTACCGCGATCCTTTCGGTATTGCAGATTTTTAGTATTTCACTTATTTCAACCGCTGTATGCGGCTTCAGCACTACTTCGGGAGGAAAGGATAGCGCTTCCGTTTCATCATGCCCGTAATGCAGCCGGGTTGCTTCATCTTCCAGTACATAAGCATCTCCTATAATAGCTTTAAACCGGTTGATTTGTTCTTGCGTAAGGTTGTTTTTTCCCGGAGCCGTATTCATCAGGAATATATTTTTTGCAAAAGTCGGTAATCGCATTCATATTCCGGAAACGATAAGCTTCGCGCCGGCGCTGCTAAAAAGCAGCGGCAAGACTTTTTGCTATGATGCCGGCACATTCTTTTATTTGATCTGCCGTAATTACCAAAGGCGGCGCAAATCTTATTTTATCTCCATGTGTGGGTTTAGCGAGCAAGCCGTTTTCTTTGAGCTCAAGACAGAGTTGCCATGCCGCATCGGAATGTGCATGCTGAATAACAATGGCATTCAGTAAACCCTTTCCACGAATGGTATGAATATGAGGAGAATTTATTTTTTTTAATTCTGATCGGAGGAGTGCTCCCATCTGTTCTGCATTTTCAGCCATTCTTTCTTCTTTTAAAACAGATAAGGCTGCAATGGCAACGCTGCAGGCCAGCGGATTTCCGCCATAGGTAGAACCGTGCTCACCAGGTTGTATGGTAAGCATAATTTCGTTGTTGGCCAATACCGCGCTTACGGGTAAGGCGCCCCCGCTCAATGCTTTTCCTAATAAAAGGATATCCGGCTTAACATCCTCGTGGTCGCAGCATAGCAGTTTACCGGTGCGGCATAGGCCGGTTTGAATTTCATCTGCGATAAACAATACCTTGTTTTCTTCACAAAGCTGTTTTGCTTTTTTAAGATAGCCCTCATCCGGTATAACTACCCCGGCTTCACCCTGGATGGGCTCAACTAAGAAACCGGCAACGTTTTTATCCGCTAATGCATTGGCAAGTGCAGCAAGGTTATTATAGGGAATAATTTCAAAGCCTGGTGTAAAAGGCCCGAATTGTTTGGCAGAGGAAGGATCTGTACTAAAGGAGATAACCGACAGGGTGCGTCCGTGAAAATTATCAGCACAAACAATGATCTTCGCCCTGTTTTCGGGAATGCCTTTTACTTTGTATCCCCAGCGCCTGCAAAGTTTGAGCGCCGTTTCCACGGCTTCAACGCCGGTGTTCATGGGCAGCACTTTATCGTAATCGAAGTATTGTGTTATAAATTGCTCGTATTCCCCAAGAATATTGTTGTGAAAGGCTCTTGATGTAAGGGTGAGCTGTTGCGCCTGCAGCAGGAGCGCGTTAATGATGCGCGGATGGCAATGTCCCTGGTTAACCGCGGAGTACCCGCTTAAAAAATCGTAATAGCGTTTATCATCCACATCCCATACAAACACTCCTTTTCCGCGATTGATAACAACGGGGATGGGGTGATAATTGTGTGCGCCATATTTTTCTTCAAGGGTTAAGTAATGAGTTGTTTTTTCAGTAAGTGATGCAGTAGCTGACATGATAAATATTGTTTTAGGGGTTTAAAACAATGGGAATGATTCAATAATTTCGGATAAAAGCAAGAAACGCTGTTAACAGCAAAGTTGTTAACTAAGCAGAGGATAGCATGAAAGCTATTGGTGATCGAGAAAATCGAGGTTACGATCAAGAAAGGATAATATGTGTGCCCGGGTTAAGATAAAAATGAATTGTGCTGCAATATACGAATAGTTTGAAGTTTTTAGGGTACAGGTTGTAAGGTATACAGGTACAGGGGCTCTCTCCCTGGAACCTGCGTCCTGAGACCTGAAACTGCTATTCCCCGGCTTACTGTATTATTTTCTGCGTATAATTTTTATCCCACTTCAGCTCAGGCGCTTTGTTTTTGCTGAATATGCCATATACCGCGGAGCCGCTGCCCGTAAGGGATGCATACAGCGCGCCATTGGCGTAGAGTGCCTTTTTAACCTCCTCTACCTGTGGATATTCGCGGAATACCGGCAGTTCAAAATCGTTCACCAATTCATTGCTCCATGTTTCCAAAGGTTGCTGAACGATGCTTTTAATAGGTGTGGAGGGTTGCGCAGGTGTGAGTTTTGAAAATGCCCACGCGGTCTGGATATGGATCCCCGGATGTACGATCAAAAAAGAATAAGCGGAAAGATCGAGTGGGAGCGGTTCTGTTAGTTCTCCCCGGCCGGTTGCGTAACATGGTGCATTAACAATAAAAAAAGGGCAGTCGCTGCCTAACTTCAACGCATATGCAGTAAGTTGTTCTGCCGTGAGGTTGAGATCAAATTTTTTGTTCATCAACAGTAAAGTAAATGCTCCGTTAGAAGATCCGCCGCCCAGCCCGGCGCCTGTAGGGATTGTTTTATGCAGATGCATCTTAACCGGGGGAATTCCGGGAAAATCTCTTTTTAATATCCGGTATGCTTTCAAACAGATATTATCAGCTTCTTTTCCAGGTATAGAAAGGCCAGACTGTGTAAAATTTGGGGAGGCAGAAAGAGCATCATTATCAGGCAGTGATATCATTTCTACCGCATCGTGCCAGTTGATGGGATAAAACACAGTTGCTATATTATGATAGCCGTCAGCTCTTTTTGAGGTGATGTTAAGCCCTATATTAATTTTGCAATTGGGGAAAAGAACCACGGGCTGGCAGTGTTTTAATAAGAATGTACTTAATATTACTTTTTCCTGTGATTGATCTCATCCCGGATGGCAATGGCCCTGAGGTAATCTTCCTGTTCGAGGACTTCACTCAGCAATTGATTGAGCTCTTCCAGTGTCATGGATTTAAGATCGTCTTTTGAACCTGTTTCCCGCACTAATTGTTGTTCTTCCTCCGGCTTTTTCTTTTTACCGGAATCTTCCATCAGTATACCCGCGCTTTCCAGAATATGTTCATAAGTATAAATGGGGCATCCGAAACGAACAGCGAGCGCCAGGGCATCGGAGGTTCTGGAATCTATTTCCACCGTATCGTGTTCATTGCTGCATAAAAGTTTCGAATAAAATATGCCTTCCTGCAGATCGCTGATGATAATTTCATGAAGGTCTACATTAAATGCCATCATAAAATTTTTCATCAGGTCGTGTGTGAGCGGCCTGCTGGGCTGCATCCGCTCTAAAGCTACCGCAATGGCCTGAGCTTCAAACCCGCCTATTACAATGGGCAGGCGTCTCAACCCGTTTGTTTCGCCTAGTACAACGGCATAAGAATGTGTCTGAGTAATACTGTGCGATAGTGCTACTATTTCCAATTCTATTTTCTTCATAATCTGTTGCGAATGTACAAGAATTTTGTAAAACGGGTAATGGCCGGGAGGCATAAAATAAAAAACCGCAGATGACCTGCGGTTTAGTGTAAAGGAACCTGTTTTCTCATGCTACGCCTTTCAGCTTTTTAACTTCTTCTATTAATTTGGGCACTACTTCAAAAGCATCGCCAACAATTCCATAATCGGCGGCTTTAAAAAAGGGTGCTTCGGGGTCTTTATTAATAACAACAATTGTTTTGCTCCTGTTTACGCCGGCCAAATGCTGTATGGCACCGGAAATACCAATGGCTATATATAAATTAGGCGCTATAGCCAAACCGGTTTGTCCTACATGCTCATGATGCGGGCGCCAGTGCGTATCCGCCACGGGCCGGCTGCATGCGGTAGCGGCGCCTAACAGTTTAGCCAGCTCTTCAATCATCCCCCAGTTTTCAGGGCCTTTTAGCCCGCGACCTCCGCTTACCACAACTTCCGCCTCACTCAAAGGCACCTCACCTTTCACTTTATTGACTGATATTGCCTTTACTTTGGTTGCATCTATCGTTGCCTTAAATGAAATAATTGTTGCATTTGCCCCGGACGAAGCTGTTGCCGGAAATGCATTAGCATTCAGTGTAATGATTTTAACATCTGTATTCAGCGCAACATGGGCAAACGCTTTTCCCGAAAACACAGATTTTTTTACAACAAAGCCGTTGGTGGTATCGGGCAGTGCTACTGCACCTGCAACCAGGGCAGCTTTCAGGCGGGCACACAAACGGGGGGCTATTGCTTTGCCATCTGCATTATTTGCAAATACCACTATGTTGGCTCCTGTTGCCTGTACTACCTGTGCAATAACACCGGTAAATACCTGTGCGTCCACATGGTTTAATTGCTGATCAGATACATGATGTATTTTCTGAATTCCGTATTGTCCCAATGCAGAAAGATCGTCTTTTACGGATCCCAGCACTATACCTTCGGCAACTGTACCTGTCTGTGCGGCAACTTGCGAACCATAGCTTAAGGCTTCAAAGGAGGCTTTTTTGATATGTCCTTCCGATTGATCTATAAATATGAGTACCGGCATACGTAAATTTGAGATTTGAAATTTAAGATTTGATAAAGGAATACAGTGTTTAAATCACTTTTGCTTCCTCATGGAGCAATCTTACCAGTTCTCCCGGATTGTCTACAGGAATTAATTTTACCCCTTCTTTTGCAGGAGGTAATTCAAAATTAATAATACTGGTTAAACTGTCTGCAGCAACGGGTTCTGTTACTTTCAGGGGTTTGGTGCGGGCGGCCATGATGCCCCGCATATTGGGTATTCTTGCTTCAGCCATTCCTTTCTGGCAGCTCACTACCACAGGTGTGCTTACCTCAACTGTTTCTTCACCTCCTTCAATTTCCCGGGTAATGGTGGCTGTATTGCCGTTTATTTCGAAATGGGTTGCCAGGGCAACATAAGGGAGATTCAGTAGTTCGGCTACCATTCCTCCTACAGAGGAGCCGTTATAATCAATAGTTTCTTTACCGGTAAACACCAGGTCGTAGCTGCCCTGCCGTGCTATTTCGGCTATTTGAGCGGCTATATAAAAACTATCCTGGCTATCGGCGTTTACGCGTATGGCTTCATCGCCCCCCAATGCGAGCGCTTTGCGGATAACAGGTTCTGCATCTGCGCCTGCCACGGTTACAAGATGAAGCACGGCAGAAGGATCCTTTTCTTTAATTTCAATAGCTCTTACCAGGGCATACCATTCATCGTAAGGGTTTATGATCCATTGTACACCTGCAGCGGCAAATTTCGTATTATTATCGGTGAAGGCTATTTTTGCGGTAGTGTCGGGTGATTTGCTGATACAAACTAGTATTTTCATTTGTTCATTTTTTGTTTCAGTTAACTAAGTGTTCAATGAAAGAATAACTGCACTTGTAACGAACTAAGCAATAACTACGGGCTGCATTCGGCTATAAGGTTGTTTATGCAACCATTTGTATCCTGCAAATATAATAAGGGTATTTATTATAACCGAAAGATTTTTGGGAAATGTTTTAGGAAGGTCAGATTCAGTTATTCTTTCCCGTTTCGTTTATTATTTTTTAACTGGTCTGGTTTATTGCTTAACTAATTTATGGGTAGTTTCCCCATTGTTTTGCAGTACCTTAATAATGTATATACCTTGCTGCAGGTTGGCAATATTCAACTGTTGATTGCTATTTACATTGTTCCATTGTTTAAGCAATTGCCCTGCTGTATTATAAACAGACACGTTTATAGCTTTTGATATTCCGCTTAGTATAATGAAGTTATTAGCAGGATTGGGTACTATGGTTAGCATTCCTGTTGCATTTATTCTTAGAGCGGCAATATTACTGTAGGTATACGTTCCGTCTGCATCTACCTGTTTAATGCGGTAAAAATTTGAACCAACCACAGGAGCGTGGTCTGTGGCATTATAAGAATGCCTGCCCGGGCTGTTATAGGAAGCCTGCGTTCCAATTTTAGTAAAGTTGTTTCCGTCTGTACTTTTTTCAATTTCAAAATATGAGGTATTTTGCTCATTTTCTGTTTCCCATTGGAGGCAGGCGTTACCGGAGCAATTTACAGCGGTAAAGCCCAGCCATTGGAGTGGTAATATAATACTGCTGCTCACATCAATGGCATTACTGTAAAGGGTTAATTTATCAGCTTTGTCGTTGGTAACTTCAACCCAATACTTCCCGCCTTCCCAAACAGGCAAAGCGGAATCTCCTTTAAGCGTTTCTACTAAAACACTGTCTTTATAGAAATAGTAAGTATTATTGGCAAGCGTTCCGCCGGCAGTTACCGAAAGCTCTGAATTATTGTGGTTAAGTGTGAGGGTTTTCTGATCGTGATAAGTATAATTTGCAAATAAAGATGTATTATCCTGCTGCCCTACACATTCCATGCCATCAAACGTAAATTGATTATTGCTCAGCTCCAATAACTGTAAATCAGGTAAACTGCATAATCCGTCGGGAACACCGCCTGAAAGCTGATTGTTCATCAGGTTTAAACGTACAAGCCTGTTCAGCTTGTTGAATGAAGAGGGTATGGAGCCGGTAAGCTGATTGCTGTCGAGTTCGAGCGATTGTAATCCCTTCATATTGCCCAAAGAGGAAGGGATTTGCCCTGTTAGCTCATTGTTGCTAAGGTTAACATGAACTAAAGTGCTATTGCTACCAAGGTCTGAAGGTATGCTCCCGGTAAGATTATTTGAACTTAGGTCAACCAAATAGCAAACTACAGGGATCAGTCCTGTAGGTATTTCACCCGTTAATTGGTTATTATTTAATTTTAGTATTTTAAGATCACGGATATTCTGTAATGCTGCCGGGATGCTGCCACTGAGCTGGTTATTATTTAACTCCAGTTCTTGCATTAATCTTCCTCCTGGTTCCTCAGGAATACTGCCTGTTAGTTGGTTGTACGGTAATACAACTTCCCTGAGTGCTCTAAGATATTTTAGTGAAACAGGTATTTCTCCTGTCAGTTTATTATGCCCCAGATGAAGTTCTCTTAAAGCGGTAGCATTACCAATACTAGCCGGGATACTCCCTTCTAATTTATTGTTGCTCAAGTATAAAAAGATAAGTGCTGTTAAATTACCGATACTACCGGGTATTGTGCCGCTTAGGTTATTACTGCTCAGGTACAAATCACTTATTCCGGTAAGGTTACCTAAAGATGCAGGCAGGGTTCCATTTAACTGATTATTAACCAGGTAAAGACCGGTAACCCTGTTGTTGGTTACCTTAACGCCAAACCATTCACTTACCCTGCTATTGAGCCAGTTCGAATTGTTTTTCCAGGCTGTACCGTTTGTACTATGGTATAAGTCTACCAAAGCAAGGCTGTCTCCAATATTTACCTGGGCTTTAATTGAGAAATGTAAGAGCAATAGAAAGAAAATAATAGCTACTTTTTGTTTCACAGTGATTTAGGATTTAGCCAGGGAAACCGTCAATTTTTTTAATCGGATTTCATACTTGCAAAAACCATGCAAAAATTAACAAAACAGGTAGCCATACGCTTCTTTATTATAAAAAATTTCAAAAACCATATTTTTCAGATAGCAATATCAGGCTGGATTGTGGATTCATACTTCTTAACTTTGGGACATAGAATATTGACACACAGGAATAAAAATATGGAAAGGATTGAAAAACTGTTAGCTTATTTGAATACCTTACCCAATGATAGTTTTTTGGAGCATGCGCTGGCTTTAGAATATATTAAAGCAGGAAAAGACCAGGAAGCACGGTCTCTTTTTGAACAAATTCTGGAGAGAGAGCCATCTTATATAGGCTCATATTATCACCTTGGCAAATTATTAGAGCGCAACGGAGATATAAACGCAGCTTTGCAATGGTATCAGAAAGGAATGGATATGGCTAAAGCGGTAGAAAATAACAAGGCATACAATGAGTTGCAGGCAGCATGGGAGGAATTGAACCATGAATGATATCTTCGTTCGTAAATTAGTTTTATCAACGGTATATGAATGATTTATCTCAATTATTCAGAGCAAACATCCGGGATGAAAAACTGTTTCAACCCGAAGATTTATTGCTTCTTGCTGTAAGCGGGGGAGTGGATTCTATAGTATTGTGTGAGCTGTGCCGGCAATCGGGATTTGATTTTATTATGGTCCATTGCAACTTTCAGTTAAGGGGAGAGGAAAGTAACAGAGACGAACAGTTTGTACAGTCTTTGGCGCAGCGCTATAAAGTCAGGTTGTTTACTAAGCGCTTTGATACAAGTGCATACGTTTCTCAAAATAATGTGTCGGTACAGGTAGCCGCAAGAGAGCTCAGGTACAGATGGTTTGAGGAGCTTGCAACGCGTTTACACGCTGAAACCGGGCGCCAGGTATATATTGTAACTGCCCACCACCGGGATGATAATGTAGAAACCGTGCTGATGAATTTTTTTAAGGGAACAGGAATAGCCGGTATGAGAGGGATGTTACCTAAAACGGGTAAAGTTGTAAGACCGCTGCTGTTTGCCCCCAAGCAAGCGTTAGTTGAATTTGCCAGGAAACAGGAGTTATCTTTTGTTGAAGACTCCAGTAATGCGTCCGATAAATATTCCCGGAATTATTTACGGCACCGGATAATTCCTGCCATTGAGGAAGCATATCCGGCTGCCCGCGAAAATATGATGGCCAACAATATTGACCGTTTCCGGGAAATTGAATTGCTGTATATCCAGGCTGTTGCGGTACACAAAAAAAAGCTGCTTGAAGAAAGAAACGGTGAAGTATTTATACCTGTGCTCAAACTGTCCAAAGTGATCCCGCTGAAAACAGTAGTTTTCGAGATCATAAAGGCATATACGTTTACGGCAAAGCAAACCAAAGATGTGGTTGCGCTCTTAGATGCAGAAACGGGAAAATTCATTCTTTCTCCCACTCACCGGATACTTCGGCACAGAAACCGGCTGATCATCTCTCCCTTACAGTCAGCCGGGTCACAAATGATATTGATCGGGGAAGGCGAAACAGAAGTGATTTTTGAAGGGGGAAAATTAAGTATAGCAAAACAGGAAGTAAGTGGGGAAAAAGCGGAATTGCCGGTTTCGGCTGCTGTTGCATGTCTGGATTTAAAGCTGATTGAATTCCCGATGATCCTGCGTAAATGGAAGCCCGGAGATTATTTTTATCCTCTGGGCATGCAAAAGAAAAAGAAGCTGGCAAGATTTTTCATTGATCAGAAAATGTCGCTGCTGGAAAAAGAAAGCGTGTGGGTTATAGAAATGAATAAGAAAATTGTGTGGGTAGTGAATAAAAGGATAGATGACCGGTTTAAAGTTACCTCCCGTACGAAAGCCATGCTCAGGATAGGCTTAGAGGCTGCTGAAGTATGACTTTACAGACTGCGGAAAACTTTCCAAAAAAATTGCTGACGGAACACATTCATTAACTATATCCGATCGTTTTAAAGATATCATTTATCTTACTATTATTTCTAAATATTGTGAGAAAGATAATTTTTATATCAAGGATAAAAGTCCAGTTTTTAATGTACAGTTTATTGATCTTTACTTTATCAGGGTATATTACGGTATCGTTATATAGCCCGGGGTCATTATGATTTGATAAAAAGTCTTCTTCATTCACATATTTCAAACTTGCCGGCCCTGTAATGCCAGGTTTAAAAGTTAAAATAATCCTGTCTTCTCCTTTAAGTTTATCAGCGTAGCCAGGCACATCCGGCCGTGGTCCAACTATGCTCATATCACCAATCAGAACGTTATATAATTCTGGCAGCTCATCAATTTTATATTTTCTGAGAACCGCCCCTAACGGGGTAATTCTTGGCTCCCCTTTAACGGAAATTGGGAAGTTTGAGTGATTTTCTACCATTGTCCTGAATTTGTACATGGTAAAAGAACGGCCATTTAATCCAATCCTTTCTTGTTTAAAGATTATTTTTCCCGGCATTTTTATTTTCATTAGTACAATTATAAAAATGAATACAGGAAGTAACAATATTAATCCTATAAAGGCGGCAATTCTATCAAATATTTCTTTTAGGACCATAAGCCGGCAACTTTCATTTTCAGTACTTTAAAAACTCCAACCAAAGAACCAATGCCATAAGAAAAGTGCAAGCACATAAACGCTTTCAACAGCTTTGTATAATTCAAACCCTTTTTTTTAAGTTTTGAAACATAGATAATACTTAAGCAAAGCAAATAAATAAAAATAATGGCAATTGGAACGCAAATAAGTTTAAAACTTATTATCGGCAATATAAGACCTAATAAAATGGCCGACACAAAGGCAAGCGGTATAAAATGTCTTAGTGATAAGGAATTCCAACTTTTAGTATAATAAACAGTCATGATATTCCAAAGCCCGTTATTGTAATTATTCTTTATCAAAGCGCTGTAGGTTTCTCTGGCATAGTACGTGCAGTAAATGTCAGGTATTAAATAGATTTTGCCTCCTTGGGCTTTTATTCGCTTGTTTAATTCTATATCCTGGTTTCTTACCAGCCTTTCGTCATAAAACCCAAACCGGGAAAAAACATCTTTTCGGTAACATCCAAAAGGAACAGTATCAACTTCTGTTATCTTATCAACACCTATTCTAAATAAAGCATTTCCCACGCCATATTTGTTTGAAAGCACCTCCTTAATGGCAAGGGATGTTGGTGTTTTATTTTTTACATCTGTTTTCCCAATAGCTCCAACATTTTCTGCATTTAAATTCTGTGAATTTTGAATTAATGCAGAAAAGTAATTTACCGGATATGCGGCATGGGCATCCAATCTTATTATATATTCTCCTATAGCACGTTTTATGCCTAAATTCATTGATATAGGTACAATTTTCTTTGGATTGCTAAACAGCCTTACTTTTTTGTAAGATGAAACAATTTCTATTGTCTTATCCTTACTATTTCCATCCACAACTATAACTTCAAACATATCAGCAGGATAATCTGTACAAAAAACAGAATCCAAACAATCTTTAATATATTTTTCCTCGTTATATGTTGGAATAATTATAGATATAAAAGGTTGATTTACAAATTCCATATTAAAATTCTCCAATTTCATAATTTTAATAATTATGGATATCCATAGAACATTTATTCTATTAGAATATCACCCTTGTCTGGCTAAAAATAGCCAAAAAAGCGGTTAACGAAATAAAAGAGATTGACGACTGGTTGAAAGTTATCCCCTGTACGAAAGCCTTGCTCAGGATAGGCTTAAAAACTGCTGAAATAAGATTTTACAGACTGCATAAAATTGTCCGGTAAATTTGTTCCCGAAAAAAAGTAGGCAGTTATCACCAGGAATACAATGCCATACACTGCCCCCCATATATGCGCAGAATGATTAATATTGCCTCCACCCTTTTTATCTAAATAGGAAGAAAGCACCAGGTAAAGAAAGCCAAAAATAAAGCCGGGTATCATCAGCTCTCTTGGTAAAAAGATCAACCCTATTCCCTGTAACGGATTAAGAAAAATAAATGCGAATATTACTGCTGAAACAGCCCCGGAGGCACCGAGGCTCCTGTAATGGTAATTGGTTTTATTTTTAAAGTAAGTGGGTAGCAAACAAACTATGAGGGCCGAAATATACATCAACAGGTAATACCACCGGCCTATGGGTCCAAATACGGTCATGAAAAGTATTTCAACATATTCCCCGAATATCCAGAAGGAATACATGTTAAAAGCCAGGTGGGGCACATTGGCGTGTATAAAGCCACAGGTAATAAAGCGGTAATACTGTTTTCTTTCCGTTACAGCAGGTGGGTAAAAAATAAGATCATCAACTAACCTCTGGTTCTTAAAACCAATAATTGAAATGATGCATGTAGTGATTAGTATAATAAGTGTTACAGACATGGGCAGGCTTTTGTTGAAGATAATGGAAACTCCATAAAGTGTAATTATCTTCCGGTAAAATTATGCGTGATGATATTTTTCATTTTTAATGATGGTACAGGCACGGTAAATTTGTTCAGCCAGGATTAGTCGCACCAATTGATGCGGGAATGTAAGGGGGGATAAAGCCCATATAAAATTGGCCCGCTTTAAAACAGACTCATCCAGCCCGTATGCTCCGCCAATTAAAAATACTAATTGCTTTACGCTTTCATTGGCTTTTGCGGTTATCAGTGTGGCAAGGCCGGTTGAGCTGATCATTTTACCTCCTTCATCCAGCGCTATTAAAAAATCCTCTTTTTTTAAACTTTCAAATAAAAGGGTTGCCTCCTTTGCTTTTAACGCTTTTTCCGGTAAAGTGGCTATGTTTTTAGGTGAAGGGATAATTTTCCATTCGACAGGATAGTAATGACTGATACGTTTGGTAAAATGCTGTGTACCTGTTAGAATATAGGACTCGCTTTCTTTACCAATGGAGTACAGGACGATTCTCATTTATTTAAATTGTCAATGATTTGAAGATATTTGTCGGTTAAAACATCATAACTAAGCTTTTCAATTAAAAATTTTTTACCGTTTTCTCCCATTCTTTTCAGTTCCATCCTGTTCATTTTACTGAATCTTAATATTTCTTCAGCCATTAGTGCCGGGTTATCAGCCGCTATAAATGTACCGCAATCTGCTTCATTAATGATGCTATAATATCCATCTAAGGCTACCAGTATTGGCTTTGAACTGTGCATATAATCAATCCATTTATTAGGAGAAACACCATACCTGTATATGGTATTCCCGCCCATCCAGGGATTTACAAGAAGGTCGGGGTGTTTTAAAAATGTACCTACCATTTCTTTTGTTGCCTTATCAAAGAAATGTACCCTGGTGAGACCCGCTTCTTTAGCCTGCGCTATTATTTTTTCCTTTAAAGGGCCACCTCCCAGAATGGCAAAAACAATATTTTCATCTTTCAGGAGCTTTGCGGCCTCAATAATCCGGTCAACGCAATTAGCCTGCCCAATGGTACCTGCATATCCTACTATGAAGTTCCTGTTCCGGATATCAGAGAAAAAAGCTTCATAAGGATCGCTGCCATTAAACCGGTAACTAAATTCCGGATCATAACCCATGGGGATATAATGCACCTTGCCGGCACATGAAGGCACAACCTTTGCTACATGTTCTTTTAAATTGGGTATGGTTCCCACTATGGCATCCGCATTTTTATACCCGGTTTTTTCCACAAAAGAAAGGAACTGAATGAATGGATTTTTACTGCTCCAGTTTTTTGATTCAATAATTGTCAGCGGCCAAATGTCCCTTACTTCCACGATCAACCTGCATTTATACCACTTTTTTAATAACGTGCCCGATAAAAAGGTTAAAATTGACAGGGACGAAGCAATAATAACGTCTGGTTTTTCTTTGGCTTTGAAAAAGCTCCAGTACAGCAATCTGAGCTCGAATACGAGCCAACTGAAAATTCGTTTCAGGTTAAACCCGTATTTAATGTGTGCACCGTTGAGCATCACACCGTTTACCCCTTCACATTGATAATAGTATTCATTTTTAAAACCGATTACAGGAAGCTGCTCATAATTGGAAGAGTGTGAAGACCTTGAACTGATCAGCGTTGCTTTCCTGCCCTTTTTGGCCATGTATTTTGTAAAGAAAAATTGCCGGGTTGGCGTTCCAAATTGAGGTGCATTGGCATATTTTGAAATATACCAAATAGTACCTGCCTTAAAAGATTGGCTGTTTTCCATTACTAAGAGATCAATTTTTATTTTAGCTGGTAAATGCGCTCGATGATTTCCACAACCTTTAGTCCTTCCAGCGCATTCGTTGTAATAGCAGCTCTTCCCTTTAAAACTTCCACAACATTATCAATAATATAATGATGATTTGCCGCGGAACCCTTATAAGCGCCATAATCATTTCCCGGATTCGTTGGAGCTAAGGCGGGCATTTCATAATCTTTTATATGGCAAATTTCCACCTTGTCCATATATTGACCGCCAATTTTAACAGACCCATTTTCGGCTATAATAGTCATCGAACTTTCCAGGTTTTGATTCCATATGGCGGTGGAGTAATTAATAGCGCCCATGCCCCCATTTACAAAATCAAAGCTTACAAAGCCGCTATCTTCAAAATCAGTTGAATGTGAATGATTGTGATCTGCGAACTTAGCCTGAATGTTTTTGATATCTCCAAAAAGCCAGTACATGATATCAATGAAATGAGAAAATTGTGTGAACAGCGTGCCACCATCTAAATCTTTCTTCCCATGCCAGCTTTCCGGTTTATAATAGCGGTCATCGCGATTCCAGTAACAGTTCAGTTGCACCATAAATATTCTGCCTAAGCGGCCGCTTTCAATTAGGTTCTTAATCCATTCGGAGGGGGGAGAGTACCTGTTTTGCATAACCGCAAATACCTGGCGCTGTACCTGTAAGGCTTTAAATATTACTTTCTCGGCATCTTGTTTTGTAAGTGCCATGGGCTTCTCTATCACTATATGTTTTTTAGCAGCAAGGCAAAGCATAGCTTGTTCGGCATGGAAACCATTGGGGCTGGCAATATTAATAACATCTGCTTCTGTTTTTGAATGGAAGAAGTCTTCCAGTGACTTGAAAAGAGGTACATTATAATGGTCTATTCCCAGTGCGTTTTTCTCCTTGATATCAATTAGCCCTACTAATTCACATTCTTCATTTCGTGTGATCATTTCTGCATGCCTCTTTCCAATATGTCCACAACCAATAACAGCGAATTTTATTTTCTTATTTTCAGGCATTATTTTGATATTTTTTTTACTGTATTATTTTCTAACCGGTATTGTTGTTGTGTTTCGGGGCAAATGGCCTCATTGTTGTCATCAAAACTGAGACGATGACCATATTCACTTACCCATCCTATTTGCCGGGCGGGATTTCCTACTACTAATGCATAATCGGGTATAGCTTTTGTAACTACTGCCCCGGCGCCAACAAACGCATATGCACCAATATTATGACCACATATTATGGTGGCATTGGCCCCAATAGAGGCGCCCCTGCCTACATGTGTTTTTAAGTATTGTTCTCTTCTGTTCACTGCGCTGCGGGGGTTAATTACATTGGTAAATACCATAGATGGCCCTAAGAATACATCATCATCGCAGGTTACGCCTTCATAAACAGATACGTTATTCTGAATTTTTACATTTTTTCCCAGGATTACACCGGGAGCAATAACTACGTTTTGTCCTATGTTGCATTTGTCACCAATCCTGCAGTTAGGCATGATATGAGAAAAGTGCCATATCTTAACACCTTCGCCTATTTCTGCTCCCTCATCTACAACCGCGGAGGGATGTACAAAGAATTTTTTTTCCATCACTAACTGTTTAAGCATTTTGCAGAAAACCTTAGCGGAACCGGTACCTTAAAAATATCAAAAGGCAGGCAGCCCGGGGATAGTTTGTCTTTGTTTTAGTCTTTTAAAGATAATTCGGACTGGGCTTCTAACTCCCCGATCGCCTTATTGAAACTGGTAAATTCCATCTGTTGGTCCATAAAAAACTCTACCAGCCAGGTGTACCAGTCTTTGTGCATGCTAAAGCCCTTATCGAAGTAGAAATCATGAAAAATGACCGTGAAGTAAGATAGCCTGTTTTTTAAAGCGGTATCAATTATGGCTAATGTTCTTTCTTTTATTTTATTAAAATCTTTTCCGGATACAACGGATACATCCATCACGGATACAGGAAATTCTATTAATTGACCCACGCGATAAGGATCTTTAAGTTCGTAAGTGGTGGAGTCAAACCGGTAACCGATCTGGTTCAATAGCTCCAGGGTAGAATTGTCTTTTCTGAGATAATGCATCCTTATCCCGTTTGTCTGGCTGAAAACAGACTTCAATTTTTTGTATTCTTCCTGCATGAGTTCAAGGGTATTGTAAGCAATACCGTGTACTCCAATATCGGCATCGGGATCATTTTCCCGTATTACCTGAACAATTTTTTTTGCTTTCGGATAGTTATATGATAAGTTGAGTCCATTGCGCATGCCAATGAAAAATGTTGCAGGTATCCGGCGGTCTTTGTTGAACCTTATTAGCTCATACAAACGGTGTTGCCTGTTGTTCATCAGCATTTGATACCTCCTGAGATATTCAGGTAAGGCTATTTTTCTTTGCAATAGTTGAAGGTTTGCCCGTATCAGGTACTTAGGAATGAACAGGTCCTTCATGAAGTGATCTGTCCACTCATAATGATCAACATCGTGGCTGATGATAATTTTCATTTGAGTATAAGAATGTTAGTTAACGAAAAGCCTGTTCAGTCTTTCCTTTTTGTATCAGATCATTTAGCGTGCTTGAATTGTCTCTTTTAATACAATGAACAAATGTTGCCACAATCCTTGAAATGAAAAAAAATAAATTATATCCAAAAGGATTTTTAAAATAAACTTTCGAGTAGGCTATGCATAGTCTGAATCCGTGTTTGCATTTTTCAACCCTGTTCCTTCGTTTTCTGCTCATTGAATTCAAACGTAACCGCCTGTAGCAAAAGGCATCACTACCGGTTAAAACAATTTCCTTAATGCTGTTAGATATGGCAAAGGCAAACAGCGAATCTTCTCCTATTGAGAAGTTTGTATTAAATCTTGTTTTTCCAATAACCGTTAAGGGATATAACTTTCCCCACACGGTAGATAAAAAACATCTGTATTTAAAGATACTATAGGGCACATTCATATTCCCTTCATAGCAATTGGATATATACCCTTTTCCCGTGATAATATTTTGACCGTCAATGAAGCTTTTGCTGTTTGATGCAACGATAACGCCCGGGTTTGCTTTTTTTGAAACTTCTTCTATGAAATTCGGACTTAATTTATCATCATCGTCTAAAAAAACAATGTATTGGAAATTGCCCGGTTCTATAGCATCCAGCGCTGTATTTCTCGCATTGGATACCCCTTTTTCTTCAGTGTGCAATAATTTAAACCTAAAATTGCGGTCAATTAAATAAGTTTGAATGCTATTAAAATAGGGGTCTTTTTCACCATTCAGCACAACTATTGCTTCAAAAGACTCCGGGCCGGAAGTTTGAGCGGACAAAGAATCCAGACACTCGTATATATACTCACCGGGAGCATAAGTAGGGATTATTATGGATATCAGCATGGTGATGAGGTAAACCTGTTTTCATAATGATAATTAATTTACAATACTGTTCAGCAAAGCGCTTATTGTACGGGCCCTGTTTCCGAGTGCGAGCTCTCCTCTCTTAGCTTCCAGATTTTTTTTCATGGATTGACGGATGGAATCGTTGTTTTTAAGCTTTTTTATAGCCGCTGCAATCTCGGCAATATTCATTGGGTTTAATAAAATTCCGGTAGATTCATCTATTTGTGCCTCTACACTTGTTCCCAGAGAGCTCACTACCGGCACACAACAGGCCTTAGCTTCTTCAATTGCGTTGCAGTGCCCTTCGCTGAGCGTAGGAAGTACAAACAGGTCAAACGCATTGTAGATTTCCGGCAGTTGATAATTAGGTAAGGGAGGAATAGCCAGGGTGAAATTATTGGGTGTTAAATTCTCACGTCCTCCAACGCAAACCAGCCGGATATCTTTGTCGTTGAGTTGCATTATTGCCTCAATGATCCTGTTAGGCCCCTTCCGGTGTTCAAAATATCCCACAAAACCTACAACGAACTTATGCCTGGGTATCCCCAGTTTTTCTTTACAAATATCCTTATCCATAGGTTTGAATAAGGAATAATCTACAGCATTCGGAACAATACTCATTTTACTTTCATCAAAGCCTAATGCTATTAATCCTTTTTTGTTGGTTTCAGACACACAGATAAAGTGATTAGTATAACGTTTTAAGTCCTGGAAATTGTCTTTTGGTGTTATTAATAATCCTGAATAAAAAGCTTCCCCGGAGGCAACAACCAATGGGATATTTTTTTTTATAATATAAGAAAGACAGGATAGCGCGTTGGATAAAAAATGGGCATATACGAGGTCGGGCTTAAACGGTAAATCATGTAAGCACCTGTTCACTGCCTTAGCGCCAAAATACCGGGTATAAATTTTGGTATTTACGCATAGAATTTTTTTGTTGCTGAGGGAAAAATATAAAGGCCGGTATACCTTACATCTCTCTTTGCCGTATCCACTTTTAGATTTGGGTTTAAACAGCTCATGTATTTTAAAGGATGCTACTACGGTAATATTATGATAGCGGCTCAGTTCCTGAACTAAATTATAAACGAAAGCCCCCTTGTTTGGCATCCTGGAGGAGGGATAATTGTCAGAAACAACTACAATATTCATGTGGTATAGGGTAAGTTTTATGGAAGAAGTTTCAAGCTTCAATGAAGTTGAACAATTAGGAAATCTTCATTTCCATAAATACGTTAGCGGAGAGAACAATACTACTTCCGCAGGTATTCAGCATACAGTAAGCCGCTATAGTATTGAAGGTCCATATTCTGTTCAATCCTTATTACCAGATCTCCGCGAAAGGCAAAATCAATATAGAAGTCCCACGCTCTTTTATTAAGCCAGCTCAGTTTAATCCATCCTTCAGCCTGGTAATTTCCACGGAAGGGTTGTATATCTGTAGAATTGGTTCCGTCTACTAAATTAGAAAAGGAAACTTTTTCCGGTTTATACATAACCAGTATGACCGTGTTACAGATGCTGTCTATTTCTTTATCGCTCCAGTTGTTGTTTCCAAATTGTTTAGACAGGGTGATATAGCTGAGAACGTGGTTACCGTGAGAAACATCCTGAATTGAAGGGCTGCCAACAGGCAATGCCTGCGTGCCGCTTACATCATCCCAGGTGGAGTTCCATACATAGGCCTGAGGAACGGATGGATTAGATTTAAGATTTCGTTTTAAGAGCAGGTCGTACATATTGTAGAATTCGGTGCACTGTGTTTTGATTACCGGGTCGGTAGTTATTTCTTTTAAGAAAAATGCAATAAGTGCATTGTGAGCGCCCATGTGCGTCCTGCTTCTTAAAAAAATTGTATAGGGCATATGATTGATTTTATTACTCCTGGTAATCCATTTTTCCCAGACGTTTTTCTCAATGAATTGTAAAGTTTGATTATACCAGTTTTGATTTGCAGCAGAAAGGTTAGCCCATCCCCTTTGATGAAGATGGTACATAAACACGGTTATAAAACGAAATATATAGCCTTCATACAGAACAACTTCATCATTGTACACATTTAACCGGTTTTTTGAGGTCCAGCTCATATAATTATCTTTATATGGATACACGTTGCCCGGAATATCTTTGGAAATTTGTGCTGTAGAAAGTATATTGTTAATGATCTTTATCAGATCGTTGCGGTATGTATCCTCACCCGTACCCATATACATGCATAGCAGTGCATCGAGAGCAGTACTGATGGTCATAAATTCGTAAGCGTCTCCCAACGTGCTTTTTTGCAGATACATTTCCCGCATGGTTTCTGTTGAAGTGCAGATCTCTGAATATTTCTTATCAAAAAGAGCTTTCCAGTTTTTTTGAGCCATTCCATTGACAGCGAGGATGAATATCGCAACAAAAAGAACTATACGTTTCATGTATATCATTAATGAATTAAAGGATATGGGATAAATTAAATGAACGGAAAAATAAAGCACAAACACCCATTGCCCGGGCATCTATTTTTATGATAAGTGACAAAAGGGTTTATTCAAATTATTATATCCATTGAAATACTGCTCTCAACTATCAAAATTTATACCAAAACAACTTTTTGATCAAAAGAAGTCGCCATTGCCGTAGTAGTAAATAATGGTTCAAATGCTGATCTGCCCGGATATTAATTTTTTTTAAATCTCCTCTGCCGGAAATCCAATGATCTTTTCTCCTATATTCTCTTCATAAAACACATCTCTATACCTCATTATGAGTATATAAAACAGGCGAATTCTGTAGCGGTGATTCCACATGGACTAGGCCAAAGGTTTCATGTTTTGAATGTATTGCAAATATATCGCACCTTTCAAAGACCAGGAACAATTGCTCTTTTTCATAAACCTTCCGATAATATTTGAACAAATCTGGCAAAAGAAAAATACAACAATAACCGTATTCCATATTTAGTTTTGAAAGGATACCTAAATTATTTCTTTTTAACCAAGTTGATTATTGTTGCTACAATTCTCGATATGAAGAAGGGCAAATTATTTCTGAAAGGATTTTTAAAATATACTTTTGAGTAGGCTTTGCATAATCTGTACCCGTTTTCAAGTTTTGCTATTCTGCTTCTCTGTCTTCGGCTTGCAGAGGCCGGGCGTATTCGTCTATAGTAAAATGTATCCTGACTTGTTAATATAATTTCCTTAATCTTTTTAGAAACCATAAAAGCAAATAGAGAATCTTCTCCTATTGAAAAATTTTTATCAAAACGAGTTTTTTCAATAATAGCTAGCGGAAATAATTTCCCCGTTACATTTGATAAAAAGCAGCGGTATTTAAAAATGTTGTAGGCGGTGTTAAAATTGTCTTCATAACATTTGGAGATATAACCTCTTTGCTCTATATCATTTTGATGATCAGAAAAATCTTTACCATTTGAAGCGACTACCCTGTTTGCTCCTACCTTTTTTGAAGCCTCTTCTATGAAATTCGGGCTTAATTTATCATCATCGTCTAAAAACAGAACATATTGCGAATCTACTTCTACAGAATCCAGACCTATATTTCTGGCATTAGATACCCCTTTTTCTTCGGTATATAATAATTTAAATCTAAAGTTATGTTGAGTAAAATAAGTATGAATGTCAGAAAAAAAAGGATCTTTTGTCCCATTCAGCACAACGATCACTTCAAAAGACCTGTGGCCGGAAGTTTGCACCAACAAGGAATTTAGGCTATCATATAAATACGCACCAGGTGCATAAGTAGGAATGATTATTGATATCTGCATAATTACGAATTGGGCTTGTTTCTATCATTATTATTAACAATATTGTTCAATAACAAGCTTATTGTCTTTGCTCTGTTTTCCAGAGAAAGTTCTCCCCTTTTAAGCGTCAAGTTTTCTCTCATAGAATGACGTAATGCATTATTGTTTTTAAGTTTTTCTATAGCTTCCGCAATTTCGTCAACATTCATTGGATTTAATAAAATTCCGGTAGTTTCATCTATTTGTGCCTCTACACTGGTACCCAATGAACTTACAACAGGTATGCAACAGGCTTTAGCTTCTTCAATTGCGTTGCAATGCCCTTCGCTAAGTGTTGGAAGCACGAAAACATCAAATGCGTTGTAAATTTCGGGTAGTTGATAATTAGGTACGGGTGGTATAGTAATTGTGAAATTGTTGGGTGTTAAGCTTTCTCTATCGCCAACACAAACCAGTTGAATATCCTTATCATCTAATTGTTTTATCGCCTCAATAACTCTGTTTGGCCCTTTCCGATGTATAAAATAGCCTACAAACCCTACAACGAATTTATGTTTTGGTATCTCTAATTTTTCCTTGCAAAGGTCCTTATCCATGGGTTTAAATAAAGAAAAGTCCACTGCATTAGGAACAATACTCATTTTATTTTCACTAAAACCTAATTCTATTAATGCGTTTTTGTTTGTTTCAGACACACAGATAAAATGATTTGTATGACGTTTTAAGTCCTCAAAGTTATCTTTTCGTCTGATTAACAATCCTGAATAAAAAGCTTCTCCTGAAGCAATTACTAAAGGAACATGGGTTTTCATAACATATGGAAGACTGGATAGCGCGTTGGCTAGAAAATGACAGTATACAACATCGGGCTTAAAAGGTAAATTATTTAAAGCTCTGTTTACCGCCTTAGCGCTAAAATACCGACTAAAAACTTTGGTATTTATTCCTAAAAGTTTCTTATTGCTGAAGGAAACATATAAGGGCCTGTATACCTTACATCCTTCTTTGCCATAACCCTCTTTAGATTTGGATTTTAATAACTCATGAATTTTAATAGGTGCTATTACAATGATATTATGGTAACGGCTTAATTCCTGAACTAAATTATAAACAAAAGCACCTTTATTAGGCATTCTTTTGGAGGGATAGTTGTCGGAAATAATTAAAATATTCATATTTCGAAAATAGATAAAATTATTATAGTTCTTTTGATTGAGATCCTATCAGGCACCCTAATATAATGGCCCGCAAATAGCCTTCCTGTAGCGACATATATCCCATCGAAAGGAAGCTTATAAAAAGCCATATGAGCATTACGCACAACAGCATGATTTTCTTTGAAGGAAGCCATTTACTTGAGATAAGGATTTTGAAACCATAGTAAAACAACACTAAATATAGAAGTACTCCCATAAGTCCGAAATTCGTAAGCAGTTCCAGCCAGTCGTTGTGTGCATAATTTCCTGCCATTTTGAACGATGAAGCAAAGCCAAATCCAAGCAGTAGCTGAATGAAGTTGCCTTGAAGCCAGCCTTCAAGCAGAAATGTATAAATCAGATCCCGTCCGCTGCTGTTACCTTCCTCTATAGATTGTAAACGGGAAAGCAAATATTCATTATTTTCCAGGAATTGATTTAAATAATAAATCATGATACCCAGACCGGCAGACACGAATAAAAAACCTTTTAACCTGTTTTTCCGTTTGATGGTTTTGATCTGATAGGAAATGAACAACAGAAACCCAATTGCACCGGCTATTAATGCTCCTCTTTTTGCGCTCTGAATAATAAAGATCATCAGAATTACCATTAAAATATTGGCGATGTTCTTTTTATCCTTAAACAGGAAAATAAAAGGAATTAATCCTACAAATGTATAGGCTGTATTATTTACCACCTCTATATTATCAACTGATAGTCTCTCCGCTAAAATTCGATTTTCATTGGTATAATATTGTAAAATAGTAATAGGTATCATTATAATCACGAATAACTTAAGGTATTTGATCTCTAAAGTTCTTTTTCTGGCAAAATAGTAAAAAGGAAACAGGGGTAGCGAACTGAATAATACCCCTTTAAACATACCAAAGTAAACGGGGTTTGCCAGGTCCTGCGTAAAAATATATCCAAAAATGTTTACAACCAGGAGCAGCCCCCATATTCTGGAGAATGGATCTTTAGTAATTCCAGAAAACCAATATTTGATAAAGTAATATGCAGATATCAGAACTACCAAAGCTAATGCGGTTTGCGAAATGATGGAACTTTGGGCATAGAATATCCCCTGGGAAAAATATACCGCAAAAAGCGATAATATTAGAAGCTGTATAAATTTATCGTTCCTCATTTATTTATTTGTGCTGTCACAATTTTTTATCAGCAGGGCCAAAAACAAAGATCACTTTTTTGTAATAGCAACCAACCCGTTTTTGGAAAGATATATTGATAAAATAGTCCTGGAATCCTGCCTCCGCTAAGGATTATTTGTATTATTGACAGCAGTACTCAGATCTATCCAGCTTCCGAATTCGTAATCCCATTTTTCGGGACAGAAGGGCTCCATTCCGGCAAAATGAAAAAATGTATATTCTCCAAACAGAATTTTTCCATCAATATTATAAAAGTCAATTCTGACATGGGGTAGCCCCTTCGACAATTTTTCTGCTAACGCTACCATTAAAGCATAATTTTTGGGTTTTTCAATCACTTTACCGCTTTGCGGGTGACCCTGAACGATATCTAAGTGATTAAAATTGATATCGTAAAAATCGAACATGGTATTTCCTTCCTGTCTCCCTGTTGCAATGAACATTGCTTTAGGTTCCCCATTAAAGCAGAAGAATTTATAATCCTTAAGTTCTGTCTTACTTTCGTCTACTAAGAACTCCTCGGCAATGATCCGTGGTGTAATATCTTTATATACCCATTCCCGGAATGTATAGAAAAGATTTTTCTTTAAATGCCTGTTGATTTTCTCCCTCGCTTTTTCAAGAGCAAGCTTTGATTTGTCTTTACATATCACAATACCTCCCGAATCGTGCGTTGTTTTCAATACAAATTGAGAAGGAAGACTATCAAAATCTATTTCATTAAAGGAATTCCAGATGCCATAAGTTTTTACAACATATGCTTCCCCAATCATTTCTTTTACATAATTCTTAACTTCATATTTGTCGGCCAACTTACATAACAACGGGTTCCTGTAGTTTAAATTCAGCCATTGCAGCTTTTGATTGTAGGTTTGCGGATTTTTTAGATCTAACTTATAGCCTGTCATCAACGGGAAAAGCAACTTCGAGTATAGTTTGTCGCTCATTAAAGGAGATAGAAGATGCAGTGTTTTAATAAATAACGATTTGGGTTCATCTATCAAAGTGTATATTTTCCTTTTTACTATGTCTGCGGATATCATATTCAGTATTTTCTGAGGTCAAATGTGTATTCACAATCCCATTGGTATTGTGTTATCGTTTATTTTAGTAATTGCCTGAAAATTTGTTTTGTTACATCGTAATGTGCTTCACATCGAATGCGGTTTAAGGTTTCTTTTAAATAAGTTTTGTGGATAAAGAGTTTGTGTAGTCTTAATCGGTATAAAGCGGCTCTTATATATTCATTTTTGACGCCTCCTAAGGGAGAAATTATTTTGATGAATCCTCCCTGGTTTTGCTGAACAAACGCTTCCCATTTTTCCTTTAATAACCCGTCATCCGCTATCACCTTATTTATCTCATTTATGCTACGGTTTACTTCCTCTAACTCCCTGTTTTTAAGAACAGACAAATAATGGCTTCCTTTTGCCTGTGAAACAGGAATAACTTCAAATTGTATTTCTTTGCCCGATTGAACTTCTAATTGTAGCACTAAACCCGAATACCAACTGTTTCTCATTTCCTTCTGCATGGTAAATAAAAAATTTCCTAAGCTGTAAAAAATGGGTACTCCCTGGTATCTCTCATACCCACTGATACAATGTGTATGATGGGCAATAACCATATCTGCCCCACACTCTGCGTAAAAGCGGTACTGCTTTACCATTCTTGGGCTTGGGTAGGGATTATACTCATTACCCCCATGCACGATCACAAAAACGAAATCAGCACTCTCTTTGGCTTTTTTTATTTGCTTTATATTGTCAATGAGGTCCATGGGGTTTGCACCGGCTGTCTTCTCTGTAGCGCTGGCCCATTCGTTTTCAGCAAAGTTTATAATAGCAATTTTTCCTTCATGCGTATCTAAAAAGAGAGTCTTTGCGGCTTCTTCCAGATCCTTTCCTGTTCCCACCGTTTGAATGCCTAATGTTGTGCAAAAGTCTATAGTATCTGATAGCCCTTTTTCGCCGTAGTCCAGAACATGATTATTTGCCAAAGTCACGATATCAATTTCTAATTTCTTCAAAACCTGAATGGTGGCGGCTTTATCTGATTTAAGGTGTGGACCAGTTTTTACGATTTTAGAGATACCATCACTAACAGGTGCTTCCAGATTAATGATGTTTAAATCAGACTGATTAAATAAGGCAACAATACGATTTTCTAAATTTTTGATATTATAGGTTTGTTGTATAACGAGGTCTCCTGCGATTAATATTTTCATCTTTTTAAAATGTCAAGTGATTTAATGTGTTAATTATAGTCTTGATTTAAAAATGATAATTAACAATACAGCAATATGGAAATCAGGGATTTCGGGGAAGAGATACATGCTGTGTCAAACGTGAAATGTGAGATGAAGAGGAAAACATTTCTTTCACCTTTATCCTCTCATCTTTTACGATACATACAGACATATTTGCTGACCTAACAATAGAGAATTCTACTTTTTACTGTTTCCCATCTTCGATACAGCAATTTTTTATTGTTATGTTTCCTTTTTGCGTCCCAGGCTAATATGGCCTTTAAAACCAGCATAATCAGAAATATTGCTGTCCGGTCGGCATATTCAATATCTTCTTTGTTGAGGATTGCTTTTAGCAATACATCATACTTCCCTTTAAAATAGTTTTCAATAGGAATGATATTATTACTCATCGTTTCGAGGGTAAGTAAGAGGTTGATAATATCGTAAAGCACCGGCATCGTATCGCACCATTCACTATCAATTAAATAATATTGTTTTCCGGTAACCAATATGTTGTCCGGGCTGAGGTCACAATGGTTCCATATCCATTTGAGTCTTTCCAATAAAGCAGTGATCCTGATCTTTTCTAATAAAATGTAATCTTTCATCTCCTCCGGGTAGTTGGTTGTGGAAAGTCGCTCAAAGAAATCCTCTGATGTTATTTGGGGGGCAAAATGCTCATATTTATTTTCAATTATGGCTTTTTGGTATTGGTCAATTATATCCTGGAAGATTTCATTTTGCCTGAAAGGTTCCGCTTTACGAAGTGTTATTCCTTTTAAGAGACTTTCTTTCGTTGTATGGCTATCTATAAAATACACTTTGTTAATCTGATAAAACTTTTCTAACGAAGGGAATCCCTTTTTCAGCGAAGTAACCTGCTCCGTATTAGTGTATTTCCTAAAAACCCATTTGGCCTCATCATCAAAAATAAGCATTTGTCCATCCCATTTCCTGCTCAAAAGGCGATTCCCTTTCGGAAGGGATCCATTCGTTTCTTCCGGAGCGCTTATTATCCGGATTTTTGCCATAAGCCTGTGCCTGACTAGCCTTTTGAGCGTGAGTAGTATATTGTGAATATTTAACGGAATGATTAACGTACCGTTGAACACTATATAATTGCCTTTTCTAAGATGCTGCTTCATGATTAGTCTATTGTTTTATGCATCTGCCGTTTTTTTCATCACTTTTATCTGTTCATCATTAAACCATAATATTTTATAAACATTTTCTTATAGTCCAAAAGTATAGCCAGTAAATATATTATTGCCAATATT
>CAYVEI010000012.1:41589-53062 GCA_964450515.1 uncultured Terrimonas sp. | reverse complement strand
TTTTTGAAAACAATAAAGAAACTTTGATGAGGTTCAAATTGCAAAGGGATGCTGGTTTGACCATTACCCTGCATAAACGCAGGCAATGCCCTCATTTCTCCCGTAACGGGATCCCATAGTTCGGGGCTGCCGCTATCACACCTGAATACAGCATCCGCCTGTAAAGGTTCCTCTGTTTTATTGGCTACAAAATAAATATCCCAGCCCGGCGCTGTACGGTGCGTGTAACGCAGGTCGCCGGCCCATTCAAAGTCTTCAGGCAGGTTCCTGTTTTTTAGCAACTGGGCAGTTATGTTATATAAGGGATAAAGCCCATCAGATTTTGTGCTTATACCAGCGCCCCATAATATTTTTCCTTTACCATATATGCGTTCTGTGTAAACAGGAGGAACTTCCAGGCTGCCCCATATAGTACGTGACAATGCTTTTACCTCTTCATCGCAGCCCGGGTACCCTGTTAAGCCCGGCGATTTAACAGGAGGAGAGCCTACTATTATAGCTCCTTCATATACCAGGGTGCTGATCTTTTCTAATAAACGCGGGGTCATTGTTTCTACATCCGGCAGCACCAATAATTTATAAGATGCTCCTCCCGGAAATACTACCTGGTTATCTTTAACGCTTGCGGTAAGCAATTGCCCGGGAGAACACCCGTCAAAATTATACCCTCTCCTGTCGCGTACCGGTTCTTCGCCGGTAAGCGCCGATGAAGGTGGCCTAAAAACATGCGGGGCGCCTTCCGGTGTTAGATACAATATATCCGCCACGGCTCTGCCCTGCTGCAAAATAAACTGGCAGCGTGAAATATAACGGTGATAATCCGCTACCATCGGCCACCAGGTTTGATTCCTGTCCCAATGGATGCCATAAGGCCCCATCGTCATACCGGGGCGTAGGCTATCTGCCAAAGACTGGCTTTGAAAAGTATGGTATACAAAACGGTTGATGCCGGTTGCAAAAGCCCAGTCGCCCTGTGCTTTCATGGAACCGGGATGCTGTTTCCATCCTTCATTTTTTTCGGCGGTAAATGCTTCTGCGGGCACAAGCGGCTGCCCGTTAACGTGAGCAATGGAAACCGCTTCAACACAACTGAATGAAGTATTGTAACCAAAATCTTTGCTCCAGAATTCACACATCGGCACATCCGCCACAGCACCCAGTTCAAGATCGGCGTTAGGGTTCATATCGTAAGGCTCTATTGACAAGCCTAATCCATGGCGGTGGCTGTATTTTTTAACCTGCCCGGCATGGTATTCCAATACCAGTTCCTGCCCTGTTTGCCTGAGGTCCCATAAAAACCTTTCACTGATCTCCGGGCTTTCTACAACAATACCATTGTATACCGGATAAAAAGGCAAGGGATCGTACCCCCTTCTTTTTATAAATTCTGATCTGAAATTTTTTGTCCAGTTTTGCGCCCCCATTTCCCAACTGTCCATGTGCAGGAATTTCAATCCGCCTTCCATTCTTTTAGCGGGTTTCCCGATCTTCCTGAATATCCTTCCCGTGTATTCATCAAGATGATTGTTTAAAGCAACCGTATCAAATTTATCCGCTTCAAACCCTAAGCCGGGAAAAGGTGCAGGCCGGGTAACCGCGCCATTGTTTCGCCTGCCAAACCGCATAATGATCCAGTTGCCCTGTGGTGGCTCCCAATCTAATGTTCCATCGGAGTGCAATTTATCGGTGATATCTATTATTTCACTTTTTGAAACAGCACCGCCGGCAGCAACATTCCCGGTATCTGTAAAAGAAGCTAAAAAAGGCTTCACACCGGCAACAGACGAATAAGGTGCACGATAGTACAGCGCTTTTTCATCAATATCTTTTATTGTATCATTTCCTGCGGGCTGCGGAAATGCCAGCACGGCAACATCTTCATAAAAGTTCTGCCATTGCTTTTTCAAATCAGGGGTAAATCCGCCTTCTCCAAAAAACGGTCTTCTGGGAGGAGGAACCGGGAGCTTTATTTTTTTGTTTTCATTTCCTGTTATTACTATACTTTCCGATACCAGGTGCTGCATAGATTGTTCAGGAGCAACCCAGGGGCCTCCGCTTCCCGACCATCCGGGACCTATGCCCAGTGTCATGGCAATGTTCAGCCTGCGGCATTCTTTCTCAGCATGTGCAAATAACGCAAGCCACCGGTCGCTTAAAAAATCAACCTTACCACGCGGCACGCCCACATTTACTTCAAGAAAAATCAAATTGCCAATACCTGCTTCAGCCATAGACTCCAGGTCTTTCGTCATCCCCTCCTCCGATAAATTTCCGTCCATAAAGTACCAATACACCCCGGGCTTGGCTGCATCAGGTGGCTTTACAAATCCAGACCGCAGCGCCTGTATGCCCGATATATCCGCTTTATCGGAACCGGATATTTTTTTATTGCATCCATACCAAAGGAGCACAATAACTGAAATAAAAACAGTTCCTAATTTGCTATTCCGAAGTAAAAACATATGCCCATCTTTAAAAATACTATTCAAAATCATTCCCCTGTTTTGAATATTTGTCGTCCTGTTAAGTCAATCAAATGATGCTTGTATGTGAGTGAATAGGCAATAGTGAATTCACCATTCACCTCTCACGTCTTTCGTTTCACGTTTCACTTCTCTTCCTCAGCACACCTGTATGGTATCTACTCCAAGCAGCTCACCGAGTTTTTTGATCTTTGATGCAATATGGCCAATTCCTATCGCACAATGATGAGCCGGTCCATGCACGTTCCACTGCTCTACAAACTGCCGTGCGCCAACAGGAAAACGATAACGGCTGTTGGTGTTGCCAATTTCCAGTATAGGCCCAGCAACGGATTCTGCCTCCGCAACCAGAAATAATAATTTCCCATCCCTTGTTTCCACAACCGACAGCAGGGTTACTGCTCCATAGCGTACCGACATTTCCACAGAAAGACCGTTGCCCACCTTGCCATGATATACCTGTAAAGGCTTTACTTTTATCTTTCCTTCCGCAATTGCCAAATGACCGGGGCCATCGTGCCCCATCAGCACCACATCATCATTAAAGTCCATAGCATAATATTCTGTAAATGATCCGCCAACGCCAAAGCTGTCCATTATTTTCATAGCCTGTGCATTCTTGATCTCGTATTCTCCCGCTACCGGCACACCATTGGCGGTAAGCAGCGAATTACCCAGTATAACAGAACTCATGGTATCTTCATTTTCAGCGTTACCGGTTCCTTTATGATAATAGGCCATTGAGCCCAGCCGGTATTTATTCACTATCTGATCGAGCGCAACCGATGTACGCGCGGCCCGCTCCAGCTCAAATGCCGAACAATCCGGCTGCACATCAAACGCTTCTGCAAATACTTTCAATTTATCTTTTATCTCCCGGCCGGTTACCTGCCGCCGGATAAAAGAAAGCTCGTCTACCTCAATGATCTGTATATGCCCGCCCAGTACCGCACAATGCAGGGTGAAATTGGAATAAATATCCAGCATGCCCCCGTAATAATTACCCATCACACCCAGGTTATTGTGATACATGATATTGGCTACTTTAGCTGCCGCTATCCATTCTTCTATTGCGTTCCATGCTGCAGGATCGTTATCCAGCATGCCGGTAACCTGGTAAAAAGGAATACCGGCGCGTTTAAATACACTTGCAATTTCAGGAACAGGGCAGGCCGAACAATAGGCCAGCCACTCTCCTGTCATCCGGGTACGGTCATTCAGCCTGTTGAACCATTCATAATCTATAGCCGCTTTGGGCGACAGGTTAAGCACGATCACAGGTACCTTCGCCCGCTTTACTACCGGCAGCACCGTAGACGATAAGGCATAGGTAGTGACATATAAAAATATAAGATCCACATCCTCCGTACGAAAGCAGTGCCCCGCTTCAAACGCTTTGGCCGGGGTATCTATTAAGCCCAGGTTAACCACTTCGGCGCCAAATGTTTTTAGCCTGCCGGCAACAACATCTACATAACCTGAAAGCCGCTTCTCTAATCCCTCAAATTGCTCCCAGTATGCTTCAAGTCCTATTCCGAAGAGTCCGATTTTTAATGGAAATCCCTGTTGTGCCATTATATAAAAATTATTAGCGCAATAAAAATGAAAACTGTTCGGGTTCCCTATTAGCTTTCTATTGCTTTAGTTTACAAGAAACCGATATTCGCCTGATCCAATTGCTATCAATACGCTTCCCTGTTCGTATTTCAATATCTTTACATCGCTTCCCCTTGCTACCGGTTTGCCACTCTCGGTAATTTTATGTATTTTGGTTGCAGGAAGATAAACTGTAGCTGTTGTATTAACCGGTATTACGGTTTTTAACTCAAAGGTACTATCCACCTTTTTCCATTCCACAGTGATACTTCCATAAGGAGACACATAACTGGCTTCAGCATGACTAACATCACCAACCGGATTGGGGTGAATATCAATATGTTTAAACCCTACCGAATTTTTTGATTGTCTTATCCCGGCCAGCCCACTATAAAACCACTCCATCAAATGTCCCAGCATAAAATGATTGTTAGATACAAACCGGTATGCCTGCCACGATTCGGTAAGCGATGTTGCCCCATGCGCCAGTTGAAATCCATATCCAGGCACATCAGAGCGATTGTTCATATCGAAAATCACATCCGATCTGTTATTGTCTTCTAACACACGGAGCAGGTAACGATAACCGATATCTCCGGCAGTAAGACTATTATTTCGGGCGCGGATATCCTTAACAATATTGTTTACTACTTCTTGTTTATACTCCGGCTCCACTAATTCCATAAACACGGCCATCGCATTAGCTGTCTGACTGCCAGTTGCATACTGCATCGTATTTTTATCAAAGAAAGTGTTGTTAAATTCCACCCTTACTTTTTCAGCAATTGCTTCATATTCCTGCGCAGTTTGTAAGTGACCTAACAGTTTAGCTACTTTACTCAGAATACACAGATCATAATAAAAAATAGCTGTAGCTGTTACCCCCTTGGGAGTTAGCTGAGATTCACCCGGACTCCCGGGGCCAATATCAAACCAGTCGCCCAGCCCATAAGACAAAATATAACCGGAAGATTTCTTTTGCAGATAATCCGCGTAACGCTGCATCATCGGATAGGCTTTCTCTAAAACCTGTTTATCTCCATACCATTGATACAAATACCAGGGGAGGATGATGCTATTGCTTCCCCACTCCGGCGAATCTCTGAACCCATCGTTGAACTGTACAAATTCGGGTGCTATATCAGGCACCAAACCATCCTCTGTTTGCGCATTGATCATGTCCTTTACTACTTTTCTGCATAAGCCGGCAATATCATAGTTATATTTTACCGAAGATCCCATCAAATGAACTTCTTCCAGCCATCCGAGTTTTTCGCGATGCGGGCAATCGGTAAACACACTGGCCATGTTGCTTTTAATGGCCCACCTGATGAGTGTATCCGTACGGTTGAAAAGATCATTTGAGCAGGAGAAGCCACCCACTGTAGCAGCAGCATTGCGGGTATGCAAACTTTTTAGTCCAATAACAACAGGTAAATTCTCCGGGTTGGGCTCTCCTTCGGGAATGGCGCCTTCTACTTGTATGTAACGAAAGCCATAGTAAGTAAACCGGGGTTGCCATACTTCGTTCCCGATGCCTTTTAATGTGTAATTAAAATAAACGGGGGCTCCTACCGCCTGCTGTGTGATCAATCCATCATCCGTGATCAATTCTGCAGGTCTGAAAGTAATCTGGTCTCCTTTTTTCCCTTTCACCTTTATCTTAAATATCCCCGAAGCATTCTGTCCAAAATCATATATCGAGATACCTGGTTGAGGCTGCGATATTTTTTTTACAGAAAAAGAATCTAAAATTTTAAGCGGCATGGCAGTCTGGGAGCTTAATATTGAAGGTCCGTCAACAACTAATGCTTCCTGCCAGAACTGGTCATTGAAAGAAGGCTTGTCCCAACCATTTTGTTCCAGGTTGGCATCAAAGTCTTCCCCGCCAAATATGCTGGAAAAGGTTATGGGACCCGGCGATGTTTTCCACTTACTATCGCTCACTATATTCTCTGCCGTACCATCAGCATATTCTATAGCAACCCTGCAGATCATTTTCGGGTAACCATACGCGATTGTGATTTTCCGGTACCGCTCCCCCGGAGTATAATAAAAACCATTGCCCAGCATAACGCCCAAAACCTTCCAGCCTTCGTTAAGCCAACTGGTTATATCAAACGTTACATACAAAGCACTTTTGCTGTATTGTGTCCATCCGGCATCAAGAAAATGATCTCCTACTTTTTTGCCATTCACACTTAAATCAAAATGACCTAAGCCTGCTATAAAAGCTGTTGCCCTTTTAACCGGCTTACTGATCAGTATCGCTTTCCGAAACAAGGGAAGGATGTTTTTCCCGACCCCTGATTTTGGGTCACTCATCCCATGTATGCCCGGAACAATACGCTGACTGTCCGGCAAACGTTCATAAGCAATCCATTGAGCGCCTTTCCAGTCTTCTCTGTTGAGTAAACCCATCTGCCATGCGGATGGGTTGCTCCACCCGGAAGTATTATTCCTGTTGTCCCATACCATCACTTTCCAGTAATATACTTTTCCGGAATAAAGTTTTTTTCCTGCATAAGTTACCCGAATAGATTGACCGGAAACTACTTTTTTTGAATCCCATATATTACCAATATTTTGTTGCAGCAGGGATTGCTCATCTGCCACTAAAATGCGGTATGCCGACTGCATTACATTTCTTCGTGAAGCGTTGAGTTGCCAGCTCAATTGAGGAGAAGTATCGTCAACGCCCAGGGGAAATTCCCGGTATTGACATTTTAAGTTAGACACACCTATTTGCTGCGACCACAACTGGCCACATAATAAAATAAACAGGAAGAAGATGAAAACTCTGACCATTTGTAAAATAGTTACCTGATTACACTTTAATAATTATTTATCAGATTTCACCAATTCAAAATCTCCTATCAGTCCGTAATCATACACATCATAAGCTTCACCCGGAGGATACGATTTTATACTCCACCAATGTCCCGGACCAACCATACCCGGCCCGGGCGTATTATGGTGCGGGCCCAACAGGTTTTTCAGGCTGCCAATTACCTCAACTTCCACCCGGTTTGTACCTTTCTCCAGGTATTTCGTAATATCTAATGTATTGGGTTCCGAAAATATAATACCGGCAGGCTTGCCGTTTACTTTTACAGCGGCTACCGTTCCTTTCCATTCTCCCAGTTGGAGCTCAAACCGGCTGCCTGTTTTTTCGATACTGAACTCCTTAGCGTAGCTAACGCCAAATCCATATAATGGCAACCCCTGCTCCTTCCAGCTTCCGGGCTGTAGTGGTTCCGGAGGTACGATCTGCCACCCTTTATCTGCTGTTTGCAGGTTAAAGTTGCCAAGAATATATATGGGTTCAATTTCGGCATATACACTCATGGGGTCCGCGGTAACAGATATGATATTATTGCCGGTTTTCAGATAGGCGCCAACCGGCAGTACACCAAATGACCGGTCTAACCACCACGTTCCTGCAAGCGGTTTTACCGGTTTACCGTTCACTTTAATTTCCGTCCACAGGCTTCCCTGTTCTACCACAGCGCGGAACTTTTCAAAGTTCACCTGTTTATCAATAGTGAAATGATAGGTTGCCGTAAATCCTGTTCCAACAGAAAAAGTATCTCTTGCTACAATATGATCTTTGAACTGTACCTGGTGGTTCCACGGATTTCTGTTAAACCCATGATGCACAAATACCGCCCTTGATGCCACACCCACATGTACATCTGAGAGCAGGGAATCGCCAAACCGTACATCACAGAAATCTATCATCAGCGTATTTTCTGCGGGGCGAATTACTTTTACCGGAGAAGCTTTAACCACGGATCTATTGGTTGCTGATTTGTTGATGCCTGATTGCATATTAAGAGCAGAGGGGCTTTTCAATCCCTGCTGTATACTGTTGGCAAGAAAGAGCATAAGGCTGCCTGCAGGAGGTATATCAAAACTCAGGGATATTTTATCTGCCTGCTTCTGCTCCGGGTAGTCTGATATTTGCCCGGTAGTTAAATCCATTAGCAAAACGTCCTTCCCTTTGGCATGCACAGTTCCTTTTGCGGATGATACCATACTGGCGTTGGACAGAAAAAGTATTTGTCCGTCGCTCATGAACCTGCGGTGGTGATACAAATCGCCCCCGATAGTATCACCGCTATTTGGAGCGATCTGAAAATCATCCTGCCTGAATTGCTGTTCTATAACAGAGGGATTGAGTTCCGTAAACTGCAGGATATGCTCTTTAGGCGCATTCAAATACTGCAATTCATTTTCCAGGGCGCCGTCGAGCCTTTGCAGTTTGTTGAACAATAATACTTTTCCGCCCGCTGCTGCATACGCTTTCAGCAATGCATAAGTACCTTTGTCTATATTTTCCATTCCCGGCGGTATAACTACAGTGCTATAAGCCCGCTCACCAATTATAAATTTCCTGCCCTCCGTTTTCCCGTGATCCTGAATAATGTTCTCTGAACCCAGGTCGTATTCCACCTGCGCTTTCTCAAGCGTGGTTACAAATTGCTGGAAACGGTTCCCGATAGCGCTTAATCCTTCATGCTGCTTTCCCGGGCGGGCATACATCCAGGCAGAGCTTGTGGGTTCAATAATTAAAATATCATTTTGCTGTTTGCCCTGCGACATCACAAAGGACAAACGTGCAAAGTATTCATTCAGTGCTTTGTAATACGGCCACCAGGGCGTATGATAAGAAAAGCTTTGCGGATAATCGTATTTCCGTGCGCCGGTTAACGTCATCATGGAAAGATGCTGGTTTAAAAAATTAACGCCCAGCACATATTGCCAGTCGCCCAGCCGTTTCATGTCTTTAAACGTAAGCTCCCAGCCGCCTCCGCCATAGGTTTCGCTAAGCGTTCTTTTTTTGTTGAGCTGGTTGGCTACACTGGATAATTCTTTTACTGAACGGATATTCCCAAACTGTGCGTTAGGGCTTTTTTCATTAAACTGGTTGAACAGCATATCAATACCCGGTTGCTGGTGCCATGCGTACATGGCCATGTTATCAGGTCCTTCCCCCGGGTTGGGCCATCCGTGCTCCCAGTAATGACCCGTCCATTTCAGGTTATGCTTTTGGGTATAAGCATGCATAGGTTTCGACCACCGGTCAATAAACAATTGTAAAAGGGTTTGCTGGTAATTGTGTCTTATTTTTTTCCAGTCGCCCGTTTCTTCAAAAAGAGAAGGAAGATGGGTTTGCAGGTCGTATCCCCAGTTTTGTTTAAAGCTGCTGAAAAGGTCGGGGGTCCAGCGTACATTGCCGGTGCCGTGCGAGGGAATGCTGGGCTCATCCGAAAATAAGCCGGGAACTGTTTTTCCAAATTCATTGCCTGCGATCTTTTCATAACCTGTCATGGTTACTTCAATGAATTTTTCTGTAACCCCTTTCACCATAAGATCAACATAAGGAAATTCAGGAGGGCCAACGGTACCGTCCTGTTTTTGATAAAACGCTTTTTTAAAAAAATAATATTTTCCTTTTTTTTCGTTTTCCTGTTCCGGTGTAGAAGTAATATCAATAAAACTCCCATTCTCTTCCTTCAGGATAATAAAAATATCACTAACATCAGGAGGCAACGCATCTCCTTTTGTTAAATGCAGCATTTGCCCCTGGTTATACGACTCCGGCATCTGGTCGGGTACATTGCCGCCGGCGAAGCCCGAGGGATAAGAATTTTCATCGTATATCCACACGTCTAATCCCAACTCTTTTCCTTTTTGTATAGTATACTGATATAAGTTGAACCAATCTGCAGATAAATATTCCGTAATAAGTCCCGGACGGGGATGCACCATTACACCGCCAAACGCATTTTGTTTAAACTCCTGCATCATGGAGTCAATGATCGCCCTGGTTACTTTAGTATGCCACACCCATAGCGGCGCACTACCGTATGCTTTATCCGGGGATGCAAATTCTTTTTGTACATATTTGAACGTATTGTTGCCGGCATTATTTGCAGCTATTTGCGATTGGCCATGAAATGGATAGATTATTATTGCCAGAAAAGATACAATTGTACAGCATAAAAATCTGAGCATAATAAAAGATTTAAAACCACTTATAAAATCATTATCTTAATCAGTACAATGCAAATAACACGCACCATTTCTAATATATATGGCAGCACTGTTTTGCATTGCATTATTTTCCGGTATGAAAGTATCATGAAAAAAGATAAAAAGAGATACACAATTTGATATTTCGGATGTGCATCCTGATATATAATTTATACAGGTAATAACGATTACAAATGGCTGGCTATGAAAAGCATCAGAATAAAAATATAAAGAGATACACAATTTGATATTTCAGATATACATCCTGATATAAAATTTTAGCGCATATGATCAATTATTACAAATATCTCCCTACCAGCATGGAGGACGAAAACTGGGGATTGCATGTATTAAATGCCGGTTGTAACAGGATCATTAAAAAAGAAATTTATCCTTCTGTGCAGCATCCTGCACATCATTATTTTGACTGGAGCAAAGGCCGCGTGTTTAATGAGTACCAGGTCATCTACATTACAAAAGGGGAAGGCATTTTTGAATCTGCAAGCTGCAGAAAAAGTATAATAAAAGAAGGAACAATGCTGTTGCTGTTTCCCGGAGAATGGCATCGCTTTAAACCCAATCAGCAAACAGGATGGGATGAATACTGGGTTGGCTTTAAAGGCCCCATTATGGACAATATCGTACAACAGAAATTCTTTCATCAGCGCAAAGCCATATTGCCCGTTGGCATTCATGAAAGCATGCTTCATTTAATGCTGGAGATCATTGAAAAAACAAAGAATGAAAAAACAGGCTACCAGCCAATGGTGGCGGGCATTGTGCTGCATTTGCTCGGGCAAATTCATTCCCGCACCAAACAAAATAATTTCAAAGCGGAAGATATTACCGAATCCATTATTCATAAAGCAAGGATCATTTTCAGAACGAATATTGACCGTGATATTTCAATAGAAAATATAGCGGAAGAGCTGAACGTAAGTTACGCCTGGTTCCGCAAAGCTTTTAAAGCTTATTCCGGCATCGCCCCGCATCAATACCTGCTGCAATTAAAGATTGAAAAAGCAAAAACACTGTTAGCCGATCATTCAAAACAGGTAAAGGAAATAGCCTTCGGCTTAAACTTCAAATCATCTTTTTACTTCTCAAAATTATTCAAGGAAAAAACCGGCCTTTCGCCCGAACAGTTCAGAAAAACAATGCACCGGTAAAAGAAAAAAAATCAAAAAGTAACACGGCGGCTGAATAGCTGCATAGCTCAAAATAAAAGACGAATTGGCGCCGGATACTCCCGCTAAATGTTACTTTTTCTAACAGGAAGGTACAGGATGGCAGCCCATACTCCATTAAATATCTTTCGATACAAGCTTTACTTTATTACTATACGCTTGCAGTAA
>CAYVEI010000012.1:1345-41489 GCA_964450515.1 uncultured Terrimonas sp. | reverse complement strand
TCCATTAAATATCTTTCGATACAAGCTTTACTTTATTACTATACGCTTGCAGTAACCGGGGTTAAGTAAACGATACGAAAACTGCCATATGAGAAGATATTTAATATTGATATTGCCCTGCGCAATATACCCGCGTAAGCGTGCATATTATTCACGCATCCATTTGCCGGCTGGCAGATGCTTAATGCAATATGCATATAGCAGGTTTCAAAGCTTCCTTTTCTTTACCCCGTACTGCACACCTGCCCTAACCTGCCGGAATACATTTTCAAATCACCATTTCTATTCTTTATCACAGATTTTTAAACATCAAAACAACTTTTATGATTAAAAAGTGTCTCCAGGCCTCACGTGGAGGTAAGCAAATGGCGGCGTTTATTGCGGCGATGCTGCTTAGTGCAGCGCTCTGCGCCCAGCAAAACCTTACCATTTCGGGTAAGGTAGTTGCCGCATCAAACGGAAGCGCTTTATCGGGCGTAACCGTAACAGTTAAAAGCACACAAAACGGAACCACAACCGATGACGAAGGAAACTTTAGCATCACAGCGCCACAGGGTGCAACGCTGGTTTTCAGCTCTGTTGGTTTCCAGGAAACGGAGGTAAGCGTAAACAACAGCACCCCCCTTACTATCCGGCTCATTGCAGCAGAAAAAGGGCTGGATGAAGTAGTGGTTGTAGGATATGGTTCTCAACGGAAACGAGATATCACAGCAGCGGTATCTACTATTAGCCTCGATGATGTGGGTGAGCTGCCTTCCAGAAACGTAACGCAAATGATCCAGGGTCAGGCGCCGGGCGTTGTTGCTACCCAGCGGAACGGAACACCGGGTGGAGAATTTGAAGTAAGAATAAGGGGTGTGGGCTCTTTGGGAGCAGGAAGTTCACCCTTATATGTTATAGACGGATTTGCTGTAGGTACAAGTGTTGGCCAAAATCTTAATCCAAATGATATTGAAAGTATTTCTATTTTAAAAGATGCGGCTGCCACTGCCATATATGGCGCCCGCGGTTCTAACGGCGTTGTATTAATTACAACAAAAACTGCAAAAGCAGGGCAATCCAGCTTAAATCTCTCCGTTGATTACGGCATTCAGAACATACCTAAAACAAGAAGAGTAAAAGTATTGAACGGACCGGAGTTCGCACAATTCCTAAACGATGTATTCACTGATAAGATCAGGATGTTTGAAAACCGTGAGCCAAGCATTGATGAAATACCCGAAGGATACCGCTACCCGGAACAGACCCAATACTCAACCGATTGGTTTAGCGAAATTTTACATAATAACGCTCCCTATACAGATATTAACCTAACCCTTGCGTCGGGCAAAGGAGATGTGAATTCTCTTTTGTCTGTTGGGTATTATAAAGAAGACGGGGCGCTTAAAGTTACCGGCTATGACCGCTTTTCGGTGCGCTCAAACATATCAGGTAAAGTTAGGAATTTTGTTACACTCGGGTTGAATGTAAACGGAAGCTATACAAGGCAAAACCAGGCCAGTACAGACGGGCGTGACGCCATAGTGGGTTCAAGCCTGCTGGTAGACCCAAGAGAGCCCGCATATGATGAAAACGGAAAAACCAGGCCATTCATAGGAGGCAAAGATGGTGTATTCGCCTACCCCAGCCCGCTGTTCCTCCTGGAAAATTATTCAAAGAAAAGAGATATAGCAGATGTACTATCCAACGCTTATATAGAAGTTGCTATATTAAAAAATTTAAAATTCCGTTCTTCGGTTAACATCCGCTTAAATTACAATACTTACAAGGAGTATAGACCTTCTACTATCGGAAGAGGACTTACTACCGGTACATCCGGCGCCCCGCCCCAAACAGCAAGCGCAATAGAAATCAATGACCGGCTGCTGAATTATTCTACCGACCAGTTGCTTACTTATGCACCTAATATCGGAGATGATCATAAATTGGATTTCCTGGCAGGCTTTACTGCTCAGGAAGAAACTGTAAAGAATATCAGAGGAGATGCCAATACATTCCCCGACGATCTTACACCCTTCCTGGGTGCAGGCGCCATCAGGTCTTCTTCTTCATACGAGTTGGGATGGAGCTTACAGGCTTATATAGCAAGAGCAAACTATTCGTATAAAGACAAATATTTATTATCTGCTTCTTTCCGCAGGGAAGGGAGCTCGCGCTTTGGAGCTCAGAATAAATATGGCGACTTCCCGTCTGCTTCTGTAGGATGGAGAGTAAGTGAAGAAGCATTTATGTCAGGCGTTGACTGGATATCGGATCTGAAACTAAGGGCGAGCTATGGGAAAACCGGCAACAACGATATCGGAAATTATAACAGCCTTTCCTTCCTGAGCGCCAACAACTATATTCTGAATAACTCATTTGCGCCAGGAGTAATTGTTAGTGCATTTGCCAACTCTTCACTGCAATGGGAAAAATCTGACCAGACAAATATTGGCATGGACCTCTCGCTTTTGAGTAATAAAATAGTGGTTACAGCCGAATACTATAATAAACTTACCAATGACATGCTGTTGCCTGTAAGCATTCCTTCTATTTCCGGTTTTACATCCAGCCTTAGTAATATCGGGAAAGTACAGAACAGGGGAGTGGAACTTGCTGTTAATTACAGGGAAAGAATAGGCGAAGTAAATCTCAGAACCGGCTTTAATATCGCTTTCAACAAAAGCAAGGTGCTTGAAATTGACGGACCGAATGATATATTATGGTACGGTAGTTTCTATGGCGGTTATAATGTGCAAAAAGTAGGCAGGCCAATTGGCATGATCTATGGCTATGATAAATTAGGCATTTTTAATACACAGGACGAAATAGATAAAGCGCCCAAGCAGGACGGTGTAATTCCCGGTGGTATGAGGTTCCGGGATGCGGATGGTAATGGAGAGATCACCTATGATACCCAGGACATGGTGGAAATAGGAAACCCCAATCCTAAATTTACATGGGGGCTTAATATTGACGGTGATTATAAAAGGTTTGATTTTAATGTGCTGTTTATGGGCGCCCAGGACTTTGATGTATACCGGAATATTGAAGCTTCTACCATGAATATGGATGGCGTATTCAATGTGCTGGATAAAGCAAAAGACCGGTGGAGATCTGCAGCAAATCCGGGTACCAACCCCACCCATGTGAATGCACAGGGCGGTACCAGCTACTTTAAATGGTCTCGCGAAAGCAGTAACCGTTATGTGTACGATGCCAGCTATGGCTGGGTGAAGAATGTAACGCTTGGGTATAATTTCCCCAGGACAAAATACTTCAACAATATCCGTGTATTTGTAAGCGCCAATAACCTTTTCATCTTTACCAAATATCCCGGCAATAATCCGGATGTAAGCCAGAGAGGCAGTACCCAGGCTGGAAATGACGATGAAGCTTACCCGGTTCCAAGAACATTTGCCATAGGCGCTAAACTAAACTTTTAAAGCTATTCCACATGAAATATATAATTGCGATAATCAGCTTAATCTTTTGTTCTGTTCTTTTTTCGTGTAAAAAAGATTTCCTGAACAAAACAGATCCTACCAGGATAGGTGTGGATATATTCTACCAGGATGCAGCGCAGGTAAACCGTGCCATTAATGGTATTTATGGCCAATTACAGAGTATTACCAGTGTTAATTACATTTTTAAGGAAATGCAATCAGACAATACCACTATAGACATGAACCCTTCCGACCGCGGTGGCGCCGCAGGCTGGGAGGCATTTGAATATTCTACCGTAAATCCAGGGAATGGAGAAATTTCCAATTTATGGAACAGGTATTACAGCGCCTTGTATAATGTTAATTTATCCATTGAAAAATTGTCAGCATCAACAACTATAGACGATGCTGTGAAAAAGCCACTCGATGCGGAGTTAAAATTCCTGAGAGCCTTCCTGTATTTCGATCTGGTGCGTTATTTTGGTAATGTTGCACTCGTAACAAATACATTTAAAACACCTGCGGAGGCTTTTGAAATAATAAGGACGGAATCCGTAGATCAGGTATATACACAAATTGAAACAGATCTGAAAGAAGCGGTTGCCGGTCTTTTAACCCGGTCGGATCAGCCTGCCGCACAAAGAGGACGCGCTACCAAAGGTTCAGCCCTGGCTACGCTTGGCGAAATGTACCTTACTGTTAAAAAATACCCCGAGGCGGTAACTACTCTGCAAAGTATGCTGACAATGGGCTACAGTTTAATGTCTGACTATGCGGATGTTTTCGGTACAGAGAACAAAAACAATGCGGAATCTGTTTTTGAGATACAATACCAGGGTGATAATGATCTCGGTGAATGGAGCAATTTCATGTATGTATTTGCTCCGAGGGAATCTTCCAGTTCCATTGTTGGTTTTGCCGGTCAGGGATTCGGTGGACGCAACATCCCTACCAATAATATGATCGCCGCTTATGAAGCCGGAGATCTGCGTAAAGACGTTTCCCTAAAAACCGGGTTTACAAAAGACGGGGTATTTTATCCCATTCCATACGTAAATAAATACAATCATCCGCATACGATTGCCGGCCGTACCAATGATAACTGGCCGATATACCGGTATGCTGATGTGCTGCTGATGCTGGCGGAGGCTATCAATGAAAGCCCTGCGGGGCCTAGCTCTGAAGCAGAAGGCTACCTGAACGATGTACGCCACAGGGCCGGGCTTGACCCTTTGAACGGTTTAGGTAAAGATGCTTTCAGAACCGCCGTGCTCAAAGAAAGAAGGGTAGAGCTGGCATTTGAAAACCATCGCTGGTTTGATTTGAAAAGAACGATGACACCTGCAGAACTGTCTGCCTTTATGAATGCTCATGGCACAGAGGAAAAAGCAAACCCGACCGTTCCACGAGGTGGCGTAGCTTTTAATCAACTGGATTATATATATGAGCCGCATGAATACCTGTTGCCTGTTCCGGCCCCACAAATCCTGATCAATAGTAAGCTCACCCAAAATGATGGGTACAATTAATTAAAATGAACCGATAAACCCCGGGCCGCTTCACAAAAGAAGCGGCCTTTTTTTATGCCTTATTAAAGCCGGATATTATTTATAAGCTTCCGATATAGGTATCCAAATAAGAAACCCTGTTGTTCAGCCATGTTTTCAGGTTACTGACTTCATTGGTAAAATCGGCGCCACCGCGTTTCCACAACTGGTAATCATAGTACCGCGCCCCTTCTATAAGGGCTGCATATTCATCCGCAAAAGATAATAATTCAGTAAGCTTACTGGTTTTGAAATCACTCCATTCTTGCCGGATCATTTCTTTGATCTGCGGGTCGGAAAGAAGCCGGGTAAAAAACCGGGTTCCATTGGAGGAGGAAGACCAGAATAAAGGCCGGTTATAAGAACTGAAATGACGGTTCGAACCTTCATAGCTGAAAGCCCAGTCAAAGTCCCAGATCGGCCCCATGGTGTATTTACCTGTACTTGTTTTATGTATATAGGTGCTTTTGGGATGATTGATCTCTTCATTATCTGTAAGCAGGTATACAATCAGGTAACTGGCTACTGAGGCGCCGTCAATATAATCCAGATAATTATTATCGGGGAAATCAGGGGCAGCCACCAGCGCTTCCATTTGCTCAAACTGCAACCTGATGGGCTCAAGTTCATCCTCACTTGTTAAATCAGGGTACTTAACCATCACAGGCAAATCATAAGATGCTGATTTGAACTGCCAGGGTTCGTCAAAATTGGTGTCCAGTTCCAGTAACACGCCGCCATCGCCTGCATTTACCCTGTTGGATTCTACCTCTACCTGCTCCGTAAACATATAAAGTCCTTTATATTCCCCGTTCAGGGTTAGCTCAACAGGAATAATATTATTAGCATAGGGTATATCCAGCAGCTTCCCTGTTTTCATGGCTATGGCATTCAGCATATGGGTGCCGTCTAAGTAATTCGCTAAAAGAACCCAGTCTTTTTCGGCCGACAATCCCAGTAATGGCGCCTTGCTGTCTAACTTTAAACGATAGGGCTTTTTAGGATATCCCCAGGTTGAATTACCCCTTCCTTTGATCCGTGTAGTACCGGTATAGTTGCTATAGGTATTTTTGCCATCAATAGAAACATCGGCCTGCACATAGTTCTCTTTAGAGGTAACCCCTGCATTCCCTTCTGTAGTTATATAAATGTGGGGAATAGCAACTTTCTTATTCCAGTTAACCTTTACGAAGTAGTTCTTTTTAAACCCTTTTGAAGATACCAGTGAATAAGTAATTTCGTTGTTAAAGTTAACCGCGGCAGCTCCGTTTTGCGCTGTTCCGTTAATGTTTATTTGTTGTGATACGGATGAAATAGTAGGAACCAGCATCGGATTGTCGGGATCCAAGCTGCCATAAATAGTGTCTCCTATAATTTCAAAATGTACCTCTGTCCGCAATTCGGGGTTCTTACTTTTTTCTAGGCTATATGCACTAATGGCCAGTTCCGGATCTTCATACTCGCTTAAAGTAACCTTATAGTCAAAAAGTCCGCCACTTTTTGTTCTTACTGTAAGCACTGTATTGTTGCTTATTTGCACCTGATTGCCGGTAACGTCAAGCATCACCTTATCTATAAACAGCGACTCTCCCCTGAAGCTACAGGTAATGTGCACATTATTCAGCAATATGCCTTGTGGCACAGGAATCACTATTGTACCGGCTTCAATTGCGGCCATAATATCCTGGTTTAACAGCCCGTTATTTTTATTGGCTTCAATGGTAAAAGACAGCAACTCCCCTTTCTCAGGAGCATGATCTTTTTTACATGCGGAAAAAGAAAAAAAAGAAATGATCAGAAACGGTACAAAAAAGCGGGTCAGAGATTTTTGGTATTGATACATGGCATTCATAATAAGTTCAACGAAGATCCGGCGAATATATTGCAAACCGGAATTCAGCAATTATAGCATTGGTTCGCCACTTTTCAAAATAACAAAAAAGGGGAAACGTATCCTGTATTTTATTTTTTCCCGGCAAGAATATCTTTTACCGCTTTTATCAGCGCTTCGGGGGCCGCATCCTTATTCAGATAGCCGGAAGCGCCGGCAAGCAATACCCGCAGCGCAAACTGATCTTCCGGATAAATGCTCAATACCAGCACCGGCATTTCGGGTAACTGCCGTTTGATGCTGTTCAATGCTTCAAGCCCTCCACCACCCGGCATGGAGATGTCTGATATTACCAGGTCCCAGGGTTCCGAAAGAGCCATTGTGGTTAAGGTGCCGGTGTCTTCCGCTTCGCCTATATAAACAGAAGTGAATGCCTCCGTAAGTATTTGCCTGAGTCCTTTACGGATAAATTCATGGTCATCGGCAATTAATATCCTGAGCATATATAAGTGAGCGGCTTTAGCGCGGGGAGAAAATTAAATAACTATCCGTTGCCGTTGTGTAGAGTGAAAAGCCGAAAATTTGTAGACAAACTACTACAGTGGGAGCAGTCAGTGTGAAGGGGGAAGGGTAAATGGTTTGCCGTTTCACGTTTATCGTTTTACGAGAGGAAAAACGTGAGAAGTGGTAAGCCGTCAGGCACTGACCCTAAAGGCTGTGACCGCTGTGTCTTACACTCACCTTATATTTCCTGCCTGACGGCTGATACCTGATACCTCCTACACCAGGTCGTTCAGCGCGGCTTCTAAGGAAGGGAATAAAAACCGGAAGCCGGTGGTACGGATTTTATCACTATCTAAGGTAATTCCTTTTAGTAATTCAGCACTCATTGCTCCCAGCATCCATTTTAAAATAAAAGACGGAACATATACCACGATATAAAAGGATCCTTTCATTTTTTTTGCGAGATCGGTAACCAGCAGTTTATTATCAACAGGTTTTGGCGCCGCGGCATTATAAGCGCCATGAAGTTGTTCGTTTTCTATAGCATGAATGTAAATGCGGCAAATATCATCAATATGGATCCAGCTTTGCATTTGTTTGCCGCTGCCCAATATAGCGGCTATTCCAAAGCGTACCGGGCGGGAAAATTTCTGTAACGCTCCACCTTTGGTACTGAGCACCAAACCCGTTCTTATTTTTACCAGCCTTTTTCCTATGGAGGTTACCGGTTCAATGCTTTCTTCCCATGCTTTGCAGGTTTCACCCAGAAAGCCGGGAGCGGCAGGCATATTTTCTGTGAAAGCATGCGCTTCTTTTTTCAACAGGCTGTCATCGCCATACCAGCCCATAGCAGACGCATTGATAACCGCTTTTACCTTGTTGGCATTTTCTTTCAGCGCCTTTGCAATAAGTGCTCCGCTCTGTATCCTGCTTTCCGCAATTACTGTTTTTCTTTTAGCCCTCCATCGCTTATCTGCAATGCCCGCGCCTGCAAGGTTAATGATATAGTCTGCTTCCTGCACAGCCGCTATATCTATACCGGCTTTAGCAGGATCCCATGTGGCATAAGAAGGGTTTGGCGTGTTATTTTTATTCCGTTCCTTTTTTTTGCGGGTAAGGATAATAACACGGTATCCTTTTTCAATAAGCAACGCGGTAAGCCTGTTGCCTATTAAACCTGTGCCGCCTGTTATGAGTACTGTTGCCATGATGTGCAGTAAAGTTAACCAATGATACCATTAAAAAAAGAGACGGCAGGTGTTGAACCCCGGCGTCTCTTTTCATATATTACCGAACTATATTTCAATACAAGTTCTTTATCAGCCCACATTCACTATTCTGCATTCACTACTGACTACCCACCATATCAGTCTGGTTTTTTCCCATCCAGAAAAGTATTAATGGTGCTTATTTGTGTTTGATCATTCTCATCTGTTTTAACAGTATAATTGCTGTAAAATTTTTCTACCGATGCCAGCGCGTCTTTTAAATGAAAATTGCGGCGAACATAAGCCGGCACAGTTTCAAACTCATTGTTAGAGTCGGCAGCGTTTACATTGTACGACAAGTTGCGCAACTTGTTTAAACGTTCTGCTGCACGACGCTTTTGATCTTCGGCCTCGTCCTGCATCGCAGGTTCCTCGGCAGAATAGCTTTCGCTTTGAGTTGAGCGTGCCACGGACTCGTTCGCCGCATTGGGATCTTTAATCACTATTTGCATTTCATTTGCCTTCCCGTCGGTTGGCGCGTTACTTTGCAAAGGTGATGGCTCTTCAACAGGGTTATTCGTTTTGGATTGTAAATGATCAGGTTCCTCAGCATAGATGTTGGATGGCTTTGATAAATAACCACCTGACGTCGGGGTGGTGCTAGCTTCTTTATTAAATATTGTTTTATTATCAGTTGGTGAAATACCCGGTTCGATGCCTGCAGGCAGATGTTCAGTGTTGGTTTCAATGGTTTTGGAAGATGATGAAGGTAATGAAGTTATTGCTAAATTCAATATTTCTTTCTCCTCATTTTTTACTTTTTCGACGGATGGAGAAACGGCGCTTATATCCATGAAATGCTTTGTTTCAGCCACTTCCACTATTTGCGGGGCCATCGGGTCTGTTATGGTTTCCACTACAGGCGGCGCCTGTTGCTCCGGTTCATTTCCGTTAAGGGTAAGTATGATCTTCTCTTCTTTTTGCTGCTCTTTTGCTTCAGCCGCGTCATGGATTGCAGCTTTATTTTCAAATCCTGTGGCAATTAAAGTGATACCTATTTTATCGCCCAGCGAGTTATCGTATCCTAACCCCATAATTACATTGGTATGTTCCCCTGCCTGGCTTAACAGGTAGTTTTGTATGGTATCTACTTCATCCATTGTAAACTCCGTATCGCCTTCTGCCGAATTGATGTTGATCAGTATCCACCTTGCACCACTGATATCATTGTCATTCAGCAACGGCGAATTGATAGCATCCTGGATGGCTTTTTGTGCGCGGTTTTCGCCATCTGCTGTAGCGCTACCCAGTATAGCCACTCCACCATCACGCATAACCGTACAAACATCGGCAAAGTCAACATTGATCTGCCCGGTTGTGTTAATTACGTCTGTAATACATTTCGCCGCGGTGGCCAGCACATTGTCTGCTTTTGAAAAAGCGGCCCGCATGGTAAGGTTGCCATACTGGTGGCGCATTTTATCATTGCTGATCACCAGCAGGGTATCTACATAATCTTTTAGCTTTGCTATACCTTCCTCTGCCTGGGCAAACCGCTTTTTGCCTTCATAGGCAAAAGGTGTGGTAACTATTCCTACAGTAAGTATGTTTAAGTCCTTGCATATTTTAGCCAGTATAGGAGCGCCGCCGGTGCCGGTGCCGCCACCCATGCCTGCGGTAATAAACGCCATTTTGGTATTTACTTCTAATATGCGCCTTATTTCTTCTAAGCTTTCTTCGGTTGCCTGCCTTCCAATATCAGGATTGGCACCTGCCCCAAGCCCCTGTGTGAGCGTGGGCCCCAGTTGCACTTTATTGGGCACCTTGCTTAGGGCCAGTGCCTGTGCATCTGTATTGCAGATAATAAAATTTACGCCTTCAATATCCTGGCTGAACATATAGTTCACTGCGTTGCTTCCGCCGCCTCCAACGCCAATTACTTTAATGATGGAGGATTGCTCTTTAGGCAAATCAAAGTGTATCATAATAACGGTTAATTTAATCTTATCAGTGCTGTACTAAATAAGAGATGTGAAATAATGGATAGTTCGTATTTTGAAATTCTATTTTAATGGTATTGCTTTTTAAAGGTGAAGGCCTGCTCCTTTGAAGGATCGCTCATCACCGCATTGTTATTTTAACTGCTCGTCGCCCTCTTCTTTAAACAATTCTATTAACCCGCCTTTAATGGAATCCATAAATTCCTTCAGGCTTTTGGTGCGTTTTTTTGTTTTTTCAGCGCCAATGCCTCTTTCTTTTTTCCTTGTTTTGCGGGCTCCCTGCTCCTCCTTTTTTTCTTCCTTCGGGATAGGGGTAGTATATTTCTCCCTGTCTATGGAATTTTCATACACATTATATCCTTTCAGTATCAGCCCTATACAGGTGGCATACATGGGCCGCGTAAGCTCTTCAATATGCCCGGAAGCCAGGTGCTCATTAGGAAATCCTATGCGTGCATCAAGTCCGGTTGTATATTCGGCAAGCTGTATCAGGTGTTTAAGCTGTGAGCCGCCTCCGGTGAGAATGATACCTCCATTAAGCATTTTATTTTCGAGCCCTACCTGTTTCAGATGATAGGTAACAAAGTCCAATATTTCACTCATCCTGGCCTGTATAATACCGGCAAGGTTTTTTACGCTGATCTCCTTTGGCGTCATGCCGCGTAACCCCGGAATGGTAATGTAGGCATTGCTTTTGGCTTCGTCTGCCAGGGCGCTCCCAAACTGCACTTTCATTTGTTCGGCCTGCGTTTTTAAAACGCCTAAGCCGGTTTTAATATCGTTGGTAATATTTTCACCGCCAAAGGGAATAACGGCAGTGTGTTTCAAAATGCCTTCATAGAACACTGCAAGGTCTGTTGTGCCCCCACCGATATCTACGATCACTACGCCTGCTTCCAGATCCTGCTCGCACATTACGGCGGCAGCCGAAGCCAGGGGCTGCAGTACAAGATCCTTTACGGTGAGCGCCGATTTCTCAACGCTTCGGTTGATATTGCGGATAGCATTCCTGTCGCCGGTAATAATATGAAAGTTGGCGCCCACTTTAACACCGCTATAGCCTATGGGGTTAGTGATATTCTGAAAGTTATCAACGGTAAATTCCTGTGGTATCACATCAATGATCTGGTCGCCGGCAGGAATATAGGTTTTGTACTGGTTGTAGATCAACTGGTCTATTTCGCTTTGTGCAATTTCTTCATCCGTATTTTGCCGTACAATATCACCTCTTGTTTGCAGGCTCTTAATATGATGACCCGCGATGCCTACATACACTTCGCTGATCTCGAGATTAGGATTGGAGGCATAGCAGTTTTCCAAAGCAGATTGTATGGCTTTAATGGTTTGGTCAATGTTCAATACCATGCCATGTTGCACGCCGTTGCTGTTGGCCCTTCCGAAACCTAATATTTCTAATTTGCCGTACTCGTTTTTTCGCCCTGCTATGGCGGCGATCTTGGTAGTTCCGATGTCCAGTCCTACAATAATGGGTTGTTCAGTGTTCATGGTGGTTGGTTTATTGCGTTGTGTAACTGTTGTTATTGTTTAATAAGTTGTTAGAAATAATACTGCGTGTGCTGTCTTTGCGTGTGGCTACCACCTGCCCTCTATACTGCACGTTAATAATAGAATAGGTGTTCCACCCCACCTTTGCCAGCACTTCTTTATAAAATATATACAGCTTCCTGAATTTCTGTTCCAGGTTGTACCCATCTCCCAATACAATAACATGATCTCCTATCTGCGGCGATAGCTCAAAGGTTTTTTGCGGTGTATAGTCTACCTGTTCTACCTGCGCCATCCAGAAAGGATCGGCAGCAATGAGTTCGCTTATCGCTTTGATCTGCAGCAGCAGTACGCTGTCGGCTTTGTTCCATTTTGTTTTGTCTAAAGGGCAATTGGTAAAAACCGGAACGCTTGCTGAAAATTTGCTGCTCAGTGGCAGGCGCATAAATTCTTTATCTATATAATAGCTTTTGTTTCCTGTGGTAAATATTCTTGCCAATGGTTCGCGTTCTTTTATTTTTACCTGCAATACTTCATTATTGTCAAAGAACAGCTCAGCATCTTTTATCCATACATTTCCTTCCAGGGTTTGTTCCATTTGACGGAGGTTAAATTCAGTTAGTTTTTTGCCTTTAATAAGCGGCATAATATGGGTGAGCATACCGCTGATATCATTTTTATCGGCAAACAGATTGTTTTTCACATCCCTGATCTCTATCTCTAATCCACTGCATATTTTATCATCCCTTTTACGCATAGCGGCAATAAGCAGCACCACCAGCGCCATGCCGGCAGCCACCCATAAGGTAACAGCAATAAACCTCCCTATTTTTCTTTTGCTTAGCCGCATATTGTTAACACTTTCTGTTTTTCACTCACTACTCACCCCTCACCTCTTTCCAGTATTTCCTTTACCGGCTGAACCAGTTGATCAATGTCTCCTGCTCCTGCGGTAATCAGCAGGTTAGGATTGTTTTGATCGTACCTGTTTTTTATCCAGCTCAGCACTTCTTCTTTATCCATTATATGTTTATGTTCATTTTTCATTTTGCCGGATATCATTTTGCTGGTTACGCCAGCTATGGGTAATTCCCTTGCGGGATATACCGGTAAGAGTATTACCTCATCTGCCATATCAAGACTTGCCGCAAAGGCCCCGGCAAAATCCCTGGTGCGGCTGAACAAATGCGGCTGAAAAACCACTGTACATTTTTTATCGGCGAACAACAGCTTCGCACCTTTAATTAAAGCTTCCAGTTCTGCCGGATGATGTGCATAGTCATCAACATACACTGTTCTGCTGTTTGATGGCGGGATGATGTATTCAAACCTCCGCTTTACTCCTTTAAAATCCGCTACGGCAGCTTTTATTTTTTCATCTTCAATATGCAGTTGCTTTGCTATGGCGATAGCTGCAACGGCATTTTCAATATTATGCAAACCGCCCATGTTCAGCGCTACATTTTTTAGCCACCCGCCTGTTGTATGCACATCAAATACATAACCGCCTTCCTTATTTACAATGTTAGCCGCGTATGCATCGGCATTGCTATTTTGAAGACTGTAGGTAAAATGATGATCTGCTTTTAGCTCCGCCGATCTTTTTAATCCCCATTTGCTAAACAGTACGCCTCCTTTTTTTACCTGGCCTGCAAAATCAACAAAGGCCTGCTGCATTTCATCTTCCGTTCCGTATATATCTAAGTGGTCGGCATCCATGGCGCTGATCACCGCAATATCGGGATGGAGCTTTAAAAAGCTCCTGTCGTACTCATCCGCTTCTGCCACGCATACATTTTTTTCGCTGCTCCAGAAATTACTGTTGTAGTTGGCTGCTATCCCCCCCAGGAAAGCATTACAGCCAAAACCCGAATGACGAAGCAAATGTGCCGTCATGGTAGTAATGGTGGTTTTGCCATGCGTTCCTGCTATGCATATATTAAAAGAGCTTTTGGTGATCTCACCCAGCACATCGCTGCGCTTCAAAAGCGGATAACGATTATCCCGGTAATACGATAATCCTTTGTGTGCTACAGGAATTGCCGGTGTATATACTACTATATCTGCTTCTTTAGCTATGTGCTTTTCATCGTCTTCGTAGTGCACCGTTATTCCCTCTTTTACCAGTTGCCTTGTGAGGGCTGTTTCCGTTTTATCGTAGCCGCTTACCTTTTTTCCCTTTGCTTTAAAATACCGGGCCAGCGCACTCATGCCTATTCCGCCAATGCCAATAAAGTAAACTTCCTTTATAGTATTCAGTTCTTTCATTTTTTATGTCTCCGCCTGCAACGGATCAATGTTTTCGTTCTTTAAAACCGAAAGCAATTTCATCTCAGCTTCAAATCACAGCCAGCACTTCTTTTGCAATCACTACGTCTGCATTGGTTACTGCCAGCTTACCAATATTGCTTTTTAATTCCTGCCTTTCCGTATCATTTAAAGCCAGTGCTATGGTACGTGCTGTTAATGTGTTTTTAGCTTCACTGTCTTTAACGATCAATGCTGCCTGTTTCTCTGCCAGCCGCGTTGCGTTAACCGTTTGGTGATCTTCAGCGGCAAACGGATAAGGCACAAATATCACCGCCTGCTTTACTACGCACAACTCGGCTACCGACATGGCGCCCGACCTGGATATCACTACGTCTGCGGCCGCAAAAGCATTTTCCATGCCGGTAATAAAATCATTCGTCCATATATTATCCTTTCCCTTTGCTAACTGCTTTGCCTGGTCAACAAATAGTTTTCCTGTTTGCCATATCAACTGCAGGTTGTTTTTTTCAAACGCTGCTATATGAGCCGCTATCGCTTCGTTTATGGATCTGGCGCCCAGGCTTCCACCCGTTACAAGAATGGTTTTCTTCTGAGGATCCAATCCAAAAAACTGAAGCGCATCCTCCCTGCTGATCCGGCTGTTTACGATAGCATCCCTTACCGGGTTGCCGGTAACCCGAATCTTTTCGGAAGGGAAAAATTTTTCCATACCATCGCCACCGGTGAAAACCTTTGCCGCTCTTTTGCCCAGCAGTATATTTGTTTTGCCTGCAAAGGAGTTGGCTTCGTGAATAAATGTGGGGATACCTTTTTGCTGTGCATACCGCAGTACGGGAAAGCTGGAATACCCACCCACGCCAATTACCGCATCGGGCTTAAACCTGTTAACGATTTTTCTTACCTGCAAAAAGCTCTTCAGGAGCTTAAATGGCAATCCTACATTTTTGATCAAAGAGCTCCGGTTAAATCCTGCTATATCCAAACCCTCAATGGCATAGCCGGCCTGTGGTACTTTTTCCATTTCCATTTTTCCTTTCGCCCCAACAAACAACAGCGCTATGGTTTTATCTTCTTTCTTTAATGCGTTGGCAATGGCAATGGCAGGAAAAATATGACCTCCTGTTCCTCCTCCCGCTATGATTATTTTTTTTGCCAAAGCACTTTATTTTTATATCCTTTTTTATTCTGCCGCTGCCGGTTGTGTTTTCCCTTCCAGCTTTTCAGCGTTTCTTGCAACGCTGAGTATAATGCCAATTGACATACACGTAAATAAAAAGCTGCTGCCTCCCATGCTTACCAACGGTAAGGGCACCCCTGTAACCGGAAACAGGTTTACGTTTACCGCCATATTCACCAGCGCCTGTATAACCAGCGTAAAGCTTAATGCCAATGCCAGGAAAGCGCCAAAAGCAAAGGGACATTTTTTAAAAATGCGTATACTCCTGAACAAGAACAGGAGGTATAGAAATAATATCAGTACGCCGCCCAATAACCCGTATTCCTCTATGATAATGGCGTAAATAAAATCGCTGTAAGGGTGGGGCAGGAAGTTTCGTTGCTCGCTGTTGCCTGGTCCAAGCCCGAGCCACCCGCCCTTGGCGATGGCAATTTTAGCCTGCTGCACCTGGTAAGCGGTTTCTATTTTATCGGCGTAGGCAAAATCCTGTATACGTTTTATCCATGTGGGTATGCGTCCCACGCTCAGTACGGCCGGCAGGTCTTTTGACCGGCGATCTTCTTTATCATAATACGAAAAAGCGATGCTTACCAGCAAAACCAGGGGTATTAATGCGATGCCTATTGTTGCCGCTATGTGCTTAAGATTTACCCTGCCAATAAACATCAGCAGCAAACTGGTAGCGCCAATTAATAAAGCGGTTGATAAGTTAGCCGGCGCTATTAATGCGCAAATAACACCAACCGGGATGATAAGCGGGAGAAAGCCCTGCTTAAAATCTTTAATTTCGTTTTGCGACCGGCTAAGCTGCCGCGACAGGTACATGAACAGCGCCAGCCGGGCAAGATCTGAAGTTTGAAAAGTAAGGTTAATAATAGGGAGCCTGATCCAGCGGGTGCCTTCATTAATTTCGGCCCCAAAGAACAGCGTGTATATTAGTAAGGGTATGGAAAGCACAAACAGGATCAGTGCAGCCCGGGAGTATAAAGTATAGTTGATACGGTGCGCAAAGTAAATGATCATGAGGCCAATAGCGGTAAATGCAAACTGTTTGAACAGGTACGATTCTGCGCTTTTCGACAGCCTGTAGGCAAGGGTGCCCGTGCTGCTGTATATTACCAGCAGGCTCAGCAGGGTGAGCAGTATTACCGCCACCCAAATCACTTTGTCGCCTCTTGTTTTATTTAGTAAAGCCTGCATAATTAATTTCAAATCTGAAATCTCAAATTTTCTATAATTCCCTTACCGCTTCCCTGAACTGCCTTCCCCTGTCTTCATAATTCCTGAAAAGGTCAAAGCTGGAACATGCCGGGCTAAGCAATACCACATCACCTTTATTGGCTAAATGATAAGCCGCATGAACGGCTTCCTTTGCACTTGTTGTATTTACCATTACTTCCACATCCCTGCCAAATGCCTCATGAATTTTCCTGTTGTCGAGCCCCATGCATACAATGGCTTTTACTTTTTCTTTGACCACATCCAGCATGGAGCTGTAATCGTTGCCTTTATCAATACCCCCCAGTATCAGTATCACCGGCCGGGTCATGGTTTCCAGCGCATACCAGGTGCTGTTAACGTTGGTGGCTTTGCTGTCGTTGATAAATTCAACACCCCTAACGGTCAGCACTGTTTCCATCCGGTGTTCCAGGCTTTCAAAATGTTTAACGGCTTCGCGGATCTTTTCTTTTCTTATGCCGATCGTTAGTCCTGCCAGCCCTGCGGCCATGGTGTTGTACTGGTTATGCTTTCCTTTTATGGCAAAGTCCAGCACGCTCATTACAAATTCCTCTTTATCTAAATGTATGGTCATGTTATTTCCGCTCACATAAGCTCCTTTGGGTAGTTCGTATTGCATAGTAAATGGCAATGGGTTAGAAAGTAATGGATGTGTTTCCAGATGTTTGGTTATCACAGGATCGTCTGCACAATAGATAAAATAATCTTTGTGCGTTTGGTTTTTTATAATATTGAATTTTGACCGTATATAATTTTCAAACCTGTATGCATAGCGGTCTAAGTGGTCTTCCGTTATATTCAGCAACACCGCTATGTCTGCGTTAAAGTTTTCTATATCGTCTAACTGGAAGCTGCTCACTTCCACCACATACAGTGGTTTGGGATCCAGCGCTACCTGCCTGGCAAAGGAATAGCCGATATTACCCACCACGCCGCAATCCATTCCTCCGGTTTTACATATATGCCCTGTTAAAGCGGTGGTGGTAGTTTTTCCGTTGCTGCCCGTAATCGCTATTATTTTACTCCCATCTTTATACCGGTACGCCAGTTCTATTTCACTGATCACTTTAATGCCCTTTGCTTTTATTTTCTGTACCAGCTCATTTTTTTCCGGTATGCCCGGACTTTTTACTACTTCATCTGCATTTAAAATTTTTTCTTCCGAATGTTTTTCTTCTTCAAATACAATATCATATTGCTGCAATTCGTTTTTATACCGGTCAGTTATTTTACCACTGTCGGAAACAAAAACTTCAGCTCCCTGCTTACGGCAAAGGATAGCTGCACCTGTGCCGCTTTCACCCCCGCCTAATATGACCATTCTTCTTGCCATTACCTTGTATTAAAAGGGTATTCAACGGATTGATTCCCCCGGAATAATTTTTCATTTACCTGTTAAAGCACAGGCCGGCTTTGTATTTTATAATTTCTACTTTCTGCTTAGCGCATTTTGAATGTGGCTATGGCAAATAATACGCACAAAACCGTTATGATCCAGAACCGCACCGCGATCTTGCTTTCATGATATCCCAGCTTCTGGTAGTGATGATGGAGCGGGCTCATCAAAAATATCCGCCTCCCCTCGCCGTATTTCCGTTTTGTATATTTGAAATAGCTTACCTGCAGCATAACGCTCAGGTTTTCTACCAGGAACACCCCGCAAAAAATAGGGATCAGCAATTCTTTGCGTACAATAATAGCCAGCGATGCTATGATGCCGCCAAGCGCAAGGCTGCCGGTATCGCCCATGAATACCTGTGCCGGGTACGCGTTATACCACAAAAAGCCTATGCATCCCCCCACGAACGCACCAACAAAAACCGATAATTCCCCGAGGTTGGGGATATACATAATGTTCAGGTATTCTGCAAACCGTGTGCTGCCGCTTACATACACAAATATGCCCAGACAGGCGCCGATCAGCGCGCTTACTCCCGCCGCAAGGCCGTCTAACCCATCGGTAATATTGGCCCCGTTGGATACCGCCGTTATAATAAAAGTTACCGCTATGATGTAAATAATCCAGGTATACTTATCCGCTCCTTCTCCTATCCAGCTAATAAGCCTGCTGTAATTGAACTCATGGCTTTTTACAAAAGGGATAGTGGTTATGGGTGTTTTTACAACGGCATACCGGTGTTCTTTTCCTTCCATCGTTACAATGGTGTCGCCCACTTTCTTTTCTCCCTTCTTCAAAAAGCTTTCTGTAATGGCGGCGGACTGGGGTTCGTAATACTCTCTCCACACTACAACCCTGTCATTAAAATATAATGTTGCGCCAATGATAATACCCAGCCCCACCTGCCCAAAAATTTTTGTCATGCCGGCCAGCCCGTCGCTGTCTTTCTTTTTATATTTTTCGCCTTTTGCTATGGCTGTTTTTCTTGCTTTCAGCTTCAGGTAATCATCCATAAAACCAATAAAGCCCAGCCAAACCGTGCACAACAGCATCAGGTGAATGTATACTTTGGTTAAATCGGCGAAGAGTAAGGTGGGAATAAGTATGGCCAGCAAAATAATGATACCGCCCATAGTGGGGGTACCCTTCTTTTGTTGCTCTCCCTGCAGGCCCAGCTCGCGTACACTTTCGCCTATTTGTTTTTTTTGCAGCAGGTTAATGATGCGTTTGCCGTACAGGGTGGAAATTAAAAGCGACAGCAATACCGCCAGTAATACCCTGAAAGTAATGAACTGCATTAGCCCGCTTCCGGGAAATTTAATGCCTTCATCTCTTAACCAGTCAAAAAAATAGTACAGCATATCTGCGCTTTATTTTAAATTATCCCTTGTTTTATTTTTCCATCAGGTTAAACATATCTTTCAATACCGCTTTGTCGTCAAAAGGATGTTTCACGCCTTTGATCTCCTGGTATTTCTCATGGCCTTTGCCTGCTATCAGCACGATGTCTTCTTTGCCTGCCAGGGCAACGGCTGTTTTAATCGCCTCTTTTCTGTCGGTAATGGATATATACTTTCGCTTTACCGATGGCTGCAGTCCTTTTTCCATATCCTGTATTATGGCATCCGGTTCCTCACTTCTCGGGTTATCGGATGTAAATACCACGCTATCGCTGTGCGTGCAGGCTACTTCGGCCATTACCGGTCTTTTTGTTTTATCCCTGTCGCCGCCACAACCCACTACGGTTATGATTTTTTCGTGTCCCTGTTTTAATTTTTTTACTGTAGTCAGTACATTCAGCAGGGCATCGGGGGTATGCGCATAATCTACAATGCCTATGATCTTTTCTTTTAATGAAATGATATAGTCAAACCTGCCTTCTGCTCCGGTAAGGTTGCTGAGCAACTGCAGCACTTCGTATTTGTCTTCCCCCAGGCAAATTGCCGCACCATAAACGGCCAGCAGGTTATAGGCATTAAACTCGCCAATAAGCCTGAAGTGCACTTCCTGCTCGTTTACATTCAACTGCAAACCGGTAATGCTGTTATCTATTATCTTTCCTTTAAAGTCTGCCATAGTGCGCAGGCTATAGAAATATTTTTTAGCGGCTGTATTCTGTAACATTACCGCGCCTCTTTTATCGTCGGCATTACTAATGGCAAATGCATCAGCGGGCAGGGTATCAAAAAATGATTTTTTTACGCGGATATATTCATCAAAGCTTTTATGGTAATCCAAGTGGTCGTGCGTGATATTGCTGAACAGGGCGCCCGAAAAATGCAGGCCGGTTATCCTGTGCTGGTGAATGGCATGGCTGCTGCATTCCATAAACACATGCGTGCATCCTTCCTCAAGCATCTGGCGCATTAAGGCGTTAATACTGAGGGCGTCGGGTGTGGTATGCGATGCCGGGATAATATTTTTGCCAACCTGGTTTTGTATGGTTGAAAGCAGCCCGCATTTGTATCCTAATGCGCTGAACAGCTTGAACAGCAGGGTAGCAATGGTGGTTTTTCCATTGGTTCCGGTTACGCCTGTTACTTTCATTTTGGATGATGGGGCGCCATAGAAGTTATGGGCTATGTAACCGGCCGCTGCCGCGCTGTTTTCTACCTGCACATACGTAACGGTTTCTTTTTTTATTACCGGCAATTGCTCGGCGATAATGGCAGTAGCCCCTTTTTGAATGGCCGCATCAATATAGGCATGCCCGTCCTGCGCATTTCCTTTAATGGCAATAAAGCAGCTTTTCTCCGACACTTTCCTGGAGTCGAGCTGTATATCCTTTACCTCCGCACCCATATTACCCTGCACCGAACGGATGTTTACCCTGTATAATATGTCCTGTAATACTGCCATTTGCTTTTATACCTGCTTTCTTTTACATTAATTTAGTTCCAGCGCTATGGTTTGCCCCCTGCTGACAGCCAGGCCGGCATTCAAAGACTGGCTGGTTACTTTGCCCTTACCCTTCACCGTTACTTTGATGTTCATGTTTTCCAGTAAATGAAGGGCATCTTTTAATCCCATTCCCTTTACATCGGGGATGGTTTGTTTGCTAACGCTTAAATCTTTTAGTACCGGCGTGTACGCGTTATTGGTTACCACACCCCATTTGCCGGATGCTATGGAATCTGTATAAGGCACATTCATTTTCTCCAGTACATTTTTAAGCTCACTGCCATAGCCGCTCCACCTGTACCTGTTGCTGTCGGTAGCTATGCTGGTAATAAACAACTGCTGTTTGCCGGCACTTTCAGCATATAGCTTATCGGCAATTTCCCTGAATACCGGCGCAGCTACCGCTCCGCCAAAATATTTAGCGGCACGGGGCCTGTTCTTAATCACTACTATGCAGGAATATTTCGGGTTTTCAACCGGGAAATATCCTGCAAAAGAAGACTGGTATGCACCATCTCCGTATTTAAACTTTCCGTCGTTCACCTTAGTGGTACCTGTTTTCCCGGCGGCATGATATACTGCATCTTTAAAAACGGATTTGGCCGTTCCTTCGGTGCAAACGGCATTAAGGCAATCTTTTAACTGGCGCAGTGTTTCTTCCGAACATATCCTGTTATTCAATACCTGCGGTTCAAATTCGTGCAGCAGGTTCCCGTCTTTTTCTACTCTGTTCACTAAGTAAGGCTTCATAAGCCTGCCCTCATTGGCCACGGCGTTGTATACCATCAGCAGTTGCAGGGGGCTCAGCATTACTTCATAGCCGAAACCCATAGAAGGGAGGGTTTGCAAATGCCAGTCTTTGCGGGATGGGTTTTTTACCAAAGGCCTGAATTCTTCTTTCAGATCAATACCCGTACGGCCCGTAAGATGCAGCGCTTCGTAATGCTTTATGAATTGTGCGGGTTTTTTTGAATAATAGGTATAAGCGAGCTTGGCCATGGCTACATTGCTGCTATGTTCGAATGACTCTTTTATGGTAAGCAGGCTTTTTGGTGATCTTTCCGCATCCCGGATATTTCTTCCGTTCAGCATCCACGAACCATTATTGATATCTATCATATCGGAAGTGGTAACATATTTATCTTCAAGAACAGATAAGAGGGTGACGAGCTTTATGGTAGATCCCGGTTCGGAAGTTTTTAGCGCGTAATTATCTGATTCAAAGTAAGAGCCGTTGGGCATACGGCCCAGGTTAGCGATCGCTTTTATTTTTCCTGTAGCCACTTCCATTACTATGGCGCAACCTTCCAGCGCTTCATTGGAAACCATCATCCGCATCAGGGCGGTTTGTGTAATATCCTGAATGTTCACGTTTAATGTGGTTACAATATCTTTCCCGTTCTCCGGTTCAATTTCAGATCCTTCCACCGGCACAAAGGCGCCGCCCGATATACGGCGTACCAATCGTTTGCCCGATACGCCTTTTAACAAGCTGTCGTAGGTTTTTTCGAGTCCCACGTTTTGGGTTACTACCTGCCTGTCATTATTTACATAGGCCCTCGACAGACCGATGGTGCGGTTTGCCAGTAGGCCAAAAGGCGTGAGGCGCTTTTCCATATCTTCTGCAATAAACCCGCTTTTATTTCTGCCCTGCCTTACCAAGGGCAACTCACGCAAAGCCTGGTATTGTTCGAAATCCACTTTTTTCTTTAGCAGGAAGTAGCGTTCTTTTTTGCGGTATCCTGTTTCTAATATTTTTTTATATGCCGCCGGGCTTTTGTCTTTAAAAATATCCGCCAGTCCTGCGGAAAGAGAATCAATATTTTCTTTAAACCTTTTTCCTTCTTTTTCGCGAAGCCCGTCGGCCATAAAATCAATCCGTATGTCAAAGAAAGGAATGGAGGTGCTTAACATGCTTCCATCCTCACTGTAAATGGTTCCCCTGTCGGCATCTAAAGTGCGGTATTCGAGGTGCAGGCTGTCGCTAAGGCTTTTCCAGTGATCGCCCTGGAACTGCTGAATGTAAAAAGCCTTGCCTATTACGCAAAGACTTAATACCACTACCCCCAGGAAGCAGAGGTAAACCCGCCATAATATGTCTTTTTTTATTTCCAAAATTGTATCGGCAACCGTCTTACCTTTTTATTTGCTGACGGATATTTTTTATTTTTTCTTTTCTGTTATTTTTACCGGAGGTGCTTTCAGTTCTTTTAAGCCCAACGGCTCTACGGCTTTAGCCAGTTCACTTTGTTTGCCCCGCATCATCAGTTCACCCTTTACTGTTTTGTATTCATACTGCAATTCTTTTAGTGCTTTGGCACTGCGGTTAATATCTTTAATCGTATTTTCTGCGTAATGCCCGTTGTATATATATATTACCGCCAGTATGGCCAGGAAAAGAAAGAAATAGATATTTTTAACCACCCAGCGGTAATTCAACCACTTTGTTATTCCATCCATCAGGGAGGAAGACGTTTCGGACTTTATTTTTTCTGTTTCCGGCATTATATATTTGTATCGTTATTATTGTTTTATTTTCTTTCTGCTACCCTCAGCTTAGCGCTCCGGCTTCTTGGATTTGCCGCTATTTCGGCTGCGGAAGGCAGTATTGGTTTTTTGGTTATGATAAGAAAAGGATTTTCAGGCTTTGTGCCATATAAAGAATCGGCTGCCATTTCCTCAAAACTTCCGTTCCGGAAAAAGTGTTTTACCATCCTGTCTTCAATGCTGTGAAATGTTATAATGGCAATACGGCCACCTTTCTTAAGGAGAGAAGGGAGTTGTTGCAGCATTTCCCGTAAGGACCCCATTTCATCATTCACTGTAATGCGCAAAGCCTGGAATACCTGGGCAAAGTATTTGTTAGGATTACCTTTCACCACCGGGGAAACTGCATTTTTAAATTCATTAACCGTTTTAATGGATACCAGTTGCCGTTGCTGCACGATTGTTTTAGCCAGGGTTTTGGCGTTTGTAACCTCGCCGTACTGTTCAAACATTTTATGCAGCTCCTGTTCAGTATAGCTGTTGAGTATGCCGGCAGCAGTGAGTTCCTGGCGCTGATCCATGCGCATGTCTAACAGCGATTCATCAAAGCGGGTGGAAAACCCCCGTGCGGCTTCGTCGAACTGGTGGCTCGATACACCGAGGTCGGCGATGACGCCATCTACCTCCTCTATTTTATGAAGCCGCAGGAATTTTTTAAGATGGCGGAAGTTATGCGGTACAAATGTGATCCGGGGATCATCGGGTATATTGAGCCTGGCATCCTCATCCTGGTCAAAAGCAATTAGCCTGCCTGCCTGGTTCAATTCGCGCAAAATGGCCCCGCTGTGTCCTCCACCGCCAAAAGTGCAGTCTGCATATACCCCCCCGGGTTTAACCTGCAGGGCACTAACCAATTCACGGGCTAAAACAGGTATATGATATGGTTGATCCATAATGGTAAATTAAAGGTGAAAAGCCAGCCTGGAATGATTGTTTCCGCTTTGACCTTTCACCTTTTGACACTGTAATAGTTATACCTGCCCGCTTTTATCCGTCATTACGTCCTGAGCCAACTGGCTGAATGCTTCGGGTGAAAAAGTGTCAAAGAACTGCTGATACTTACTTTTATCCCAGATTTCAATTTTATCGAAGGCCGAAACCAGCACAATATCTTTTTCCAGTCCGGCGTATTCCATCAAATTTTTGGGTAACAATAATCTCCCCGCACTATCCATCTCCACGGTTATCCCATTTAAAAAGTAGCGGCGGAATTCGCGTACTTTTGGGTCAAAATCACTTTTTCTTCCTATGTCTTCAAAAATCGGTTCCCAGTTTTTCATCGGGTACAGGGTTAAGCAACGCTCAAATCCCCTGTTAATAAAGAAGCTACCGGTTTCCCCCTCCGGGATTTGCCTTTTAAATCCTGTTGGAAGGAGAAACCGACCTTTTGCGTCCAGAGTAGCTTCATATTCCCCTAAAAACCGTATCATTTATAAAGAGTTATGCGTAATTCCCATTTATTCCCACAAAATAACACATTTTCCCACCTTTAACGCAGGTTTTAATTTAATTATTTTATCCACAGTAAACTTTTTTTTGAAAATGCTTTGCCAGCGGGAATTCTAAAGGGTTTTCCGGTACTATTTACTTCATCACACCTGCGGATAATGTGAATAGCTGTGAATAAGTGTGGATAGCCGGCTTACGCTTGCTATGCTTTGCGTACCGGAGGTAATTATAGCGTTTTCCTTTGTGACGTTGTGGCTTTGTGGCATAGATTAATTAGGCCGAATGACTTTACCTTGCAAAAATACAATTGCATATTTGCACAATGGATCCGAAACAACTCCAGATCAAAGATTTTACTTACGCTTTACCTGAAAATCGTATCGCCGCCTACCCTTTAGCCGGTCGCGATGCTTCGAAACTATTAGTATATAAACAGGGAAATATTACGGAAGATGTTTACCGCCATATTGCCGGCTACCTGCCGGAGGGCGCTTTACTCCTGTTAAATGATACCCGCGTGGTGGAAGCAAGGCTGATTTTTCAGAAACCAACCGGGGGAAGCATCGAAATATTCTGCCTGTTGCCACATGCCCGGTATGCCGATGTTACTACCGCTATGCTGCAAAAGAACAGGGTATGGTGGAACTGTCTTATCGGGGGTGCATCCAAATGGAAGCGGGGCGCCGTGCTGGAAAAAAAGATAGCTGCCGGCACGGCTGATATGGTGTTGAGGGCTTCGCTTATAGAAAGGTTGCCCGACAGCTTTACCGTTGAAATGCAATGGGAGCCGGGTGATTTATCTTTTGCAGATATATTGCATCATGCCGGCGTTATACCCCTTCCGCCTTATATAAAAAGGGAAGCCGATGAAAACGACAGGGAAAGATATCAAACCATCTATGCCCGGCAGGAAGGATCAGTAGCCGCCCCCACGGCAGGACTGCATTTTACGGATAATATTTTTCAATCGCTCAGTGATAAAGCTATTGCAAATGATTTTGTAACGCTTCATGTAGGTGCGGGCACGTTTAAGCCTGTAAAATCGGAAAGCATGAAGGATCATATTATGCATGCAGAGTTTATAGATGTGCGGTATGAGACCATTGAAAAGTTACTACAACACGCGGGAAAGGTTTTTTGCGTGGGCACAACATCATTGCGCACTGTAGAAAGCCTGTACTGGATGGGAGTTAAAGTAAAGCAAAACCCGGATATTAACGTTGATGGTTTGGTGATAACACAATGGGAAGTATATGAAACCCTTACCGCTTATACTATACCGGTGGATGAATCTTTACAGGCCTTGCTGGAGTGGATGAAGCGCCGGCATATGAAAAGATTGCTTACGCAAACACAAATAATAATAGCACCAGGGTATGATTTTAAGATTATTTCGGGGCTGATCACTAATTTTCACCAGCCCCAATCAACCCTGCTGCTGCTGGTAGCCGCACTTATCGGAGAGCACTGGAAAGAAGTGTATCACTACGCGATGGAAAATGATTTCAGATTTTTGAGCTATGGCGATGGTTGCTTATTGTTTACCGGAGCAAAGGAAATTCCATTGTAAATGTTGAACCCTTTCCTGCTGTGCTCTCTACCTTTATTTTTCCTTTCTGTGCTTCCACCATAGCTTTAACATAGCTTAATCCCAGCCCAAAGCCCTTTACGTTGTGCACATTACCCGTGTGCGCCCGGTAAAATTTCTCAAATATCCTGCTCACGGTTTCTTTGGTCATGCCTATGCCGTTGTCTTCAATTTTAACACGTATGGCATTGCCTGTATTTAGTGTGCAGATCTTTATGTGCAGTCCGCTGTCTTTTGAATATTTAATGGCATTGTCAACCAGGTTACTCAGCAGGTTGGTAAAGTGCACTTCATCTGCTTCAATAACGTCTTTTGACGCGTCAAGATGCAGTTCCGCCTTGCCATTCCTGTCTTCCATCTGCAGTCTGAAATTATCGGCCACGTGGTTAATAACCTCGTGCACATGCTGCGGCTTCATGTTAAGCTGCACTTCCTGTTTGTCGAGCAAAGCAGCCTGCAGTATGGTTTCTACCTGCTTGTTCATCCGCTTGTTTTCGTCTTTTATGATACCGCTGAAGTAGTCCATTTTCTCTTTGCTTCGCCATACCTTATCATTTTTTAACGCATCCACCGCCAGCGATATGGTTGCCAGCGGCGTTTTAAACTCATGCGTCATATTGTTGATGAAATCACTTTTAATTTCACTCAGCTTTTTCTGGCGGAGCATAGTGCGAACGGTAGTAAAAAATGCCGTGCAGATCACTAAGGTAAACAGTACCGACCCCGCGATCATCCAGCTCATGGACTCTAAAAGGAAATTTTTTACATCCGGAACAATCACAAATAATTCCTCGTCTGCAACCAGTCCTTCTGCAATGCTACCGGAAGGCGCCGAAAGCGGGAACCAAAAAGTGCGGCTCCGGGTGGTGTCTGCCAGTAATTTGCTGAAATTAAGGGTTTGCATTTCGTAGTTATTGGTAATGCTGTTGCGGTTCAGCACGGCAAATTCAAAATTCGTTTTTTTTAAGCCATGCTTGTGTAAAGCCATCTTCAGTTTGTCGTATACCTGGTTAGGCGTATAACGTTGTGCAACAGTAGGCGTTTTGAGCAATCTTAAAAACTGATCGGAAGGCCATTCGGGCGATAGTTTAGGAAAACCTGCGGAGGGAAACTTGCCCGATTGTTCGGCTATTTCCTGGCCCACTTCATTTACCGCCATCTGGATATTCTGCTCTAATTGCTCGTTCTTAATGATAAAGGCATTTTTGATGGACATGATCTGCACCACTATAATGCCAATAAGCGATAGGGTAATAAGAATAATGATCAGTAAGTAAATTTTCTTCATCGGCCTGTAAAATTACTTTGATATTAACCGGGGGTTAGCTCCGGCATGAACGATTTAACTCAATTTTACACATGATAAGGGCTGGTATGCTGATTTGCGATAGCAAGTATACAAAAATTAGTACATTACTGAGCCACATCTGTAAAAACCTGCCCTGAACAAGAATATTTTTTTGAGATTTTAATTGCCGGTCAATTTTTTCTATACTAACTTAGTTCAAATGCTTACACTTTCTGCCGGTATATTATTAATTGCAGAGCCTTTCCTTAAGGATACTAACTTTATGCGTACGGTTGTTTTATTATGCGATCACCAGGAGGAGGGCAGCATTGGCTTTGTTTTGAACAAGCATATAGCGCATACCCTTGATGAAATTGTGCCTGAACTGGAAGGTATAAAAATACCCGTTTTTTTTGGCGGCCCCGTGCAGGCCGATACGCTTCATTTTTTGCATGTTTGTCCGGACCAGATACCCGGTAGCCAGGAAGTAACCGATGGCATTTACTGGGGCGGCGATTTTGGAATTGTTAAAGACCTGTTGCGGAAAAATAAGCTTAGCCACAGGAACATTCGCTTTTATATCGGTTATTCAGGATGGGGCAGCAACCAGTTGAATGAGGAGCTGAAAGGCAAAAGCTGGATTACCGCTATGGCAAAACAAGACCTTGTATTTAACTACGATACAGAAGATATATGGAAGGAGTCGCTCAGGCTGCTTGGTGGCGATTACAGCTTAATGACCAATTTCCCTATTGATCCGCAGTTGAACTAAAAGTCCCCCGGCATTTACCTGGGGGACGCATTCATACACATAACCAATGATGTTAGTTTTATTACTATTATTTTAAGGGGAATTTTATACCTGCATACAATCCCCAGTTATTTAAATTTTTATTATCGCCGTAACTAAAGGGCATGAAGTTATACCTGCCCCCCAATGTTAATGCCGATGCCCCGTGCTTCCTGAATGGTATAGCAATACCCGCCTCGGGTGAAGCAGCGAAATAAACTCCGGATTTACTGCCTGAAAATTCACCCAGGTACTGGCTATACGATACGAAATTGCCGCCTACCCCGGCACCAACATACGGTTGTACCGTTCCCGAAGGCGCCAGGTTAAATCTTCCTTTAAGCATTACCGGCACGGTTTGTATAGAATTGCTTAGCACTGCCGATATGGCGCCGTCTTTAGTATCGTATACCTGCCGCGGATATTTCTGGTAATAATCATTAAAGCCGGCTTCAAGGCCCAGTGAAAGCCGATCTGTAACTCCATATAGTATATTGGCATTCCATCCGCGAAAAGAAGTTTGGTTTACGAGGTCTGATTTAAAACTTCCCGTGGGTGTATTTACAGCATAATTAATATGCATGGATAGTTTTTGCTGTTGTGCAGGCGCCGGCAATCCGAACCCTGCACAGAGCATGGTTAAAAAAAATATTTTAAGCGGTTTCATAACGATATATTTTTAATTTATACAACTAGCTGTTTTTAATGATTGCTGCTGATGTATGGCGACTGGTCAAATAATGCTTTTACCTGGGAAGCAGCGGTTGAAGCGTTAAAAATAGCTTCTCCCCTGATGAGCCCGTTCCATACTCCTTCGATCTTTTTGTCGTTGCCTGCATCTTTCAGGTCAACCATGTCAATTGATAATGCGCCCTCGCGGATCTGGTATACGGCATAGGAAACATAAGGGAAATAATAATCATAGCCGCCGAATCCCCAGTAATAAGGGTCCCAGTAGCTGTTATAATAACCCCAGTAAGAGGGATAGCTGATTACACCTGTTTGGTTGTTAAATACGCTGCTGATATTTATGCCAAGGTCGGGATGTTCATTATTTGCCACCAGTTGATAGCCACGCTCCGCCATATTATCTTTTACGGCCTGTATAAAAGCTGCATCGGTTGCCGTTAGGGTACGCTTCTGCAGCGCGCCATTGCTTATTACTGCCACTGAATCGGAAATACTATACGTTTGAAACGAACCGAAATGAACAGAACTGTCGTAATTGGTGATATAAATGCGGCTTTCTTCGTTGGTCATATTTTTTAACGGGTCTTTTGTACAACTGCCCAGGAGGCTAATGAACAGCAAGCTTCCCGTTAGCGCCAGGTATAGTTTACTTTGTTTCATGATTAATGCTGTTTTCAGTTATTGACACTCACAGGACAGCGATGTTTAACGATGCATGCTAATGTTAACAATGAACTAACATTGCTTTTAACGGCTATGAAAGTTGGTACCACCGGGTAATTTGCGGGTATACATTCTGTATGGCGGGGAAATAAAAAGAACGAAGATTAATTTTCAGTGATTTGCCTGTTGAGCAAAAAAATAAATAACCGGCGCACTCCTTACTGCTTTGTATAGTAGTTTCTACTTAGCTGTTTAGTGTTTTAGCGTGATTCTTCCCTGTTTTTTTGATTTAATTGGATGCGTATGTGGAAGTTGTTTTGTTTTTGCGTAATTTCCTGATGGTTAGCGCAATAAAAAAATGTATATAAAAAAACAGGCTTATTTATTACTGCTTTTTAATGAAGTTAACTACGGGCAAAATATTGTTGATTACGCTTTTCGTTATTACGGCTATAGTAGCGGTAACGGTATACAAATCCATAAAACAATCTTCGAAGGTAAACGATACTTTTACCGGGATATCTGACGCGCAGCATATTCTGTATTATGCCGAAAAGCTACTTGCGGGAGCCACAATGAATGAAATTGTGGTACGGGAATATATATTAACCGGGGATGAAGGGTATCTTTCTTCTTTACAGCAAATTTATGATGAGTTTGAGCATAACTATGACCGGTTAAAGCAATATGCCAAAGCAGACCAGCTTCAGCGGCAAAGGATAGATTCGCTTCCCCTGTATATTTCCGGGGGAAAAGCCTGGTCAGACAGTATCATTACCGTGCGCCGGCTGGAAGGCCAGGTGAAGGCGATACAAATAACAACCACCGATACGATCAATAATTTTGTATCCGGTGCAAAGGAGCTGATCAGCCATATTCAGTTTGCGGAGCAGCTTCGGCTAAACGTGTTGCAACAGGAGAACGCTGCGGCCGTGGCAGATTTCAGAAAGGTATGGTATATTGAAATGGGGCTGTTGATTGTGCTTATGGCTATACTGGTGCAGAAATTAAGGGTTGATGTGCTAACAGGAAGAAAGGCCGGTACGGCCATGCAGTATAATGCGCTGCTGATGGAGCATATACAGGATGCCGTAATTTCTACAGATAAAAACTTTATGATAGTGAGTTGGAACCGTAAGGCAGAAAGGCTTTCGGGCTGGAGTGAAGATGAAGTGCGCGGGAGAAAGGTTGCGGAGATCGTGAAGCCGGCATATAAGGAGGCGTTTCAATCTGTTATTGTAAAAGAGCTGCTGAAAAATGAATCATGGGAAGGGGAAACCACTTTTCAAAAAAAAACCGGTGAGCTGGCTACCGTGCTGGTTTCGGCTGCGATCATAAAAGCAGGTAATGGTAAAATGAAGGGCGTGGTGGCTATTGTAAGAGATATCAGCGCGCAAAAGCAATTGGAGCAGCAACTGAAGAAATTTAATTCGGAGTTAGGCAAACAGGTAGAAGACAGAACCCTGGAGGTGCAGAAGGTAGTAAGCCAGTTGCTGGCTTCCGAAAAGAAGTACAAGCTGTTGTTTGAGCACAACCCGTTGCCTATGTGGATGATGACCATGCCGGATATGGATATTACGGATGTAAATGATGCGGCGATCCATCATTACGGTTATACGCGGCAGGCTTTTTTAAAGCTGAATCTCCGGGATATTCATCCACCATCCGATGTAAACACTTTTGTACGGTATATGCAGGAAAATACTTCGGGTTACTATAGTGCAGGCGTATGGAGGCAGCACAAACAAAACCGCAGTATTATTTTTGTTGAAATATACACATACAGTATGAGGCTGGATGGCAGAGACATCAGGCTGATCCTGTCTCACGATATTACGCAGAAAGTAGAAGTAGAAAAAAAGCTTAAGCAATCGCTGGAGCAGGTGCGTATGCTTAGCGGATACCTGCAGCAGGTACGTGAAGAAGAGCGCAAAAATATTGCAAGAGAAATTCATGATGAGTTAGGACAGCAGCTCACGGTTCTAAAAATGGATGTGGCCTGGACAATAAAAAAAATGCAACCCACGGATCAAATGATGCTGAACCGCTTAAGCGGGTTGGTGGAAACAATTGATGCTACCATGAAATCGGTGCGCAGGATATGTGCGGAATTGCGCCCCGCACTGTTAGATGACCTGGGGCTGATTGCGGCAATGGAATGGCAGGCCAGGGAGTTTGAAAAGAATACCGGGGTGGTAATGGAAATAGAGCTGCCTGCCGGAATACCGGAGCTGCCGCCTGAAACTAAAACGGGTTTGTTTCGTATTTTCCAGGAATCCCTCACTAATATTGCACGTCATGCGGAAGCGCGGCAGGTGAAGGTGAGCTTCCGGGAAAACAACGGATTGCTTATATTGAATATTGAAGATAATGGCAGGGGTTTCGATATGGCAATCCTCAATCAAAAGAGTACATTGGGGATATTGGGGATGGAAGAAAGAAGTTTGATGATGGGCGGAAAATATGTAATTGAAAGTAAACCGGGTGAAGGCACTACGGTAAAAGTAACAGTTCCTGCGGAAAAGAAAAACACGATTATCTAAATCCGAAAAACCAGGTATTATGATGCGGATTCTTATTGCAGACGATCATGCTATTGTACGAAAGGGCTTAAAGCAACTTATTCTTGAAGAGTATCCTTCTGCGCAGTTGGCCGGGGTAAAGGATACAGAGGAGCTCATGTTTAAGCTGATGGAAGCGCCATGGGATATTGTGATCTGCGACCTCAATATGCCCGGTCGGAGCGGATTAGACGCGTTGCATCAGATCAGGCATGCCTATCCTTCGTTGCCGGTATTAATTATGAGCATGTATCCCGAAGACCAGTATGCCCTCAGGGTATTAAAGGCCGGCGCGGCAGGTTATTTGGGCAAGGATAATATTCATGAAGATATTATTAAGGCGATACATACGGTTTTGCTGGGTAAAAAATTTATTACACCGGCAGTAGCAGAAAAATTAGCCGATGCCTTTGGTTCCAAAAACCAGGAACACTATCTCCACGAAAAACTTTCCGACAGGGAATTCGACGTGTTTAAGCTGCTTGCTGCCGGGAAACCGGTATCAGATATTGCAGAGCAGCTTAGCTTAAGCGTTACCACCGTTAGTACCTACCGGGCAAGAGTACTCGAAAAAATGGAAATGAAATCCAATGCCGACCTTACCCGTTACGCGCTTGATAATAAGCTTATCTGATGCGGAAAGGCATGAGGTAAAGGTAAAGTTTATGGTTTTTAGTGTGTGGTGTGTGGTTGCATTTGTCTTCGGATCTCGTTCCGCACGTGCGGGATCCGGCTTCGGACTTGAACGTCATTACGAGACCCTAAACTGATCTGAATAATGCGTAATAATTTTTAAAGGGCGGAAGCTTGCCTGCAGGCAGGTAATCCCCTAATGGCGGAGGCGAATTATATTATTGATTGTTTATCGTTTTTGGTTTGCCGTTGGGATCGCTTCAGATTTCGAAATTTCTCCTTCGGATTTGTCATTTCCCCCTCCGGATTTAATTTCATCTGTAACTGGTAATTGCTTCCGGTTATTACAAATTTATATTAGGTTTGTTCTGCAAAAAACATGCTGCATGAAAAAAATATGCTTACCCCTGATCGTTTTTGCCTTTTTGATTTCCTGCAACTACCGTGAAACCGTTAGGGGAAATGGTAATATTACCACGGAATCCAGAACAGTAAGCAACTTTAAAGACATTCAGCTCCGGGGCTCCATGAATGTACATCTCATAAAAGGTAACGACCATGCGGTGGAAATACAAGGAGAAGAAAATATCATCCCTTATATAGAAACCTATGTAAACGATCGAAAATTAATAGTGAAGTATACAGACGATGTTAATATCAATACCCGCCGGGATGTAACCGTAACGGTAACGCTACCCGAACTGCAGGAAGTTGATATTACAGGTTCGGGTGATATCACGGGCGAAACCAAGTTTACCGGCAACGATGAAATAGAGTTGGGAATAACCGGGTCGGGAAACATGAGGCTCAACTTAGACGCTCCTGCTATTGAAGCAAAAATAACCGGATCGGGAGATATTTATCTTAGCGGTAATACCAGGGATATAAAGTGCAGTACCACGGGTAGCGGAAAAATTGATGCTACGGAGCTGAAAGCCGAAAACGCTGTTGTTAAAACCTTTGGCAGCGGGAACATTCACGTTTTTGCCAGTGTAAAATTAGACGCAACGGTTAACGGCAGCGGCGATATTACCTACAAAGGCGGAGGTTCCGTTTCTTCAAAGATACATGGCAGCGGCTCGGTAAAAGCGGCTGATTAAGGGTGCAAGTTACAAGTTACAGGGGTACTGTTTCTGCGCTATAATCCTTTATTACCTGGTACAGGGTATCACGTTCTATGGGTTTACGCTTTACCTGTTTTATTAGTGCCACAAGTTCGGTAGTATTCATGGCAGGATTCTGTTCTTCACTGCCAGCCATGGAATAAATTTTGGTAGTATCATCAATAGTGCCATCTATATCGTTTACCCCAAACGAAAGGGTAAGCTGCGCATTCTGCCTGCCCAGCATAGGCCAATAGGCTTTCAGGTGCGGAAAATTATCCATGAACAAGCGCGCCACGGCATACATTTTCATATCTTCTACTACAGACGACTCCGGCACATGACTCATCTCGTTATTACTGTTGCGGAATTTTAAAGGAATAAAAGTATTGAAGCCGCCTGTTTTATCCTGCAGGTCGCGCAATCTTTTCATATGATCAATCCGATGCCAGTATTGCTCAATATGACCGTACAGCATGGTAGCATTGGTATGCATACCTAATGTATGCGCCACCTCATGTATACGCAGCCACCCTTCCGCATCTACCTTATCATCGCATATCTGCCGCCTGATCTCAGGATGAAAAATTTCAGCGCCCCCGCCGGGCAATGAATCCAGCCCGGCCTCATGCATCAGCTTCATACCTTCTTCAACAGAAAGCTTTGCCTTTCGGATCATATAGTTCAGCTCAACAGGTGTAAAACCTTTGATATGCAGTTCCGGACGGTGGGCTTTGATCTGCCGCATGAGGTCTGCAAAAAAATGAAGGTTCATTTTAGGATGCACTCCGCCTACGATATGCACTTCCGTTACCGGCTTGCCATCATAACTGCGCACAATATCCATCATCTGATCCACGCTCAGTTCCCACCCTTCTTCCCGATGGGCATATAAGCGGCTGTAAGAACAAAACTTACAGCTAAAAACACATACATTGGTAGGCTCAATATGAAAATTACGGTTGAAATAGGTAATATCTCCGTGCAGTCTTTCCCTCACCAGGTTGGCCAATATGCCAACAAATGACAAACTCGCTTTTTCAAAAAGGATTAGCCCGTCTTCTTCTGATAGTCTTTCTTTATTTAGAATTTTTTCGCCTGCTATACGCAGCTCCGGTAACAGGTTTGGCTGACGGATGATCTTTTCGGCCCACAACGCTCTGTCCATAATATAATATTCCTTTATGATAAGAAGGCCAAAGATACGGTTGAAAAATTATTCATAAGTCTGCCGGGTACAGCCGCAGTGCAGTAGCTATTCATTTCCCGGATACATTCCAGTATATTTTAAGATTTCTTGTTGCTCTTCCGGAGGCAACAATATCAGGCTTACCATCGCCATTCATATCCATTACCTGAATATCTTCGCAAGCCATACCATTATCATCTATCCAGTACGATTGCCATTGTGTTCCGCCGGCATCTTTTTTAACGTATAGCTTCACGCCTACTTTTCCTTCTTTACCGGGCGATCTCCACCCTGCAACTACCTGCTCGCTCCCCACACCCAAAAAATCGGCAACAGCCAGCGCGTGCCCTTCTTTTAACTCATCATCCAGCACTACTCTTTTCGCATTATCATCTTTTAAATATACTACTACCGCTGTGCCGTGCATGGGTTCAATGGTAGCAATAAAATTTTTGCCTGCTGCAATATTTCCCACACGCACTTCGCCCGCGCCCTGTTCCATACCCCGTATTGTCGCCGCTTTGCCAACGGACTGTTCGGGAAAATTGGTTTCTATAAACCTAATGCCCTCCTTTCCTGCTACATATAAACCACTTTGCTTTTCATTATTGGACGCTTTAAAATCAAAATTGTGTGTAAGGTGCATCGCAGAATCTAAGATATATGTTTTCCATTCGCCATTTACATCAGGCGGATACTGGTAAGCCATTATCTTAACCCCCTTCCCTTCGCCTGCTTTATTGCCCCGCCCGTGAAGCGGCAATACAACAAGGTAATATTCCCCGGTTGCCGATTTTACCCATTTCATGCGGTGGGTAGTAGGCTCATGCGGCAACCGCACAGGTTCCCACAATTGCTCAGGATCGACCGGTCTTTTCAAATAAAATACTGCGCCAGACTGTTCCGCATTATTCGTTTCTGAGGGATTCCACTGAGCGCCAACAGCTACTTCTACTCTTCCATCCCCATTAATATCCTGTGCAGCAATACACACATTGTCGTGTTCGGTAAGATTTTCCGCTATCACCCTTCTTTTCCAGTCGCCATTGCGGTACCATACGATCTGCTTTTTATCGGCAAGTAAAATATCGGGTTTCCCGTCGCCATCCACATCACCCAGCGCTACACCATATCCTATAGACACAGTACTGTCTATGACCTGCTCCCGGAACTGTGGTGTTGGGGGTGCAAGGAATGGCAGCCACCATTGTATGAAAAAAATAAAAAGCATGTACTAAAGTTATTGATTTTGTTTTAAAACTTACCTGCCCTTTATTTTGCCTCGCTTAGCACTAACATTCCGAATAGTCAGGAGCAAAAATTCCATTTACCGCTATTACAGATGAGACGGCAATTTGTGATCCATCCTGCATCAGTAAGCAAGGCTGCAATGAATCCGTTAAAATGGAACCGATCAGGCCTTCGTAACGGGTTAATCCGTTGTTGTCGTACAATAATGATACTTTTTCCCGATCCTCATGCAGTTGCTTCAGGATCTGAAAAAAAGATTGCTTGTCATTGATCGTTATTCGTGTATCCATAATTGTTACATTCTTTGCGCAACAAATAATTGTGTTATTGTCCTCACTCAGGCAATCGTTGAATCAAAGCAGATCATCCGGAATGTTGATGACTGCTCCGTTTAAGGCATCGGTGATAAAGATCTGGCAGGATAGCCTGGCGTTTTGCCCTACCTCGCCCTTCTTTGCTATGGTTGACTGCTCGTTCCGCTCCGGAGTTAACAGCCTGCCACCCGGCGCCCTTACTTCCACCAGGCAGGTAGCGCATCTGCCCTGCCCGCCGCATTGTCCAAAATCCTCCATATATATTTTATCATTCAACAACACCATCAGGTTCCGGTATTCATTTTCGTAGGTTTGCACCGCATATTCTTCTCCAAAGCTGATCACAGTAAACGAAATAACCTTTCTTTCTCCATTCATTACAATATTCTATTTACAGCAGGCTTCATTTTCCTTTTCGCGCAATACGGTCTTTCCAAATATATATCACTACTTCCTTAACTATGCCCAACTGATTCTATTACAAAGTTAATAAAAGCATACACCTACTTTTATTTTGTTGCGATATTTTGTTGCAAAGAAAACCATAAACAATAACAAGCCGCCCCGACAGGATTTATATCTTTCCTAAATTCAAAAGGGAATAAGCAAATGACTTATTCCTTGAATTGATGAACGGTTGAGTAGAATATTATTCTTCCTGCAAAGCGCCCGGTTCGGTGATTATTTTTCGGCGATAAAAAACAAGAAACCGGTTGATCTGAAAATAAAAATCATCTACTACATGGTAGGGCTTCAGTGCAGTTGCAATGGTATCTTCAACCATTTGCCTGCTGTTGTTATTCATAGCTGCAGCAGAGGGGCCTGTGCCCATAAAACTTTTTACGTCATCTTCGAGGCTGGCATATAAAAATGAACAGTCCACCAGCCATTACAGGATCGAATTTTTTAACGGACCTGGTTGGTTGGTTAATTATCGTTTCTTAATAATCTTTGCTGCCTTTCAATAATCATTTCTTTATAAGCAACCTTCATTTCATCATTCAGAAAACTATTATCTATAAAAGATATCCATTGAGGTATTGCTTTATTCATTTTTTTAAACATATTTTCCTGCTGGCGGGCATCGAGCTTTAGAGTAGTAAAAGCCGCTGTAAAATCGCTTTTCCTGATTTTTTTCTTTTTGCCATTGAGTGTAAGAGCAAGGTCTTCATCATCAGCAGGGTTCACCAATGCCGTAGCCACCATATCATAGGCCGGGGTAAGCTGGTAGCCAATGTCCGGAACGTTGTAGAGAGAAAAGTTTTTCAGGTGCATATCAGCATTGCCGGTGAGAAATGAAAACAACACCTGTTCAAAAAAATTGATCGTGTCAAGCACCGGGTTCACTGAATATTTCAAAATGGCTTTGGCTATCTGCTCATAAGAGCCATGGTACTTATCTTCTGTAAGCCGTTCAGTTAACTGGCACATATCTTCCATGTGTAGTTTTCTTTTTTTATTCCGGTCTATGCGCCTGGTAATATATGCCAGGCTACCGAATTGCAAACGAATGAGGCTATGCGGAACAGTGTTGATGTTGGCGATGGCTGCCAGATGCATGGTAAGATCTTCCACTTCGGGCAAGTGCGGATAATTATGTATTGGTGGTTTTAAGATATAACCGCCCCAGAGCCCTACAATGGTAAAGCGTTTTGGCCCTTGTTTATTTTCATCATCAATATCTAGCGATAATTTGGGCTGCACCCCTGTTACTGTTATCTGGCTTTGCACTACCTTCAATGCCAGGTCGTTCATCTGCTCTTCGGTATAGAGCAGCAGCGGCGCTGTAGCCGTACCAAATATTTTACGACTGCAAGCCGGGTGAAAATCGGTTTGCCCTTCCGGTAATGGCTGGTAACAATACAGGCAATTCATTCAATTACGAATTACAAATTATCAATTACGAATTGCGGGTATCTATTTTTGTTCTCATTGTTTTTTTGAACATTACCAATGAGTCGAAGTAATTCCTCCGCATCATTCGTTAACGATTTTCACTTCAAACACATAACTTTTTATTTGTATGATATTATCCGATTTCATCATTTTTTCTTTTGTTCGTCATTCTTCATTCGTAATTGGCATAACACTCACGGCGCCAATACAATCTTTGCAGCAGGCTAAAAGTAAGCCCATCCGGTCCCTGGCATCAAGTTTCCAGTTTTTTTCTGCTATATCCAGCAGCCATCCTTCGGGTATTAAGCCATCAAAAAACGGAAACAGGGTTTTGCTGTGAAAGGTATCTATCTGCAATGGCAGGGTTTTGCTTACCGGGTCCGGTATGCCGGTATTGAGGTAAGCGGCATGATAGGCAAAATGATAACCATTCTCATCCTGCGTAAGCCTGCCTGCAATGGCATCCTGTATTTTTATGTCAGCTTTCCTCAATTGAGCAAATTATTTCTGTTGATTAAAACCGGCCCCATTTCATAACCAAATAATTTCAGCAACTGGTTTACTTTGTCTATTCGAAGGGTATTTTTCCCCTGCTCCAGTTCTCTTAAAAACCGTAAGCCCACTCCTGCTTTTTCTGCCAGTTGCTGCTGGGTAAGGCCGAGTTGTTTTCTTTTTTCTTTTACGAGGGTTATTAATTCCTGCACTGTTTCATCAGTTACCATAGCATCAGCAACTATTGACTGAACTGCAGTTATAGCGCTATCCCTTGTCGTAACTACTTCATACATTTCACTTGTCCCAATAATTTGCCCGTTCGATGCTTTTAAGATAAAATAATATTTTCCGTTTGATGATGTTTTTCTCTCGTACCTGGTTTCAGCGCTTCCGTTTGCCTTAACCGCATCTACGCCATTGAGGCAGCCAGCTTTGCTGGCGTAACCTTCACTTGTGAGCAAAACCTGCCCGTTATTTGCCCTGAGTCTAAAATAATACAGGTCATTAGAAGCCTTTTGTAAGGTGAACACTGCCATTTGGTAGAACTATTTATGACAAAATTTAAAGTTAAATAAACCCCATAGGGTGTAAATATACTTAAAATAAATTATTATACCCTATAGGGTATAATATTCAGTAAAATATCTACAATATACCCTAAAGGGGTTAAAAAAAGTAA
>CAYVEI010000012.1:0-1245 GCA_964450515.1 uncultured Terrimonas sp. | reverse complement strand
GTATAATATTCAGTAAAATATCTACAATATACCCTAAAGGGGTTAAAAAAAGTAACAGGAGGAATAGGTTTGATAAAACGTTGAGCAAAATCTGCCGCCCATCCAAGTCTCATCGCAGGGTAAACGATTATAAAGAAAGGGGTAAGCTATGATTCGAATGGTAATATTCTATCCATATTTTGAAGGTAAAATAAGTCAACTGAAGAACCCCGCCTATTTCCCGATACAAAACTTCCCGAATATTGTTCCCAGTATATCGCGGTCAATTTCTACCTGCCCGGTTATTTCACCCAGGTAATGCAGGCAGCGGCGGATATCTAAAGCCAAAAGATCTCCGGTAAGATTATTATCCATACCGGTTTTAATATCGTTCAAACACTCCAGCACTTTTTGCAGGGCGGCATAATGCCGGGCATTGGTAACAATGGTATGCTCGGTTTGGATGGTTTTCCCTATGGCCTTTTCATACATCACTGATTTCAATGCTTCAATACCTTCTTTATTTTTAGCAGATAGGTATATGCCCAACGCCGGATCTTTTCCGGAAGCATTTGCATGAAAATTTTCGGGGGAAACCTGGTCATATTTATTATATACTTCTATAACCTTTTCGCTGTATGGCTTCAACCACGCAATTCCCGACTGGTCTGCATCAGTCAGGTCTGTGAGGTGAATAATAATATCCGCTTTTTCTGCATTGTGCCTGCTGCGTTCAATACCCAGCTTTTCAATACGGTCGGTAGCATGTTCCCTGATGCCAGCGGTATCTACCAGGCGAAACAGAACGCCTTTAATATTCAGCACTTCCTCAATCGTATCTCTTGTTGTGCCCGCAATGTCGCTTACAATAGCTCTTTCTTCATTAAGCAAAGCATTCAGCAGGGTTGACTTACCGGCATTGGGCTTGCCAATAATGGCTACGTTAACCCCATTTTTAATAACATTCCCTAATTTAAACGAGTGCAGCAATTGTGTGGCAGACGCCGTTAACTGCGCAATAAGTTGCTCCAGTTGCGGGCGGTCGGCAAATTCCACATCTTCCTGCGAAAAATCAAGCTCCAGCTCAATAAGGGCCGCAAAGCCGATCAACCGGTCGCGCAGTTCCTTTAAATCAGACGAAAATCCACCCCGCAATTGTTTAAGCGCTGTTTGTTTGGCAGCCAGGGAATGCGCCGCAATAACATCCGCAACGGCTTCTGCCTGGGTAAGATCCATCTTTCCATTTAAAAATGCTCTTTGGGTAAA
>CAYVEI010000011.1:0-54813 GCA_964450515.1 uncultured Terrimonas sp. | reverse complement strand
TATCAGCCTGTTCAATGAGCGTGTTTCTTTGATCATCATTTTTTACATCAACCTGAACAGGAGTAGCGTATAAAGAACCGCCTGATTTACGCTGCGCCAGTTCCAGATTGCCATCTGCAATCACAATATGCCAGTTATGATGTGCCGCTTGTTTTATTAAATAATCAATTAAACAGGTGGCCGATTTGCCGGCGCCAAATAGAAGGATTTTTTTCAAGATTTATTTTTTGTCCTGCAATTTTAATTCTTTTTCGCGGCAGCAAACCCGAATAACAAAAACCTGATTGTTTATGCAACCTTTTTTAATTAGCTCCCGTCATATATGCCAAGTACCGTTTTTAACTTCCAATTTGGCAACAATTTAGGAAAATGACCTTATAAGAACCTTATCCGTTCCCCACTTAAAGTATGTATGTCACCAGGAAACATTTTTGAAAAATGTTCATGCCGGTCTTTACTTACTTCAGCCTGAAAATTACCCGCTGATATTAATCTGTATACGAATCCTATAACTGTATTCCAAACAATACCGGAATTAGTTACTGGAAGGAGTATACCCGGTTGTATAGTGCGTTTGTTTTGAGAAACTCCCTGAAACCACAGATCCCTGAATCCACATATCCAATATCAATGAAAAGATCCTTTTTAATCCGTCCCTTTTTTATAGCCTTTACACTGACGGTGATGCAGCCATACATAGTGAGGTAATATGAAAAACCATCCGGACCCATTCTATCCAATATTTATGCAAAGACCTTTTTTAATTGCGATATGCCAGCCCCCAGCTCAAGCCGCCCCAGCCTGCTCATTCATATAAATGCGTAAACTGGTAGCCGTGAAAAAAAAGGGTACAAGAAAGCCTTTGTTTTAAACGGAAAACGCGCTAAATGTGGTACATTTGCACGCATTTTGAAATACAGCAAAAAGCGAAGAAAATCAGAATCGTAAAATTATTATGGAAGATAACTTAGTTCCTTTGGAAACCAGCGACAATGACCGCATCATTCAGGTGAATATTGAAGAGCAAATGAAAACCGCCTACATTGATTACTCCATGAGCGTAATTGTAGGCAGGGCCCTGCCCGATGTGCGGGATGGATTAAAGCCGGTTCACCGCCGTATTTTATATGCCATGAACGACCTGGGGCTGAACTATAACCGCCCGTATAAAAAATCGGCGCGTGTGGTAGGGGAAGTGCTGGGTAAATATCACCCCCATGGCGACAGTTCGGTATATGATGCTATGGTGCGTATGGCGCAGGACTGGAGCATGCGCTATACCCTTGTTGACAAGCAGGGAAACTTTGGTAACCAGGATGGCGATGGACCGGCGGCAATGCGGTATACCGAGGTAAGGCTGCAAAGATTAGCCGAGCATATGCTCGACGATATAGAAAAAGATACAGTAGATTTTCAGCCCAATTTCGACGATTCGGAAAAGGAACCTTCCATTCTTCCTACCCGCATTCCACAGTTGCTGGTAAACGGATCAAGCGGTATTGCCGTGGGTATGGCTACCAACATGATGCCGCATAACCTTTCGGAAGTAATTGACGGCTGCATTGCTTATATAGACAATAAGGAAATTACCATTGAAGAGCTCATCAAATTCGTAAAAGCACCCGATTTTCCCACCGGCGGTATTATTTACGGCTATGAAGGCATCAGAACGGGTATGCATACCGGCAGGGGCAGGGTAGTGATGCGGGGTAAATTGCATGTAGATACCAAGCCCAGCGGCAGGGAGCAGATCATTATTACGGAAGTGCCCTACCAGGTAAGCCGTGATACGCTTACCAACAAAATAGGGGAGCTGGTTAATGAAAAGATCATAGACGGCATAGCGCATGTTAATAACGAGTCGAATGAAAAAGAAGGTACCCGGATCGTAATAGACTTGAAGCGGGATGCCATAGCCAACGTGGTTATTAATCATTTATATAAGCACACCGAGCTGCAAACTTCCTATGGCATTAACAATGTGGCCATTGTAAAAGGGAGGCCCAGGCTGCTTAATCTTAAAGACCTCATCAGTGAGTTTGTAGAATTCAGGCACGAAGTAGTGGTAAGGCGTGCTCAATACGAATTAAAAGAAGCGCAAAAGAAAGCTCATTTACTGCAGGGGTACCTGATTGCGCTGGATCACCTTGATGAAGTTATTTCATTGATCCGCAGTTCAGCCACACCCGATGTAGCCAGGGAAAAACTGGTAAACGCCGGCTGGGGGCTCGATGAAGTGCAGGCTAAAGCCATCCTGGAACTGAGATTGCAGCGGCTTACCGGCATGGAGCGGGAGAAGATAAAAGAAGAGTATGAGGAAATAATGAAACAGATCACTTATCTTATTGAACTGCTGGGAAATGAAGGAATGCGGTATGACCTGATTAAAAAAGAGCTCCTTGAAATAAAAGATAAATTTGGCGACAGCCGTAAAACCGAAATTCAATACCTTGCCGATGAGATGCGGCTGGAAGACCTGATTGAAGAGGAAGACGTGGTGATCACCATCTCTCACCAGGGCTATATAAAAAGAACTTCGGCAACCGAATACCGGCAGCAAAACAGGGGCGGCAGGGGTGCTATCGGCGGACGCACCAAGCAGGAAGACTGGATCGAGCACCTGTTCGTAGCCTCTACCCATCATACCATGCTGTACTTTACAGAAAAGGGGAGATGCTTCTGGCTAAAAGTATACCAGTTGCCGGAAGGCGATAAAACCAGTAAGGGCAGGGCAATACAAAACCTTATCCAGTTGCCTCCGGATGATAAAGTGCGTGCAATTATAGCAGTAAAAAATTTAGAAGATGAGGAATTTATAAAGAGTCATTATATTGTACTTTGCACCAGGAAAGGCACGATCAAGAAAACACTTTTAGAAGATTTTAGCAGACCCCGTGCAACCGGAGTTAATGCAATAACCATCGTAGAAGGAGATGAGTTGCTGGAAGCAAAAATGACAGATGGCAACAGTGAAATAATGATGGCGGTGAAAAGCGGCAGAGCGATCCGGTTTCCTGAAAGCAAAGTACGTTCAACAGGGCGCGGAGCCATAGGCGTTACAGGCATTGAAGTAGATAATGAACATGATGAGGTGGTTGGCATGATTTGTGTCAAAAAGGAAGACAATTCCAGGACGGTGCTGGTGGTTAGCGAAAAAGGATTCGGTAAGCGTACTGCCATTACCGATGAAACCGGGGAAGAAGTATACCGGATAACCAACCGCGGTGGCAAAGGCGTAAAGACCATTAATGTTACAGACAAAACGGGAGCTTTGGTGGGCATATTAGATGTAACGGAAGAAGAAGACCTGATGATCACCTGCAGGTCTGGTATTACCATCCGGATGGCGGTAAACCAGGTAAGCCAACAGGGAAGAGCCACCCAGGGCGTAAAGCTGATAAGGTTGGATGAAGATGATGCCATAGCAGCCATTACAAAATTGGCCCGCTATGAAGCTGAAAATGATGATGACACTGCCGAAGAAAGCTTGCCTATATCGGAGTAAAAGCCGGACATGCGTCTGCATTAATAATTAAACTGCTATCGTTCTTTAAACAACAAGTAAATATGAAGAAAATAACGCTCATCGCCCTTATGATGGGGTGGACATTTGGTCTTTCGGCACAAAACCTTAACAAGGTGAAAGACATGCTAAAAAATAACGAACTGGATAAAGCCAAGCAGGGAATTGATGCCCTGTTAGCCGTTCCCAAAAATCAAAAAAATGCGGAAGTATGGTATACCAAGGCAAAAATTTACGGCGCTATTGCCGCCAATGATGAATTTAAAACATTGGTAGCCGATGGGAGAACAGACGCTTTTGAAGCCATTAAAAAGGCCCAGGAAATAGATAAAACCAAAGCCACCACGCTTTTAACCGTAGACAGCTATAAACCTGTTTACGATTTGTATGGCAGCTATTTCGATGCAGCGGCCAGCCAGTACAATGCCGAGAAGTATGAAGATGCGCTGGCAAATTTCAAAAAAGCGGGTGAGATTGGCAGCTATATCTTTGAGCAGGGCTGGGGCTTATACAAGCTGGACACAACACAGGTCTATTATTCCGCCCTCGCTGCCATGAATGCCAAGAAAGACGACGAAGCCCTTGTGCTGTTCCAGAAACTGGCCGACGCCAAAGTGGCAGACAAGCCCGAGCATGTAACAACCTACCGCTACCTGGCAAAATATTATCTCGATAAAAAGGATATTCCCAATATGCAAAAATATGTAGCATTAGGGCGTGAATTATATCCGAAAGACGACTACCTGCCATTGGTAGAATTTGACTACCTGCGCGGACAGGGCGATAAGCAGGCCATTTATGCCAAATACGAAGAGCTGATTGCGGCCAACCCCGAAGGCTTTGACCTGATCTTAGATTATGCCAATGAGTTATTCAATGAAACGCATGTAAGCGATGCAAAAGACAGACCGGCCGATTATGCAGAACGTTGTTTAAAAATAGAAGACCTGTATAAAAAGGCGCTGGCTATTAAACCGGATGCGCTGGAAGCTAACCTGAACCTGGCCAAACACTATTTTAACCAGGCATTATTTATTGAAGAAGATGTTAACAAAATAAAAGGAAAAACGCCGGATGATCTGAAGAAGAAGGAAGAGATGAAAGCCCAGGTGCTGTCTTTATGCGACAAAGCTATTCCTCCTTTTGAAGTGGTGTTTAAAGAATATGATAATAAGGAGGGCACTCTGAAATTATCTGAAAAGTCTGAATTTAAGTCAGCCTGTAATAACCTGGCTTATTGCTACGACAGGAAAGGCGATAAAGCCAAATCTGATTTCTACCAGAAGAAATATGACGAGATTGATTCGAAATAAATAATTTTTTCTTCCCAACGAAAAACAGACCGCTTCTCAGGCGGTCTGTTTTTTTTATACCAGGTGGCGTAGGGCAGGGAATATGATGCACCTTGCGATAACGCTGCACGTTGTATGAATTTTTTGATTTGGTTAATGTAATCTTTCGTTAAAGAACCCGTTATCAAAAAACATATTTAATAATAACTGCAAATTTGCTCATTCCTAATTAAAAATTAAATCTATGAGAAAGTTTACATTCAGTCTCCTGGTTGCTTTTATTACAATATCCGCAGCTAACGCTCAAATTAAAGCAGGCACGAATGTTATGGGAGGTTCCATATACTATAATAGCCAAAAAACCGAATTGAACAACGCAAACGTCGGTCAGGTTACCAAAAACTCCAGCTTCGGCATTGTACCCTCTTATGGAAAAGCTATCCGGGAGAACCTGGTAGTTGGTGCTGATCTTAGTTACACCAACACAGTTCAGGAAAACACTAATGGTAATAACAACAGCACTAAAACAAAAAATAATTCATTTGGAGCAGGTGTTTTTGTACGGCCCTATAAAAACTTGGGAACATCAGGATTTTATCTGTTCCTGCAGGGGCGCTTGGCTGCAGATTTTAGGAAAGAGAAATTCGGCTCTAACAACAATAAAAATACCGGCTTCAATATAGGCGTTGGTATTAACCCGGGAATAGCCTATGCCATAACACCCAAAATGCATATTGAAACAGGGCTGAATAATCTTTTTTATGCCGGCTATTCCAGTAACAAATCAGCCAGTGACCAAATTTCTTACTCATACAAAACCAGTGGCTTCAATGCCAGTATTGGTTTAGGAAATTCAACGCAATGGACTGTGGGGGTGAAATTCCTTTTGGGATCATAACTCAAAGTAACCGGGTTAAAATAATAATTTCGGTTTAACGTGTTCTGCAAAAGCCACCAATTTATTCAGGTGGCTTTTGCCGTTATATGCAGTATTCCACCTGCCTTATCCCTTGTACACAACTATCAGTAAAATATTTGAAAAAAAATAAACAATTTGGGTTCAATAGGAGAACCGGGATTTCCCGATACGGAAAGACTCAAAAAAAGAGAGAATGCGAAAATATTCTATTTAACATAATATAAATTATAGGAAAAATATTCTGTAGGGAATTGCATGTGCACACGCGGGTTTTCTAATAATGCAATATACCGCTTCTGGCTTCGCCTAAGTAATAAAAACACTCCGGAATTTCTCCCCATTCACATAATCTTTTATAATTTATAAAAGGAGTAGTACATTACTACTTGTTTATAAAAGGAGTATATTACTGCTTGCCATCCTTTTCTTATCCGGTCATTTCAGTAATTTTTCACATCCAAACTAATCAATCATGGGCATATATAATACTTTCAAGGCACTGCATCAAAATGATACGCCATTATTGTTGGCCAATGTATGGGATGCACATACGACACAATTAGCACAAAAAGCCGGCTTTACGGCATTGGGCTCTTCCAGCCACGCCATTGCCAACGCTTTAGGATACGAAGATGGAGAAAAGATTAGTTTCGAGGCATTATTATTTGTGGTGAAGCACATCGCAGCCGTTGCAACCGTTCCCTTATCGGTCGACTTTGAAGCAGGATACGCAGATGATCCGCAACAAGTAGCAAAGTATGCAAAGCAACTTACAGAGCTCGGCGTAGCCGGTATTAACCTGGAAGACGGAGTTGTTAAAGCTGGAAAACGGATCCTCGGGCATACGGGCGTATTGGTAGAAAAAATTAGAGCCATCAAAGCATCAACGGATATTTTTATCAATGCCCGCACCGACACTTATACGACCCAGCATCCCGACAGCCTGAATGAATCAATCTCCCGGGCACTGATATACAAAACGGCAGGTGCAGATGGCATATTCGTACCATTGATAGAAAAAGAGGCTGATATTAAAATATTTGTAGCGAAAGTAGATGTACCGCTGAATGTATTCACTACGCCGGGTTTACCAGGTTATGAAACGTTGGGGAAATTGGGAGTAAAGCGCATCAGTCATGGCGCTAAACAATATGAATTATTGATGAAAAAGTCTGAAGCGATATTTAAGGACTTTCTACAGACAAAAGATTATACATTAGTGTTGGGCGCTTAGGAGATCTCTGTTCTGCTTCCTTCAAAACAGCCTATTGGTTTTATATTTTCCCTACACCTACACCTTTTTTTGAAATAAAAATTTTCTTTTCCTTCCCTTAAAAAAAATTAAATAGTTAAGCTATTTAACATAATGTAACTGCCGGATAAATCAACGACCTGTGGCACGATTTCTTCATTCCTATCTGTCAACGATAAAACCACCGCCATGCAAAAGATCATCCCACACTTATGGTTCGATAAAGAAGCCAAAGAAGCCGCCGCATTTTATACATCGGTATTCCCGGGATCAAAAGTTACGCATACCACCAAAATCCGCAACACGCCTTCCGGCGACTGCGACCTGGTGAGCTTCGGGATATGGAATAAAGAATTTATGGCCATCAGCGCCGGGCCGTTGTTCAAATTCAATCCCTCTGTATCGTTCATTGTCAATTTCGATCCATTGTTGTTTGGCCATATTGCCAACAGCAACCAGGCCGCGCTGGATGCCATAAATACAGCATGGGATAAATTATCGAAAGGCGGCAAAGTGCTGATGCCGATTGATGTCTACCCTTTCAGCAAACGCTATGGCTGGCTGCAGGACAAATACGGCGTGCCCTGGCAACTCATGCTCAGTGATCCCGCCGGTGAACAACGTCCGGCCATTATTCCTTCCCTCCTGTTTACCGACAGCCAATGCGGTAAGGCCGAAGAAGCGCTCAATTTTTACCAGTCTGTTTTTAAAGATGCACAAAAAGGCGCTGTGTATCACTATCCCCCGGGCATGGAACCTGATAAAGAAAGTTCTGTGATGTTTGCCGATACGCGGCTGGAAGACACCTGGCTTGCCGCTATGGACAGCGCCCGGGAGCATGGCTACGGCTTTAATGAAGCGATCTCCTTTATGGTAACCTGTAAAGACCAGGAAGAGATAGACTATTACTGGCAAAAACTCTCTGCCGTGCCCGAATCGGAACAATGCGGCTGGCTCAAAGACAAATACGGACTCTCCTGGCAGATCACCTCCGCCGAAATGGAAACCATGATGCAGGAGGGAACGCAGGATGAGATAGACCGCATCACCCGGGCCTTCCTGCCTATGAAGAAGATTGATATAGCAAAAATAAAAGCTGCGGTTGGCAAGGGATGATAAGCGTGTCAAATGAGGATTTGCAGAGCGGGGAAATAGTACAAACTAAGCACCCATTGCCACCGAGCAAAGATCAATCCACCTCTTTAAACCGGCAACAGGTTAATGTCCCCCCTCCGGGAGGGGTAGCGCTATGAATTAAATTGCTCTTGGAAAGGGGAGGTTAACTCCCCCCACTACTTTGCTGATGGTGCGGGCTTCAACCCCCGCCAGCGGTGGATATGAACCAGGCTTTCATTCGGAGAGGGGAAAATCGTACAAGCTATTCGACTATTGCCACAAAACAGCGATCAACGCGTAAAACCGCATTAATCAACATTCTCTTTATCGGGGCACACCCAAAAACAACGCCCCTTCTACCCCTTCCTCAAAAATAAATTTGCGCAGCTAAATGACTGCATATATATTTGCAGTCATTTAGCTGCATATTGAGGAGAGGCTAACCTTATACCATCAAACAATAAACCACAAACAAACAAGCATGGATTTACGAAGAGATGTTTTCCAGGCCATAGCCGATCCGACGCGTCGGACGATCATTACCCTCTTGGCGGTGCACGCCATGACACCCGGCGCCATCGCGGAGCATTTTAACTCGTCGCGGCAAACCATTTCCAGGCACATACAGATCCTCACCGAGTGCGAATTGCTGAAACAGGAGCTAACCGGCAGGGAGATCTATTATCATTTAAATCCTAAAAAAATGAAAGCAATAGCCGACTTCATTGAACCCTTCCGCAACATGTGGGACGACCGGTTCAACAAATTAGAAAACGTAATGAAACAATACAAATCAAAAAAATAAAGTTGTATGGAACGTAAAACAAAGGTCCATGCCGAAGACGGCAAACAGGATATAACCATTACCAGGGAATTTGATCTGCCTGTAGCATTATTGTTCAGGGCTTATACAGAAGCCGGCATCGTGGAACAATGGATGGGCACCAAAGTGCTGAAGTTAGAAAACAAACAGCACGGTGGCTACTCCTTTGAAACCAGCGATCCGCAGGGAAACGTGTTGTTTAAGGCACATGGTACCCTACATGATGTTGTTCCCGACCAAAAGATCGTGCGCACATTTGAAATGGACAATGCCGGTTTCGACGTGCAGCTCGAGTTCATAGATTTCGAGGAGCTTACCCCTGGTACCAGCAAGCTCACCATGCACATTATTTACCGCTCCACGGCGCACAGGGAACAGCAGCTTAAGCTTCCCTTTGCCTGGGGCATCAATATGGCGCACGACCGGTTGGAGGAGATCGTAAGCGCATTAAATAATGGGAAGTAAGCCACGAATTCACGAATAAAATTTCCATTCGTGCCTCCCCGTCCGATCAGGTGGGCATTCGTGGCAATTTGAACATCTAAAAAAATTACTTATGTCAAAACAAAATCAACCTGCCGGCAAAGCCGGTAAAATTATCTATTGGATCGCTACCATATGGCTTTCATTGGGAATGGTATCTACCGGAGTGGTACAACTCATTCAAATGAAAGAAGAAACAGACATGATGACCCGCCTGGGTTACCCGTTGTATTTGTTAACCATACTGGGTGTCTGGAAAATATTGGGTGTAATAGCCGTGCTGGCGCCGCGGTTCCCTTTGCTGAAAGAATGGGCATACGCCGGCTTTTTCTTTGCCATGTCGGGAGCAGTTATTTCGCATATAGCCGTGGGCGATAGTGCCAAGGAACTTTTCGGTCCCATATTGTTGATCGTTCTTACGGTGGTGTCGTGGTATTTCCGGCCGGCGGGCAGGAGGTTGCCGGTTATCAGCAGTCAGCCATGAGCTTTCTAACATCCAACAACAAACGATAAACGCAAAACCGCTTCATTATGAATCCCAAAGCAGACTGGTACTTCGAAAAAAACGAACAATGGCAGAAAGAGATCGGGCAGTTGAGAACCATCGTCATCGGCTGCGAACTGGAAGAAGAACTGAAATGGGGCTGCCCCTGTTACCGGTATAATGGCGCCAATATTGTTTTAATACATGTGTTCAAAGAATACTGTGCCTTTCTTTTTTTCAAGGGTGCTTTGCTGCAGGATCCCAATGGCATTTTAATTCAGCAAACCAAAAATGTGCAATCGGCGCGGCATATCCGCTTTACGGATGTGAAGGAGATCGTTCAGCAAAAAAATATCCTGAAAGCCTATATTTATGAAGCCATTGAAGTGGAAAAAGCCGGGCTGAAAGTGAAGCTTAAAAAAACTGCAGACTATGCTGTTCCCGAAGAATTTCAAACCCTGCTCAACAAAAAGCCCTCCCTTAAAAAAGCGTTTGAGGCATTAACACCGGGACGGCAAAGAGCCTACCTGTTTTATTTTGGCCAGGCCAAACAATCCAAAACCCGCGAGGCGAGAGTAGAGAAATATATCCCGAAAATTTTGGATGGTTTGGGATTGGAAGATTGATAACGATTCATCAGTATTATTTTCGGGGGGTGAAAGTGATTGGCTATTTTACAGTTTGAATCATTTCAGAGGAAGAAATGCAGTGACCTAAACTTTCGCAAAGAGGAAGACTCCACCCCCACTACTTATACGTTGCTGAGGGTGCTGGCTTCGACCCCGCCAGCGGGGGGTATTAACCAGGCTTAAATTCGGAGAGGGGGAAAACGGTACAAACTATACGACCGATCCCATGAAACGGAGATCAATCCACCTCTTTAAACAGGCAACAGACTAATGTCTCCCTCCGGGAGGGGGTAGCGCTATGAATTAAATCACTTTCACAAAGGGGGAGGTTAGCTCCACCCCCACAGTGTAAAAAGTTCATGTTCCTTGGGAATATTGAGCAGTTGCTATTTCAGATTTTGGTACATTGCTGTGTCTTTGCTCCGCCGCGAACGCTGCGGGAAAAAGAATTAGATCATTCAACAACTTCAGTAGAAAAATATGAGCAGTAAAAAAAAGCTGTCGCCACAACAAGCGCAATATCTTCTCAAAACATTAAAGACACGTTTTGAAAAAAACAAGAACCGCCATAAAGGCATTGACTGGAACAAAGTGCAGGCAAAGCTGGAAGCCAGCCCTGCAAAATTGTGGTCATTGAATGAAATGGAAGTAACCGGTGGTGAGCCGGATGTTGTGGATTTTGATAACCTGCCTCACCGGCAGGCAGGAAAAACGGGTGAATATATTTTTTATGATTGCTCGGCAGAAAGTCCCAAAGGCCGGAGAAGCATTTGTTATGACCATGCAGCGCTGGAATCAAGAAAGGAACACAAGCCTGAAGACAGCGCAATGAATATGTCTGCTGATATGGGTATTGAATTGTTAACGGAAGAACAATACCGCGAGCTGCAGCAGCATGGTGAATTTGATTTAAAAACCTCGAGTTGGGTTCTCACCCCTACGGCTATCCGCAAACTCGGTGGCGCCCTTTTTTGTGACCGTCGCTACAACACGGTATTCGTATATCACAATGGCGCGGAATCTTATTATGCGGCAAGGGGCTTCCGTGGATCGTTAAAGGTTTGAATATAATGTAATTTTATACTGAAATGAAAGCTTTTACAAGAACAAAATATGGAGGTCCGGATGTACTTCGTTTGGAAGAGGTAGAAAAGCCAACTGCAAAAGATGGTCATGTTCTTGTTAAAGTGGAAGCAAATTCAGCCAATCCTGCTGACTGGCATATCCTTAGGGGAAAACCATTTTTTGCACGTTTCACTTTCGGGTTGTTCCATCCCAAAAATAAAATTTTGGGAGCCGATTTTGCAGGAATTGTTGAACAAACCGGCAATAATGTCTCGCATCTGAAGGTGGGAGACCGTGTATTTGGAGAAACGCTTACAGGAGGAGCTTTTGCAGCATACACATGCGCTCCGGCAAATGTTTGCGCCCTTATGCCGGAAGGAACAGGCTTTCCTGAAATGGCAGGTGTGCCGGTAGCCGGCATAACAGCTTTGCAGGCATTGGTTACGCACGGTAAACTAAAAGCAGGAGAAACGGTTTTAATCAATGGTGCTTCAGGAGGAGTGGGTCATTTCGCTGTACAGATCGCTAAAGCTTATGGTGCAATAGTTACTGCAGTTTGTTCCGCTAAAAACGTTGCGTTTGTAAGATCATTAGGCGCTGATCATGTTATTGCATACGATAAAGAGAACATTCATCAGCATGCGGGTAAATACAACTTGGTGCTTGATACAAACGGAAATCTTACTTATAAAGATTATAAACGTATGGGACAACGCGGCGTGATGGTTGGTTTCACAACAATGGGTCATATGATCTCTTTGCTCTTAAAAAAGGCTACCGGTAAGTTTCCGTTAGCGCAGTTTACTGCCGAAGCCAAAACCAAGGATATGGAGACATTGGCAGTATTGATTCAAAAAGGGCAGGTTAAAGTTCACATCGAAAAAACTTATTCCTACAAAGATATCCCACAGGCCATACGGCATATTGAAGCCATGCGCACCAGGGGAAAAGTGGTAATGGTTTGGGAAAATGTTACGGACGCATAGTATGTTTTTTAAAAGAAAAGGTGCTTAATCATCCCATAATCAAACCATACTAATCCTGGTAACCGTCCTCCGGGTCAGTTATAGCGTTCTTCTTTACCCCATGATAAAATTTGGTGAACCCTTTCTGAGCCGGCAATAACACGGATGTAAAAATGGTTATATGTTTTCCAATCCCTCAACCCTATGGTAACCGTTATTCCCCCGGTATTGCTGAACAGTTGTGTCATCCCCGCTGTTTATTGTAAAGCGGAAGCTTTCGAAGCATATGTGTACAGCACGCTTTTTCCAAAAGAAAAATTTGCATTAGTCCATCGCTCCGTGAACCATCTGCACCCTGTTTTTACCTTTCAGGATTTGGCAACCGGATTTGAATTTTCTGCCGAATGTATATTCCGGCTGGGGTTTATAGCTAACAGCTTTCAATGTGCCACAGGCATAACAAACAAAAAACCGGCTCATTTCCTGGTGCTTGGACTGGGTGGCACTGCGAATATGCCTAACCAGGTTTTTTTAATAGATAGCAGCAATTGCGGCCGTACGGGTTTGTCTAAAAGGCACCTGCAGGGCAAAAGCATTAACCCCAACAGCACGGTATCCTCTTCACAACTCTGGCAAAAGAACATGATACCGGATTACCCGGAGAAAAAAGTAGCATAAGCGTTGCAAACGAAATTTCTGTTTGATCCATAAAAAAGAAAACCCCGAAAAGGCATCGGGGTTCAGGACGGGGAACGACTATCTGGTGGCTTCAGAGATATGGATTTTTTATACAGATACGCTTTTAATGCTTCTAATCCCCCGGCCGCTTCTACATATTTCGTTTCTACAAACAAGGTTACAGCCTGCTTCACTAATTCAGGTGGCAATTTCTTCCTTCCTCCCCCCGCTTTTCTTTTCTTTTTCATTTCATAAAATAAATTAAAAATAAGTATAAATATAATAATAAACAAAATTATTTATATTATTTTTTACAATTAAAACATTATTTAAATAAAGTAAATTAATATTAAAATAAATATGCAATCTCTTTTGTCCTTTCACCATTCCTACACACTCCAGGAAAAGCAATGGAAAAACATTGTCATACATTTGCTGTTTCTGTGATAGAATCATGAATCATGAAAATTGAAATTCCACATCAGCGCACGAAAGAGGAAGCGCAGGCCAGGATCAAAAACCTGCTTCAAAACCTTAAAGAAAAGTATGCCGGCAAAGTAAATAATGTGCAGGAAAACTGGTTTGAAGATACAGGAACATTTAGCCTGGCTATGGGTCCGTTTTCCACATCCGGCAATATAGCGGTAAAGGAAAACCTTGTAGAAATTGATCTTACCATACCTTTTATTGCCGGCTTGTATAAAGATCATATCCGTTCCTTAATTGAATCGCAGGCTAAAGAGGCATTGGCATAAAAAATCAGTTTTGTTGCATGGCGCATACAGATCTGCAACTAAATGCAAAAGCCACCCTATGATGAGCGGCTTTTGTGAACCGGATTGGATTCGAACCAATGACCCTCAGCTTAGAAGGCTGATGCTCTATCCAACTGAGCTACCGGTCCTTTTTAGGTTGGCAAAGATAATTTTTTTTAGTTTGCACCCAAACTGAATTCACAGACCATGGATGTAAAAATAGAATCAAGCTGGAAAGCGGTATTAAAAGATGAATTTGCCAAGCCTTATTTTGAACAGATCGTTCATTTTTTGAAAACGGAAAAAATGGCGGGCAAAACGATATACCCGCCGGGGCCGCTTATTTTTAACGCATTTGAACAAACGCCTTTTGATAAAGTAAAAGTGGTTATACTCGGACAGGACCCTTATCACGGCGCCGGGCAGGCACATGGATTGTGTTTTTCCGTTCAGGATGGCGTGCCTCCCCCCCCCTCGCTTATTAATATTTTCAAAGAAATACAGTCGGATATTGGGATAACAATGCCTTCAAAGAAGGGAAACCTTACCCACTGGGCACAACAGGGCGTGTTATTATTAAATGCCGCACTAACAGTTAGAGCCAATGAACCATCCAGCCATTCCAAAATAGGGTGGGCAGTATTTACGGATGCCGTTATACAAAAAATATCGGAACTAAAAACAGGCATTGTTTTCTTATTATGGGGAAAGTTTGCCCAGGAAAAGCAGGCGCTGATTGATGAAACCCAACATCATGTATTGAAAGCCGCGCATCCTTCCCCTTTTTCGGCCGATAAAGGTTTTTTCAACTGTAAGCACTTTTCAAAAACAAACACCCTTTTGCAGCAGCAGGGAAAAGACCCGGTTGACTGGAAGATGGAATGATTTGAAATTTGAGATTTGAATTTGAAATTGATTGCGCTTCGGATTTTTTGAATTTGTATTTTATTTGGTTCTTGTAATTTGGTTCTTGATGCTTTTATATCGAATTTCGGATTTCCGGATTCGGATTTAATATGGTTGTTATCAAAAATATATTTGGTCGTATATGGGCTTTCTGGGGAGCCATTATATTTATCGCCACCTTACTTATAGCGGTTGTACCCATTTGGTTAACTAATTATATAAGGGAGCCGCAGGGTACGGAAATATTTCGCCGGATATCAAAATCATGGATGCAGTTCTTTCTTTTTATGATCGGCTGCAGGCTCATTGTAAAAGGCAAAGCACATTTTGCCCCAAAGCAGCATTATATTGTAGTCAGTAATCACAATTCCTATATGGATATTCCCATTACCACGCCGCAAATCCCGGGTCCAAATAAAACCATTGCAAAAGCAGAGCTGGCAAAAATTCCGCTGTTTGGACTGATCTATTCAAGGGGCTCTGTGCTGGTTGACCGTAAAAGTGAGCGCAGCCGTAAGGAAAGCTATGGCAAAATGAAAACTGTGCTGGAACAGGGGCTGCACATGTGCATCTATCCCGAAGGAACGAGGAATAAAACCAATGAACCTTTAAAGCCCTTTCACGATGGCGCTTTTAAGCTGGCGGCAGATACCGGGAAATCTATAGTACCCGCTTTACTGTTCAACACCAGGAAGGTACTGCCCGGCAGCAGTAAACCTTTTTATTTGTGGCCGGCAACCCTGCGAATGGATTTCCTTGAGCCGGTTGCAGTGCAGCCCGGCGATACGGCAGCCAACCTGAAGGAGAAGGTATTTAAGATCATGTACGACTACTATAAATCCAATGTTGCTAATTATTCCTGAAAGTACGGGTGCGGTTTATTTTAAGGTCGCGCAGCATGCCTGATTTGGGGTAGATAGAAATATTAAAAGAACGCCACAATCCAAAGGGGGTAACATTAATAGACATCTGCCAGCAGTGCATTTCACGGGAGATGAACATGGAAAAAGAAGGGATCTTTAAGGTTTGAAAATCAAAATAACCATTGGCGCCTACTTTCCATTTTTCCGTTAAGCTGAAATCGCCGTTGAACTGCGCACTGGAAGTGAATCGCGTATCAAAGCCACTATAATCGCGCCTGAGTATCTTGCTGAAGCTTAAGGAATAGGAAAGATTGACTGACCAGGGAATGTTAAAGTCAACAAATTCGGAGGGATTCCTGCGAATATAATCCATCTGCTGCTCCATTTCATCCGCTGTTAAGTTATCATAATTATCATACTGTAGCTGGTCATCTGCCGCCTTTTTATCTTTATCTTTTTCCTTACTTTTAAAGCTGGTGGATACAGAAAGGCTGCCATTGGTAATGCGTCCTAAAGAGATCTTATTATCCTGCCAGGCATATTTATTTATCCTGAAGCCCATACTGTCAATAAGATAAGGATCAATATTGGCGCTGGCCGTAATATTGATCTTATCGAACAGGGTACTGCGCGCATACAGGTTAAAGGTAGACAGCTTAAAAGAATCTGCCAGAAGATTATAGCTTCCCGTTATGCCAAATCCATCAATCAGCTTTACCTTTTTAAGGCCGTCGCCCTCTTCTTCACTGGTGCTGTCCGGTTTATTTCTTTCTCTTACTTTCATCTCCAGAAAGTTATCAATGCCAAACCCTATGCTTCCCGATTCGCCATACCCGAAAGGACCATATACCCCGCCATCATACTGCGATAGCATCCTCCTGCGGCCGCTGGTGTCAGTTTGCGTGTTTACGTAATATGATTTGGACAGATCAGGCTTATAGCCAATGCTCATTTGCGGCCGCATAACATGGCGGATGGCCTGTACCCTTGCGTTTTTGTCTTTCATGTTTAACGTACCGAACATGGCAGTGCTGAAAGATACCGACATCGAGATATCACGGGCGCTATAAAAACCCTTACTAATAGAACTGTCTACTTTTTGGGTTTGATCATTCCATGTTCTGAACAGCTTTTGCGAATACCATCTTTCCTGGTAGCTGAAACCCGGTGAAATTTGTATGGATCCTAATTGCGGGAGTGCTAAGGAAATAGGTATATTATGCTGAGCCCCCCATTGAAAGGTATCAATTATTTGTTTAAAGGTAAAGGAGGTATCAACAAATGAAGTTATACCGCGTGCGCTGCCGGTGTAGCCGATGCCCAATTTATAATACCATTTTCCCGAACCTGCAATTTCCTGTGGCTGGAAAGGGTACAGGGTATTAACATTAAAATTTATATCCGGGAGGTTCAGGTTAACTACGCTGGTGTTATTATTCTGGTTATGGTTCAGGTTTATGGAAAGATTATAAGGCTTACCGATCCACGATTTCTGGTAAGAAATGGAAGAGCTTAACTGGTTGGCAAAGCTTTGCGGCTGGCTGTAAGAACCTCCCGCCCCATTGCTTTGGTCAATAATAGCATTGGTGGGTAAATACTTGGTGTAGGAGCTCGACCCCGCGTTTACACTTGCCGAAAAGTTTACGCCCGGCCTTGCTTTGCTGTCCATCCGGTGGCTCCAGGTTAAAAAGAAACTCTTGTTCTTGGCATAGTCCGCATCACCTTTAAAACCCTGGTGTGTATTCTGATAGCTGAAATTGAGTGAGCCGTTATAACGGTATCTTACCCGGTAAGTAGGCGTAAGATTTAACCGCCAGCTCCCGTAAGAATAAATATCCACCCGCGAGGTAATATCAAAGTTGTCATTAATAACTTTATAGTATCCCAGTCCCTCTAATCCTAACCCCAAACGGTCCGTAACGGTAAACTGCGGCGGTAAAAAACCGGAGTGTCTTCCCTGTTGCATGGGAAACATACCAAAAGGCAGTATAATGGGCAACACGGGTACATTTTCAAACTCCACGCCTACCGGGCCGGTAACGGCCATTTTTTTGCTGATGTATTTTATTTTTCTTGCTCTGAAAGCAAAGTGCGGCGTATCTAAATTGCAGGTAGTAAAACGGCCCTTAAAAGCATAAATGGTTTGCGCGTCAACTTTTTTTACTACCTGGGCATAATTATACAATTCACTTTGCTGAAAATAACTGCTATGGGTAAGTCCCTTTTGCGTTTTGAAATTAAATTCTAAGCTGTCATTCACCGTGGTCATATCTCCCTGCACTAAGGTAGCCTGCCCCAATACTTTGCCGGCTGTATCTAATTTCATTCTTGCCTTTACCATACTGGTTTGCTGGTCGAAAACAATTTCGGGGGCTTTAAGGTCTACATCTTTGTATTTTACCCCTGTTTCACCATAGAGATATAGTTTTTGAGCGGTTACATCCAGTACCATCGAATCTTTGGCTTCATATTCAACAGGAGCATCAATAGAATCTTTAGACATTTTTACGCTAAAAGTGTCTATCTTAACCCTGCTGGCAGAATCGCGGTGTAAGGAATCCGGTTTGTTTTTTTCTATAAGCGTATCCGTTAGCGGAACAGGAATGGAATCTTTTGGCGAAGGAATAGTATCTGTGCGTGCTGTTAAATAATTGTCAAAAGCAAATGGATGAAGGATTTTTGCCCTACCAATATGCGTTATTGCAACAGTAAGCAGCAGTAAGGTGGAGGTAAATATGTAATTTCGCTTAAATTTGCGATGTTTATTTTTCATACATACACTGGGCAACAAAAATAGCCATATTACAGGTAAGAAAACGTGAAGATTGAAACTGAATTACTAAACCCCATTAAATTTTAACAAGGGCATGAAGAAAAAAACAATCGTTGCATCCTTTTTTCTTTTTTCTTTTTTTATTTCCCTGACTTGTTTTTCGCAAACCCAAAGCCGTATTAAAACGATTATTGTAGATGCAGGGCACGGAGGCGCAGACCAGGGAGCTAAAGGAAGCTATTCTACGGAAGCCCAGATCACGTTACAGCTTGCTTTAAAAGTAGGCGCATTATTAGAGAAGGAATTGCCGGAAACAAAAATAATTCAAACACGAACCAGCGATATTACGCAGCCGGTAAGGGAAAAGGCGGCTTTTGCCAATGAAAATAAGGGCGACCTATTTGTTTGTATACATGTAAATGCTGCTCCCCCCATCCGCCATTCGCAAGTTACTGGATACCGTACCCGTACTTATTATACCGGGAAAGGCAACAACAGGAAAAAGCACACCAAAAAAGAACCAATATATAAAAGATGGACCACGCCTAACCCCCGCTCCGGCACAGGAACCTACGTGTGGGCTGCCGACAGAGATACGCATAAAGCCGATGCGGTATCTGAACGTTTTGAATCGGAAGGCGAGCTGACCGGTGTACCCGACCCCTCTACACCCGAAGGCGCCATTGCCAGCAGGTTATGGGTACAGAAATATTTTAAGAACAGCGTTCGCCTGGCTTCCATGATTGAATCGGAGTTTGTGAACAACGGCCGGAAAAGCGACGGTGTGCTGCAGCGCAATGAAAAAGGAATATGGGTATTACAGGCCACCAATATGCCTGCGGTACTTATAGAAACGGGGTTTATCACTAACAAGGAGGAAGAAGATTACCTGAACAGTGAAAAAGGACAGAACGAAATGTCGGCCGCTATAGTAAAAGCGATAATAAATTTTAAAAATGTACAGGATAACCTCAGAAATGCTGCCGCTGTTTCCAATGCAGAAGCGGGTAAAGCCGAACCATCTGTTTCTTCATCCGGTGCAACATCTCCCAAAGCTCAAAATCCTTAAGCTTTCAAAAGCAATATGCCTGCGCTTTGCCTGAATAGCTTATTTTTGTAACGAAAGTATTGATTTTGAATAATAAGTGAAAGGTTGCTATCGTTCATCCTGAGGTTTTTGGCAGGCAATATTAAAAACAATATTCGTTTTATCCGGCATCAGGATCAAAAATAAAAATTAAGGGATGAAAATTTCTAATGAAACCAAGGTAGGTGCTTTAACAGCAATTGCTATTACGTTGCTTATTCTGGGCTTCAATTTTTTAAAGGGAAAACCCATTTTTGAAAAAAGCTTTAAAGTATATACTATTTTTCATTCCGTAGAAGGGCTGTCTGTTTCCAACGCCGTTATGATCAATGGCCTTCAGGTAGGTAAAGTATATAAAATGCAGGAAACAGATAAGAACCTCAGCGGCATACTGGTTACTTTAAATCTTAGTAAAAGCGTCAATATCCCTAAAAACTCCATTGTTCACATTTCCGGCAGCTTATTAGGCAATACTACTTTGGATATAGATTTGGGAAATGATGCTGCTTTCGTAAGAAACGGCGATACCCTTGCCACAAACACTACCCTGGGTTTGCTCGACCAGGTTAAAGGCAGTCTTGATCCGGCAATGGTAAAAATAAATGCCTCTTTACAAACACTTGATTCCGTTTTAAAGTTGATCGGCAACGTTTTTGATCCGCGCACCCAAAATAATTTTCAAACTATTTTTGCCAACCTGGCGGTATCCACCGCCCACCTGAACAGTTTGCTGAACACACAAACCGGGGCATTAGCCCAAACCATGGCTAATGCCAGCGCCTTTACAGGAAACCTTAAAAAGAACAATGATACCATTACCGAAATTTTCGCTAACCTCAAAAACACTACAGGCAAACTTGCCGGTCTGGAATTACAGCAGACTTTAACAAAATTAGATGCAGCAGTTACGGAGCTTAGCACTACTTTACATAAAGTAAACAACAATGATGGTACGTTAGGACTGCTGATGAACGACAAAAAATTGTATACGAACCTGAATTCCACAGCCAACAGCCTGAATATTTTATTACAGGACTTTCGTATCCATCCGCGCAGGTATACCGGCGGACTGGTATTTGGTAAGAAAGATAAATCGGACCCTTTAATGACGCCCTTGCCCGATTCGCTGACTACCCTACCCGCTACAGATAAAAAACGGAAATGAATACACGAATGAGGATTGTATTATCCGTATTTTTTTTGCTGATCTTCCATTTGGCATGGGCGCAGGAAAAACCCGGAACAGCCGGCAGCCCTGTTCTTTCGGCACAACCTAAAGACAGCGTCCGGGAAGTGCACCTCATCCGCTCCGATATACTGAAATTTGAAAAGAGAGACAGTGTTGAATTGCAGATATTAGTAGGCAATGCCATGCTTCGCCAGGGAAATACTCTTTTCAACGGCGATAGCATTATTATGAATAAGCAGCAAAACATAATTGAGGTTTTTGGCAATATTCATATTAATGATGCAGACAGCGTAAATGTATATTCACAATACCTTATTTATTATGGCAATACCAGGATCGCCCATCTCCGGAAAAATGTAAAGCTCAGCGACGGAAAGGCAACCCTTACTACAGAAGCGCTGGAATACGACCTGAATACCAAAACAGGCACTTACCTCAACGGCGGCAAAATTGTAACCTCCACCTCTACCCTTACCAGTAAAGAAGGCTATTATTATGCAGATACAAAAGACGCATATTTCACGAAAAATGTTCATCTTATAGATCCTGAATATACCATGGCAACGGATACCCTTTTGTATAATGCAGAAACACAAATTGCCACTTTTGTATCGCCCACTACCATTAACGACGGCAAATCTATTATACGAACATCCGATGGCTATTACGATATGAATAAAGGGTTTGCCAACTTTGGCAAGCGCCCGGTTATTGAAGACAGCACGCAGTATATTACGGCAGATAATATTCAATTCGACAAAACTACGGGCAACGGACACGCGGTAGGTAATGTTGTATACATTGATACAACGCAGGGTGTAACACTCTTATCGGAGAAAAGTGATTTTAACCGGGATACCAAAACGGTGCTCGCCACGGGAAAACCGGTAATGATCATTAAACAGGATAACGACTCCATATTTATTACCGGCGACTCCCTGTATTCGGGTGTTAAGGCAGACACTTTATATGTAAAAGACAGCAGCGCATCTGCCGGTGCTTCGGCTTCCCCCGAAGACCTCATTCCGCAACAGGACACTATAATGCTTCCTGAACACAGCCGGGATACCGCCATGAAGCGGTTAGAAAGACCACCACGGGCTGCTGAAGCATTAAAGAAGGCGCCCTTATTGAACAGGGGGAAGCCTTTGCCGGCAAAAGATAATGCAGATCAGCCGCAGGCCGATACGGCCATAGCAAAGCAGCAGAAAATACAGGATGAGCCGGTAAATATCCCATTTCCCTCAGCAGATTCCACACTGCCGCCGCAGGTTAAAGATACCCTCCGCGGGGATGGCAGCGATAGCCTGGCAATGGATACAAAAACACTCTCCGGAGCAGCAGATACGGTTAAAGAAGTTCAGGTGCCGGATATTGACAGGATAGACAGCGTACGTTTTTTCCAGGCGTTTCATCATGTACGGATATTTTCCGATTCGATGCAGGCGGTTTGCGACAGCATGTTCTTTTCGGGGAGAGATTCCATTTTTCGGCTATTCATAGATCCCATTGTGTGGGCAAAAGAAAGCCAGATCACGGGAGATACCATTTACCTGTATACCAAAAACAAGAAGCCTGATCATATTGAAGTGCTTGAAAATGCTTTCAGCATCAGCAGGAGCAACGATAGCTTTTATAACCAGTTGAAAGGAAATGTGATCAACGGCTTTTTTAAGGATGGCGATATAGACCACATTGTGGCCAAAGGCAGCGCCGAAAGCCTGTATTATTTGCAGGATAACGACAGTGCTTATACGGGCGCCAATTATGCGCAGGCAGATTTGATTAACCTGTATTTTATACAAAAAGAACTGGATAAAATTACATGGCTGTACGAAGTGAAAGGCGGGTTTTACCCGGTAACGCAGGTGCCGGAAGAAAGACGAAGATTCAGAAACTTTAAGTGGGAAGAAGCCCGGCGGCCTAAAACGCGGATGGAACTGTTTGAGTGAGCACTTGCTGGTACATGCTATAGAATTGTTTGCCAATTACACGATACTCATATTTATTTTCTGCGTCTTTTGCAATTTTATGGCAATTAAAGGAATCATAATTGTTTATCATCCTGATCATTGCTTCCAGCAGCCCTCTTTCATCTCCTGATGGAACAAGCCATCCGTTTGAATCATTAACAGCTTCCGGGATACCCCCAACATTAGTGGCAATTACCGGTAACCCGCAACACAATGCCTCAATGATTATGCACGGAAAATTTTCATACCTGCTGAACATAACCAGGGCGTGCGCATACTGCATTTCCATTGCCACCTGTTCATGAGACAGGATGCCTGCCCACCTCACCATTTTATCAAGTCCCAGCGAAGCGGCCAGTTGCCTTAATTGAGGAGTCTCCCACCCTGCCAGGGTACATTCCCAATTGTTGCAACAGGTTTTTAGTTCGGCCAGCACGCGCAGAATCCCTTCAACGTTTTTGGCATGATCCATGGTTGACGCATGAAAGAATCTAAATACCGGGGGTTTATTTACCCCGGGAAAAAAAACAGTTGTATCAACTACATTATGAATTACAGCGCAGGATGGCAGGCTGAAAATTTCCTGCAACCGCTTACCGAGCACCCCGGATACGGTTGTAACTTTTGCGGCATGTTTAAATATCCCCGACACCCTGTGCCGGTAGTAAGCGCTACGGTTAAAATAATTATCCGGAACTAATGTATCGTAAGCGGAAGAATGTTCCGAAAGGATATACGGGATATTCCATTTTTTTTTGATCCATTTTGCAATCACCCCGGATTTCATTGGAACGTGAACGTGCACAAGATCAGGAAGGCCTGCTGCTTTAAAATAATTCCGGATGAACCTGCTATACGTTAAATAATATTTTCCGTTGTATATTATTTTATCGAGCAGGGGTATACCCGTTCTTTTGAAATGAAAATACAGGGTGTATTCTTTTAAATTTCCAGCTTCTTTTATTTCAACCTTTTTTTGGGGAACTTCAATTTGAGTACCGTATTGCACTACATGTATAACAGTAATAGCTGAATATTCTGATACCGCCTGTGCATGACGTTGTATGAAATCGCCGTCAAAGGGATTGATTCTATCAGGATACCAGCTTGCGAGCCAGAGCGTATATTTCATGACAGCTTTTGTTTTGCTAAAATCATCATCGAATAACCGCCCCATAGTTTTGCACTCAGATCTTTATTCAGCAGAAAGCTGAAGCTTCTTAAATGTTTTTTTAAAAAGGCTCTGAACGATTGGGGAGGCATAACATCAATATCCGGTTTTGTATATATCCAGTCAATAATATGATACCCTAAGTCGGACAGAAACCAAACAACCATTTCTTTTGTAAAATAATGTATATGTCCAACAGCTTCTCTTTGCTGAAGCATAATATGGGGCTTTACAACAGACCTGCAGCAAAGATCTAATGGAATATGAAAAACAAAATATTTACTCCTGTGCCTGAGTTTTCTGAGAAAGCCGTAAAAGTCGTCAATATGCTCAATTACATCAATAACTAAAAGAACGTCTGAAAAAGGAGCAGTGTTATTCGTGAAGTCTTCATTTAAAAAGCGTACCCTTCCCGTTTGGTTTTGCCTGGCAATTTCAATTGCCCGGGGAGATATGTCGTAACCGGTAAAGCTTTCCGCATGCGGGTACTTTGCAGATAAAGCTTCCAGTACTCCGCCTGCCCCGCATCCAACGTCTACAATATGATTAGGAGTAACGCTGTTTTTCTTTAATATATAATATAAATGATCAACCTTGCGAACAGCATCTTCCAGATGCCAGGTTTGGTTTTTATTTCCATAATCATCCCCCCGGTATAATTCGTTGCTGCTGTTTTTCATGATCTCAAAAATTTTTCAATGATCAGTTGCTTCATTTTTTTATAATCGGCGAATTTGATTTTATAGAACAAATCCTTTGAAACAGAAAATTCTTTCCTGAAGCAGTCAATTAAATATAAATGATATACGATATACCCTATACTGCTTACCAGGGCTGCCGCTGCAATTCCATACACCGGTATGAAGATCAGATCGCCTGCAATAATAATACACAGCGGTAACAGCAGCGCTTTTATGTTTACCCACATTTTTTTCCTGCCGGAAAAATAAGCGATTACAGGATATAACATAACCAGTGACAGGATGCCCGGAATTAATAATATAAAAGGAAGATACATAGCTGAAAAACTTTCTCCAAACAGGAAAGGAAACAGCCAGTAACCGCAGACCGCCAATACAAGGCAAATAAACAAGTATAACAAAAGAGAACTTCTGATAAGCATGGCAAGCTTTTCACTCTCCTGTTCTATATCCCGTGCGGCTATAACAGGAAAAACGGCGCTCGACAAAATAGCTGGTAATATCAGCAGCATCTGCACAATTTTTGATACCTGGATGTAGTTACCCAATGCCTCAGGTGTGCAATATTTCTGTACAAACCAGTAATCAATCCTGTAAACCAGAAAAAAAAGAATATTTGCCAGGAATGCCAGAAAGGAATACCTGAAAATTTTTGACAAGCTTATTTTTCCCCGCAATCCCTTTATTTTTTTTCCGCTGTTCCTTATATAAAAAAAAACAGAAAGGATGATCCCCTGAAGCAAAAACCCCATAAAGTAAATATTGACGTACATTTTTGGGGACATTATCTTACCGTTACCGAGCAAGGGCAAAAAAATAAGTAAAGTGTTTATGCAGATCATTACCAGGTTGGGCAAAAGAAAATTCTTAACCGCATAAAACAAAGCCAGAAAAAAATTCAAAAGCATGCAGCCACATATGTAGCAAACAGCTAAAAAGGAATAGGCATGATAAGATGCAGGAATTAAACCCCGGCTTAAAAGAATTTTTAGGGTAACATAAGTAGCAAAACCACTGAAGCATGACCATACAACCGAAAAGTTAGCCAGCTTCATCGGGTCCATCTTTCCTGAAGCTACATAATACCCTGCACCAGATTCCAGGCTCAGGCTTCCTATCGTAACTATAAGTGCAAAAGTATTAGTAATGAAATAGATCAGTCCGCTATATGACGCTTCAAAATAACGGGCAATTACAATATTCAAACCCAATACCGAAATAAAGTATAATCCTCTCCAGAGCACACTTTGATATATCAGCTTTCGAAGCACTATGGATGTATGGGATTGAATTTATGATCGTTCAGAACCGCTGGAAAAAGAAGACGGGCAAGCGCCTACTTCAACGCATCAATGATCTGCGCAAAATCTGCCGCAATCAGCGAAGCGCCGCCTACCAAACCGCCATCCACATCGGGTTGAGCAAAAAGCTCTTTCGCATTGCTGCCCTTTACACTGCCGCCATATAAAATGGGAACTTCACCTGCAACGGTATCGCCATACTGCCTGGCAAGTACATTACGCAGGTGTGCATGCATTTCCTGGGCCTGTGCGGCCGAGGCGGTTTTACCCGTACCTATAGCCCATATTGGTTCGTAGGCAATTACAACCTTCTGCATTTGCTCTTCAGAAAGATTAAACAAACTTTCTTTTAATTGCTTTTCCACGTAATCGTTCTGGGCGCCCGACTCCCTCACCTGCAATGCTTCGCCGCAACAAAAGACAGGGGTTAAGCCATACGTTAATGCCATACCCACTTTTTCTTCGAGCATGGCATTGGATTCACCAAAATATTCCCGCCTTTCCGAATGTCCCAATACCACGTATTCCACACCAATGGAGTGCAGCATTTCCGCCGATGTTTCACCGGTGTAGGCACCGCTGCTTTTGGTATAGCAGTTTTGCGCCGCGGTAAAAAAATTCAGTTTTTCCGATATTTTATCCTGTGCCAGCAGCAGGTAAGGAAAGGGAACTGCAAAAACAACTTTTTGATGCACCTGCAAATCGTGTGGCGCTTTTAATATTTCGTCAAGTAAATGCGTTGCCTGATCAAGCGTTAAATTCATTTTCCAGTTGGCTGCTGCTATCTGTTGTCTCATGGTATGGTTTGTTTATAAAGATGGTCAAGTATTTGTATATCACTCTGTGTTAAATCGTGCTGCTTTAATTTTTTCCAGTTGGCAATATGTTCAATAGCTTTATCAAAGATATAGCGTTGCGTAAAGCCCCAGGTAAAATTTGGCAGGTGCTTTGGCGCAAACCCCTGGCCAAATATATTAGCGGCTATTCCTGCAAAAGTACCGGTATTAAACGAAGTATTAATAGCGCTGCGGCTATAATCACCCATTAATAATCCACATTTTAAGCCAACAGGCACACTATCGCTTTGCCCCTTATTGCTGTATACAACAGCAGCATCGTTCCTTATATTAGAATTGGATGTGCCTGCGCCAAGGTTGCACCACTCCCCTATTACCGAGTCGCCCAAATAACCATCATGGGCCTTATTGCTGTAACCCATCATTACACTGTTTTTAATTTCGCCACCGGCAGTACAATAAGGTCCGAGGGTGGTTGCGCCGTATACTTTAGTACCCATTTTTAATACGCTTCCCGCTCCCATGGCAAAAGGGCCCCGTATCATACAGCCCTCCATAATAACGGCATGCTTTCCCAGGTAAACAGGTCCTTCCGATGCATTAATGAAGCAATGCGATATGGCCACCCCGTCTTCAATAAAAATATTTTCCGGCGCTGTCCATCCATAAATATTTGCAGCAGACTGGTGTAGCCGGTTAGCAGTTATCAAAGCGAAATCACTTCGGATCAACCCGGCATTCCATTGAAAGATATGCCAGGGGTATATTATTTTTTTCAGGGTAAGATTGCAGGGGATACATTTTTTAAATTTTCCCGGAACAATCGTATGTATGCTCCAGTTTTCATTAGCAGAAGAAACTGCGGCAATAACTTCCCCATCTTTTACAATCGCTTCATTTACCTGTAAATTCAGGATTTGGGCTGCCAGGCTTTCATTTGCAATTACAGCGGCATTCACTAATATTTGTTCTCCGGCCGGGGGATACGGATAAGCTTCCTGCAAATAAGGTGCAGTAAGCACGTATACCTGCCTGCCTGTTAGCTTCTCCCATCTTTCCTTAATGGTAAATATACCCACGCGGATGTCGGCTATGGCGCGGATGCCTGTGAAAGGATGCAACAGGCTCCTCTGCGGAGTATCAAATAATATAAACGGCATAATTTGAAGAATGCATTCCAGTTTCCTTTGCACAAAAATCCCCCCGGTAAACCGGAGGGATCATTATTCGTTTGGACGAAGCAATTATTTTTTCGCGTATTTCTTTTTGAATTTATCAATACGTCCTGCTGTATCCACTAATACCTTCTGCCCGGTATAGAAAGGATGCGAAGTATTGGAAATTTCGAGTTTGATCAGCGGATATTCATTTCCGTCTTCCCATTTAATGGTTTCCCTGGAGGCTGCTGTTGAACGGGTAAGGAATGTAGACCCGTTACTCATGTCTTTGAAAACTACAAACCTGTAATTTTGCGGATGGATACCTTGTTTCATGATTATCAATGTTTTAAGGTAGTACGGATTTTGCCGTACTGTTAAAAGAAGCGCAAAGGTAAATGGGAAAGGCGTAAATGCAAAAATTATATTGATTTACGTCTTTTAGCCGCTCTGAGGTTAAGCGTTTCCACAAAAACAGAGAATGCCATGGCGAAATAAATATACCCTTTGGGGATATGCTGGTCTAACCCCTCGGCTATGAGCGAAATACCGATCAGCAGCAGGAAAGAAAGCGCCAGCATTTTTACCGTGGGATGATCATTTACAAAGCTGCTGATCTTTTCTGCAGAAACGAGCATGATCAGTACTGCTATTACTACAGCCGCTATCATAATTTCTATATGATCTGCCATGCCCACGGCGGTAATTACAGAATCAAGAGAAAATACCACATCCAGCAGGATTATTTCTATAATGACCCTGCTGAATGAAATGATAACGGGTGTTTTTTTTGCTGTTTCCGCTCCGTGACCTTCTACTCTTTCATGAATTTCAGTGGTACTTTTATAGATCAGGAACAGTCCACCTGCAATAAGTATAATATCCCTGCCCGATATTTTTAATTTTTCAAATAAGTCGCCCGCTTCTACGTCAAACCATTCTCCTATACTAAAAAGCGTAGCCGTTAATGTCATTATCCAGCTAATAGAAAGCAGCAACAGCACTCTCGTGATCATGGCGAGCGACAGCCCTATTCTCCTCGCTTTTTTTTGCTGATGGGGAGGCAGTTTTCCGGAGAGGATGGAAATAAAAACAATGTTATCAATACCCAGAACAATTTCCAGCACGGTGAGCGTTAGCAGTGATATCCATGCTTCGGGATTTGTTAACCATTCCATAGCGGAGTAATATTATTCAAAAATAACGCCCTGCAGGGTACCGCCAAAAAAAATAAAATGTTCAGCAAAAATAACAGTACAGGCGGTGCATATGAAGCAGGGCTCCGCTTTATGCCGGCGATCGCGCCTGCTTTAGCAGGAACAGGAATGCCGCCAGCCCTTCTTTCTTTTTCTCATCTAATACATAATTAACATTGTACTTATAGTATTGGTTCAGATCAAATAATTTATACTGGCTTTCCTGTACTACTTCTTCGATATGCATGAGTCCAAATGCATTGGCCTCGTTAAACGCATGAATAAATCCATCGGGCAGGGGTTTATTGGCGATCCAGGCGGCAAACACAAAGGGCAGTCCTGTAAGGTCTTTCCAGGCTTCCCCCAAATCGTAAATATAGGTTGATTTGCCCCTCTGTTCAAATGCCCTGTCGCCGATTACTACAGCCGCTGTGGTGCCTGTTATACGCTGCCGGAACGTTTCGTTTGCAGCAGGCTCAAATACCGGAGTAATTTTCCAGTATTGCTCCAGTAGTATTTTTGCCAGGGCTACGGATGTTTTCGACTGGTAGTCGAGCAACACGGTTTCAATGCGGTTTACCGGAACCTCGCTGAATAAGCAAACCGTTGCAACAGGTCCGTTGCAACCAATACAATAGTCCGAAACGATATAAGATTCCTGCATTTCGGGAATAACTGCCACCGGCACAATCCCCATATCCACTTCTCCCGACAGCAGCATTGCAGCGAGTTGGGAAGGAAAAGTTTCTACAATATTTATGTCATCAATAACCCGGGAATGCTTAATACCATATAAAAGCGGCTTTACATTCAGATAATCAATTATGCCAACGCTTATTTTATTTCTCATGTTTGGTTTCAATTAAATCATCCATGCACCTGTGCCATTGTGTACCAATAAAAATTTTTCAACTTTTTCATGTAGGTTTGCCCGCAAATGTAGGCTAATCCCCTTTTATTATACTTCAAATATTACACAATAATGGATTTATCAGCGCTTACTGCCATCTCCCCGGTGGATGGCAGATACAGGAACCAGGTTCATCATTTAGACCAGTATTTTTCTGAATTTGCATTGATCCGCTATCGTATCCTTGTTGAAATAGAATATTTCATCGCGTTAAGCCAAAAGAAATATTTTGCGTTAAAACCCGTGCAGGTTAAATCATTAAAAGCAATATACCAGCATTTCACCACTACTAAGGCAACTGAAATAAAAAATATAGAAAAGATTACCAACCACGATGTAAAAGCGGTGGAATACTATATTAAACAGGAACTGGATGCCTTAAAGCTCGGTCAGCTTAAAGAATGGATACACTTTGGACTTACTTCGCAGGATGTAAATAATACTGCTGTGCCGCTATTGTGGAAAGAATCCTTAGAAAACGAATACTATCCTGCTATAGCCACCCTTATTTTACGAATAAAGAAACTGGCCATAACCTGGAAAAACATACCCATGCTGGCGCGCACACACGGGCAGCCGGCTTCGCCTACCCGTTTGGGTAAAGAGTTCATGGTATTTGCGGAACGGCTAAGCCAGCAATTGCAACTGCTGCAATCCATCCCTTATTCCTGCAAGTTTGGAGGCGCTACGGGTAATTTTAACGCGCACCATGTGGCTTATCCCAAAACGGACTGGATAAAGTTCGCCAATGATTTTTGCAGCAATTCGCTGGGGTTACAGCGCCAGCAATTTACTACCCAGATTGAACATTATGATCATATCGCCGCTCACTTTGACGGTATAAAACGCATCAATACTATTTTGATTGATTTTTGCCGTGATATATGGACCTATATTTCACTTGAGTATTTTAAGCAGAAAGTAAAAAAAGGAGAAATAGGTTCTTCGGCAATGCCGCATAAAGTAAATCCTATAGATTTTGAAAATGCGGAAGGCAATCTTGGAATGGCCAATGCGCTGCTGGAACACCTTTCGGCAAAGCTACCCGTATCGCGGCTGCAGCGAGATCTTACCGATTCCACCGTGCTGAGAAATATAGGCGTTCCATTTGCACACACCATGCTGGCATTAAAATCTTTCGATAAAGGGTTGGGGAAATTACTATTAAATGAAGCCAGAATAAAGCAAGACCTGGAGCAGAACTGGGCGGTAGTAGCCGAAGCGATACAAACCATTTTAAGACGTGAGCATTATCCGAATCCTTATGAAGCTTTAAAGGAACTAACGAGGGGCGCGGCGGATATGAATCAAAAAACCATGCACGGGTTTATTGATACCCTTAAGATATCTTCATCCCTTAAAAAAGAATTAAAAGCCATTACACCACTGAATTATACCGGGGTGAACCCGGATTTCTGAAATTTTATTGTCCGGACATTTTCATAATGATCTGCCATTCGTTTTCCGTAACCGGCTGCACCGAAAGCCGCCCCAGCCTAACTAATGCCATATCCGCCAAACGCTTGTCGGATTTGATCTGAGCGAGGCTAACGGGCTTCCGTAGCTTTTTATAAGGCTTTATATCCACCACTACCCATGCATCGTCATCAGCCGTTGGATCGGGATAATGCTCTTTTGCCACTTTAGCTATTCCTACAATTTCCAACCCCTCATTGCTATGATAAAATAAAACCTCATCGCCTTTTTTCATCGCTTTAAGGTTATTCCGTGCAGCATAATTGCGTACGCCGTCCCAGAAGGTTTGCTTGTCTTTTACAAGCTGATCCCAGCTATATTTGAAAGGTTCCGATTTTACAAGCCAGTATGCCATAAGGGGAAAAGTGTTTATTATTTCAGGCAAAATACGAAGAAACAAATTATCTACAGATGATTCGTGCCTGCAAATGAGAGATTAAAATTAAGCCTGAAGACGGAATATCGAAATCCGAAGGGAATACAACCATAAACTGCAAACTAAAAAAATCCGTCTCCGATCTTGGAGATTGCTTGGACCCTTTAAAAATAGCAGACATCATTCATGTCCGTTTAGGGTCTCGCAATGACGTTCAAATCCGGAGCGAGATGCAATCTCAAATTTCAAATCCACTACCATCCGCTGGCCAGCACATCGGCAATGTGCATGGTTTGAAGCGCTAATCCCTTGCTTTTAATAACTCCGTCAATATGCATCAGGCAGCTCATATCTGTTGATATAATATAACCAGCGCCGGTATTGCCGGCATTTACCACTTTCTGATCGCCCATAGCTACAGCAATTGTTTCAAATTTAACTGCAAACGTGCCGCCAAACCCGCAGCAGGTTTCCACGTCATTCATTTCCACCAGCTCAAGTCCTTTTACATGATTAAGCAGCCGGCGCGGGCCCGATTTGATATGCAACTCACGCAGAGCGGAGCAGGAATCATGATAAGTAGCTTTTCCGTGAAATTCAGCGCCCACATCTTCCACTTTCAGTATGTCGGTAAGGAATGCGCTGAATTCAAACATCCTTTTACCTGTTTCCTTTACTTCATTGTGCAATGAAGAATTATCAAACAGCAGCGGGTAATAATTTTTCACGAATCCTGTGCATGAGGCGCCGGGTGAAACAATATAGCCTGAACCGGAAAAATCGGTAAGAAATTTATGACATACATCCCGGGCCTCATCCCGGAATCCTGCATTAAAAGCAGGTTGCCCGCAGCAGGTTTGGTTGGTATTATAGTGTACCGTACATCCCAGCTTCTCCAGTACTTTTAGCATGTTAAAAGCCGTTTGAGGATACAACTGGTCTATAAAACAGGGAACAAATAATTGCACATCCATAGCCATTATACCTCCGGTATAATCATTTAAATATTTTTATTAAATGATGCTTTTAATGATATCATTTTCAATGCAGTAATAGCTGCTTCTTCTCCTTTATGCCCATGTATTCCACCTGTTCTTTCTTCGGCCTGCTCATTGGTATCTACTGTAAGCACTCCAAAAACAGAAGGCACGGGTAAGGTAAGATTAAGCTGCACAATACCATCGGTAATTCCTTTGCATACATAGTCGAAATGGGGTGTGCCGCCCCTTACCACGCATGCCAGAGCAATAAATGCATGGGGACGGTTCTGGCCCTGTAAATGGGCATTCCAGTAAGCCGATATCCCAAAAGGCACTTCAAAAGCACCAGGAACCGTAATTACCCGGTACGCTACCTGGTGTTCCGTTAGCACATGCCTGCATCCTTCTTCCAGCCTGTCTACTATAGCAGCATTCCATTCGGTACGAACTATAATAACACAGGCATCCTTTGGTAGAATGCCTGCATCTAAATGATATAAGTTACTGTTCGTTATTTCAGCCATTTCCGGTAAATATAATTAAGAGTGAAGAACCAAATCATATAAATCCGAAGCGATAAATCCGAAATCCGAAGGATAGAAATACAAAACATCAAAATACAAATAACAAGAGCCAAATAAATTTCAAATCCTAAGGGCTGTCAGCAATCAGATTCAGCTATAGACAAAAAGGAATATGAGACTGTCGTTAGTAATTATCCACTGATAGACTGATACCTAATACCTGATACCTTAAATTAGTCCGTTGCCCCTAATTTGCCTAAGTATTTTTCGGCGGTAAATCCCCTTTCCGTTCTTGGGAATTTATCTTTTAATTGCCGGAAAAGCTCAATTGCTTCTTTGTTTTTACCCATTACTTCATACAGGCTGGCAGCCCTGAATAAATACTCGGAAGACAAAGCCTGGTTTTGTTCAAAAGTAGTACCTGCTTTTTTATAGTTTTCCAGGGCTTCGTCGTTTTTCTTTAGTTCCGATAAAGCATCTCCCATCAGGCCGTATACCAGCGCCTGGGTTTGAACAGAGCCGTTAGCGTCAAAATCCTTAAGGTATTTTAGTGCATTATTATAATCTCCTAACTGAAGATAGGTTTCGCCTGCATATAGTTTGGCAAGATTGCCCGAAGGTGTTCCACCGTATTTACTGATCACTTTTAAAAACCCCGGGTTTCTGCCATCTCCGTTCAATGCCAGTTGCAGGGAGTCATTAGCAAAATACTGCTGCGCTTTGGCAATAGCTTCAACCCCTTCTTTTTGTTCGGGGAGCCGGTACAGGTACTTATACCCCAGATAGCCGCCTGCCAGCACAATTACGGCAGCTAAGGCAATAATAATGCTTTTATTATTTCTTTCCCAGAAGTCCTGCACATCCATCAGCCTGTCTGTATGCTTAGCCGTTTCGTGTTTTTTTATTGCACTCATTGTATAACTCGGTATTCTTTTTTATTGTTTTAATTAAGGTTCAATTTAGTCCATTATAAAAGGGTAATCCTCTTGTTTATAGATATCCTTTAGCAATTCATCATCATCCGGCCACGGGCTTTCTTCAGCAAATTTTACAGATTCCGCCACTTCATTTTTTACTCTTTCGTTAATCACTTCAATCTCCTCTTCCGTAACATTAAAGGATTTAATCAGCCTGTTTTTCGTGTATTCAATGGGGTCGCGTTCTTTATATTCTTCCACTTCTTCCTTGGTCCGGTATTTTGCCGGATCGCTCATGGAATGTCCTTTATACCTGTACGTTTTTATTTCCAGTAATGTGGGTCCGCCACCTTCCCTTGCTCTCTTTACCGCACGGCCAACGGCTTCGTGTACCGCTTCGGGGCTCATACCGTCTACCGCATCACCCGGCATATCGTAGGCATCGGCAAGCTTATAAATATCCATCACATTAGACGTTCGCTGAATGGAAGTTCCCATGGCGTAGTTGTTGTTCTCGCAAATGAAAACTACCGGCAGCTTCCATATCATAGCCAGGTTAAAGGTTTCGTGCAGTATGCCCTGCCTTGCGGCGCCGTCTCCAAAAAAAGTAAGCGATACATTGTCGGTGCCCTTATATTGCTCGGCAAATGCCAGCCCGGCGCCAGTACCTATTTGTGCGCCAACAATACCATGACCTCCAAAGAACCGCTCTTTCACCCCAAAGAAGTGCATGCTTCCTCCCTTTCCTTTCGAACATCCTGTGGCTTTTCCAAAAAGTTCGGCCATACAGGATTTAGCGCTTACCCCTTTGGCAATAGCCAGTCCGTGATCACGATAGGCTGTAATAAATGTATCTTCCGGTTTCGTGGCTGTCATACAGCCTGCCGCTAAAGCTTCCTGCCCAATGTACAAATGGCAAAAGCCGCGGATCTTCTGCATACCATACAACTGGCCCGCTTTTTCTTCAAAACGGCGTAACAAAAGCATCAATTCGTACCAATACAGGTAAGTTTCCTTTGTAAACTTTATGGTTTCTTTTATTGTAGCGCTCACGTTGCAAAATTGAGCAGCAAATATATGCGTTAAATCTTAAATTCTGAATTTCAAATTACAGCACTTCTTCTGTCAAAATTCTGATTTCCAGCTTTATTTTCAGGATTCAGTATAGATTTGCGCTTTGTTTAAATTAGATGACATATCATTAGTACAGTTCCGGAATTACAACCACGCCCATTTTTCCTTTTCCCGGAATGTAACCGGCTTTTGCGGTAAAAACGGCAGCGGAAAGACAAATTTGCTTGATGCTATCTACTATATGTGTTTTACAAAAAGCTATTTCGGTAAAACAGATATACAAAATGCGCAGCAGGGAAAACAGGGATTCCGGGTAGAGGGGCAGATCACTTTAAAGGATAACAGTCATCGTATAACCTGCGTATTAAGAGAGAATGGAAAGAAAGAATTTGGTGTAGACAATGAAAATTACACCAGGTTTGCAGCCCATATCGGCAAATTTCCCTGTGTAATGATTGCGCCTGATGATGTGGCTATTATAACCCAGGCAAGCGAGGAACGGAGAAAATTTATAGACTATACGATTTCACAGTTAGACGCCACCTATCTGCAAACTTTAATAGACTACAATAAAATACTTCAGCAGCGCAACAGCTTACTGAAGCAATTAGCCGATACCGGCAATATGGATGAAAACCTTATGGAGGTCATTTCTGCCCAGCTAGTGGCGGCAGGTAATTTTATTTATACCCGGCGTTCGCGGTTCCTGGAAGGATTTATACCCCTTGTACTTCAGTTATACCATTCCATTGCCGAGAGTGAAGAAAAATTAACAATAACCTATAAAAGTCATTTACAATCAAATGGTTTTAAAAATTTATTGATCAAAAATAGAGCTAAAGACATTACGCTTCAACGCACTACGCAGGGCATACACCGCGATGATCTTGAATTTGGGCTGGAAGGCTATCCTTTTAAAACCACCGCTTCACAGGGACAGCGAAAATGCCTTTTGTTTGCCCTGAAGCTGGCCGAATTTGAAGTATTGCTGCAACACAAAGGATTTCCCCCGCTTTTATTGCTGGATGATATATTCGAAAAATTAGATGAAGCCAGGATGAAGAACCTGCTTTTTAAAGTATGCGTTGAAAACAAAGGACAGGTTTTTATTACCGATACCCATTGCAATCGTTTAAAAGAGGCACTGGAACAACTGCAGGTTGGGCACAACATAATTGCTTTATAGTTAGCCGCATTTATCCAAACAGATCGCTGCTCAAATACCTGTCGCCGCGGTCGCAAACAATAAAAACAATTACGCCGGAAGCAATTTCCCTGCTTAATTTTAAAGCTGCTGCCGCTGCTCCCCCGCTGCTCATACCGGCAAATATACCCTCAACTTTAGCGAGCCGGCGGGTTAAGGCTACCGCTTCAGCCTGAGAAACATCTATAATACTGTCTACCCGCTGTGGCTCAAAAATTTCAGGGAGATATGCTTTAGGCCATCTCCTGATGCCGGGAATAGAAGAATCTTCCGTAGGCTGGCAGCCGATGATTTGTATATCCGGATTTTTTTCTTTTAAGTATTGAGAGCATCCCATTATTGTTCCCGTGGTACCCATAGCGCTTACAAAATGGGTAATGGTTCCGTTGGTATCATTCCATATTTCCGGGGCTGTTGTTTTATAATGCGCCGCAACATTATCGGGGTTGGCAAACTGGTTGAGCAGGTAATAACCGCCTCCGGCAGCCTTTTCTTCGGCATGGTCTCTGCAGGCTTCTATACTTTCGAGCAGGGTTACTTTTGCACCGTATGCCTCCATGGTTAAAACCCTTTCCCGCGTTGAATTAGAAGGCATTACCAGCTCTACCTCCAGTTCAAACAGGTTAGCTGCCAGCGCCATGGCTATACCGGTATTTCCGCTTGTCGCCTCTATCAGTTTGGTGCTTTTATTGATATCGCCTCTCTCCAGCGCGCATCTGATCATATTAAAGGCGGGGCGGTCTTTTACGCTTCCGCCCGGGTTATCGCCCTCAAGCTTGGCTAATATCTTTACATTACTGTTTGTATTTAATTTCTGAAGCTCAACAAGCGGGGTATTACCTATTAAATCTGCTACGGATGCCATTATACGTTGTTTTTGATCTTTCTTTCTTCTATTATAATGTTGGTATTGTGATATACGAATGACCCGGCCGGAACACTATGCGTAAGCCATACGTTACCACCAATGATACTGCTATGCCCGATAATGGTATCGCCGCCAAGTACCGTTGCGTTGGAATATATAATAACATTATCTTCCACGGTGGGGTGACGTTTCATGGAAACCATGCTTTTGTCTACGCTCAAAGCTCCTAAAGTAACGCCCTGGTAAAGCTTTACATAGTTTCCTATTACAGCCGTTTCGCCAATTACGATGCCTGTACCGTGATCAACATAAAAGTGTTCTCCTATTCTTGCGCCCGGATGTATATCAATACCCGTTTTTGAATGGGCGTATTCCGTAAGGATCCGGGGCAGCAGCGGCACATCAAGCAATAACAACCGGTGCGCGATGCGGTAAAAGCATAAAGCATAAAATCCGGGGTAGGCCCTGATTACCTCGAACTCGCTTTTTGCAGCGGGATCGCCATTTAAAATAGCCTCCACATCGGTATTTAGTATGCGGTATAATTCGGGTGTGCTATTGAAAAACCGGCTGGATATAAATTCGTTATTGCAGTCGCAACAGGCTTTTGTTGCGTTCAGCATAGAGGTAAGCTCTGTTTCTAAGTTTTTAAAGGCTTTATCAACCTCCTCTGCAGAATCATAATCACAGACAGATAGCTCCGGAAATAATAAACAAATAAGTTTGGAAGCCCATTGCGCGATCGTTTCATTAGGAGGCACATCTTCCAAAGCCTGCTGCTTGCTAAAAATGTGCTGACTCAGTTTTTTGGTCATTGAGATGAATAGCTTAAAGTGGTATAATTTCCTGCTATGGGGCAAAGGTAAGTGCAATTGATAGTATATTAAACAGCAGCATATGTATATCCGTTTTATTTTTACGATCAGCTTTTTTAGCATGGCCAGTATCTGGCTCCCGAATACAAAAACTTAAGCTAAATTTCAGGCAATACCATCTCTAAGTCTGTATATATCTTTATATTTGCCGTTTTGGTTTTAATTGATAATAATGACCGTTATTTTAGTATTCTTTTTTGCCCATTGGTTTTTATCGTTGTTCTTTCATTCTTTCTTTTTGCATCGCTACGCCTCGCACCAGATGTATACCACATCTAAATTCGGAGAAAAGCTTATTTATTTTTTAACCTGGTTTGCCCAGGGCTCTTCTTACCTGGTTCCGAGGGCCTATGGTGTAATGCATCGCATGCACCACACGTTCAGCGACACCGAAAAAGATCCGCATTCGCCTCATTTTTTTAAAGATATATGGCAGATGATGATGCATACCGCGGCTATTTACAGCGCTTTTATTACAGGTAAAAATGTTCCCGACAAACAGTTCACAGAAGAATACCTTCCTGTATGGGACAAGCTTGACCGCTTTGGTACCAGCATGATCACCAGGACTGCGTTTGGGGTTGCCTATTTTGCCGTATATTTTTTCTTTGCGCCCAGTTGGTGGTGGTTCTTACTGCTGCCCATACATTTTCTTATGGGCCCCATCCAGGGCGCTATTGTGAACTGGTGCGGACATAAATACGGCTACAGTAATTTCGACAATGGCGACCATTCAAAGAATTCTTCGCCGTGGGGAATACTGCTGATGGGTGAATTATTCCAGAACAATCATCACTACGCAAAAGACAGCGCCAATTTTGCCAAAAAGTGGTTTGAATTTGACCTTACCTATTTTATTATGCGCGGGCTGAACAAATTAAAACTGATCCGGTTAAAGCCGGTTGCGGTTGCTGTTAGGGAGTAAGTAGTAAGTGATAAGTAATAAGTAATGCTCTACCCTGCCATCATTTCTTGTTTCTTCAGCCATTCCTTTTTGCCTGTTCCTTCAAATACATGTCTTTCGCTGTGATAGGAAGAACGCACCAGCGGGCCGCTTTCAACATAATCGAAGCCCATATCATACCCGGCTGCGGTGTATTCTGCAAACTCATCGGGGTGCACAAAACGTAAAACAGGTAAATGCCTTCCGCTGGGCTGAAGGTATTGCCCGAGTGTAATAACATCCACGTTATTGGCCCGGAGATCCCTCATGGTTTGCAAAACTTCTTCTTTGGTTTCTCCCAGTCCGAGCATAATACCCGACTTAGTTCGCATGCCCTTTTCTTTAAGGTATTTAAGCACTTCCATGCTTCTCCAGTATTTGGCCTGAATGCGCACCTGTTTTGTCATTCGCTCAACTGTTTCAACATTGTGTGAAACTACTTCCGGCGCAGCATCAATAATACGCTGTATATTATCTTTTTCGCCTTTAAAATCGGGGATCAGGGTTTCCAGCGTGGTGCCGGGGTTTAAGGCTTTTACCGCTTTAATGGTATTGTACCATATAATGCTGCCTCCATCCTTCAGTTCATCCCTGTCTACCGAAGTAATTACCGCGTGTTTTACTTTCATCAGGTAAATGGCCTCGGCTACGCGCTGAGGCTCATCCCAGTCCACCGCTTCGGGCCGGCCGGTAGCCACGGCGCAAAAGCCGCAGCTTCTTGTACAAATATTACCGAGGATCATAAAAGTAGCTGTGCCCGCACCCCAGCATTCGCCCATATTGGGACAATTGCCGCTTTCACAGATGGTATGCAACTTATGGGTATCAACTAAATTCCTTACATTTTTATAGCTTTCGCCAATCGGCAGCTTTACTCTTAACCAATCGGGTTTTTTAATGCGCTGCGCCGGTTCCGGGGAAGTACCACAAACTCCGCTCATAACTTGAATTGTAAAATGTTTTCAGAAATACAAAAGTAAACGACTTACTTCCGTTTGCCAAATAAGAAGGATACGTAGGCATTAACGAAAAACTTCCGCGAAGGATTATATGCCATTTGCTCAATCTCTTTAAAATAATATTCCACGTTTATTCCGCCTTCTATAGCAGATACGATCGTATTGAACCGGTTATAATCAAAACGCAATGCGGTTTTGGCATGCAAACCGGGGGCAAGCTTCATTTCATTCCACCCTTTAGTAAAACCCGCCCCTCCAATGATGCTGCCGGTGTTAAGAAACAATGAGCTGTCGGGCGAATCATATTTAACATACCTGTTCTCATTGAGTTGGTCCTGCACTTCTACATAATACGGACGTAAAAGGCCTAAGGAAACCCCTCCTGCGCCAATACCATATACCGAAACACCATTTTTATTGCTTTTGCCTCCAATCAGTATTTGTTGTCCTGCGGCAAGCTTTAACTGGTAGAAAATATTCCTTTTTCCGTATACGAAAGGATTGCCGAAAAATATAAAGCCGCCGGCATCTGTTTGACGGTTGGCTTTTTGTTCTTTGCGGTGTTTCTTTTCATTGAACTCTATCTGGAATATGGTAGCGCGGGTTACAGCATTGGCACGTCCCAGTTCATAAGATATCCCCCACCCGTCTGTATTTACTTTTATGCCAAAGGCATTCTGTTTATGAAAAGATGGTATGCCTTCTTCTTCCAGGCGCATGAGCGTATTCATCTTTTCTTTTTTTGCATTTCGCTTATCCTCTTTTCTTTGTTCCGCCGTTCTTTGCTGGCTAAAAGCTCCAAGCGTTATACCAACACATATAATTGCTGCAATGATTTTTTTCACCTGAAATGTTTTATTGTTCTTTAAACGTAAATTTAAACAAAAATAGCACAATGACTTCAACCGTAGTTTACGAAGAAAACCTTCGTACCGTTTGTACCCATTTAAAATCAGGTACCCGTATTGAAACAGACGCACCCCCGGATAACCAGGGTAAAGGCGAACGCTTTTCACCCTCTGATCTTGTAGCCACGGCACTGGCCAGTTGCATGCTTACCATTATGGGTATTAAAGCAAGAGACATGAACGTTGATCTTAAAGGCGTAAAAGCGGAGGTGGAGAAAAGAATGGACAGCAACCCGCGAAGGATAGGAGGCTTAAATTTAACGTTTCATTTCCCTGATCATTTTAAAGCTACAGATAAAGAGCAGGTGATATTAGAAAAAGCAGCCCTTACCTGTCCGGTATTTCATAGCATTCACCCGGATATAAAAATAAATGTGGCCTTTAACTGGAAAAAAGAAACAGTGCGATCGTGAAACGAGTAAATGTGAAACGTGAAACTGATCTCCATTCATCTTCACCTTCTCACTTTTCACCACCCCTCACACAGATCGCTTTAAGATGGCAGCACCCACGGCACAGCTCAGGCAATTTTTATTGCTGCAATAGGTTTTGGTTAATTCAATATAGGCCTGGGAATCGTATGCCGAACGGTTAACCAGTCCCAGCGCGGTCCACCGGCGGGTGATGCTGTTTTGTTCCGCAGCCGTTTCTTCGAGCCATTGCAGCGCTTTGTTTTTGTAGGGTTGCTCCTGTTTCAAATGGCCATACGCGAACACAACAGGAATAATAGTGTTGATAATAACATTGTCAGCCATTTGCCTGCCCAGCACTTTTTCTTTGAAAGAGGAAACCTCATCAAAGCGATAGTGATAATGCCAGTAATCGTTGGCTGTTACCGTTAGCATTTTTTTTAACTGCTGAAGTGTGGAAGCGGCTTTTATTTTACCAAAAAGACGGGATGACTGCCGGATAAGCTTTGCCAGTTGAGCCAGTCTCACCGTGGGGAAATTACCCGGCCGCATCCGCAAAAAATGAACGGGTTCATATACCGGGGTAAAATGGTATTTCTTCCGGTAAAACCTGTATTCCTTTTGCAGCATCCGGGGATAGTCTTCTTTAAAATCTGTATCTAATAAGCCGGCCTGCCCCATTAAAAAAGATTCCAGCTGCTGTATCTGGTTTTTATGCCTGGCCAGCGTATGAACAGGTAACGACCGGGCTATTGCTTCAAATGCGCCGCTGTTAACCGCTATTCCAAAATTCCTGGCCAGCATCCACCAGAATACTTCTTCCCAATGCCCATTGGTTTCTTTCAGATACTGCTCAACAATTTGCGCTTTGCGCAGCAATCGCTCGGCCACCAGCCTTGCTTTCCAACTGCTCCATATTAATTCCGGCGCCACCGTTATGCTGCCGCTGCATGGAATGGCAGTTTGGGCAAGCATCAGCTCTTCATAGCGTTGCAGTAAAAACTTAGATACCCTGTCCTCCAGCACCAGTGTGGGTATGGCATTACCCCATTCGTCCCGCACGGAAAGGTTGTCTTCCCACACCACGTGCAATATAATATTCCTGTAATTTTTATCGGCATCGTGGCCATGCAGCTTCCAGTCGGATGCTTTAACATGCAGCTCAATGTTACCCACCCAGGTAGTTGTATTGATCTTAAGACTGGCTTCCAGGAAATCGGGCCCCTGATTGGTATTGAATTGACCGGGATGAATGATCTGTAATGATTCATTACAGGCGGTGTGCAGATCAGCCTTATTAAAATACTGCATCTGCCAGATAAATTGAAGCAGGCGCTCTGTCATAGGTTATGATAATGGTGTGCAGGAGTAAGTTACGAAGAAAGCACCAGGAAACAAATAAATTTCCAATGCTAAATTTGAAACGGAATGCAACCATAAGTGTGAAACAAAGGAAGAAGTATTCATCCTTGTTGTTCGCACCTGAAATCTAACTGCTGATCGCTTAATAAGCTACCATTGCGGTAACGCTGTTCCCGTAAGGCCCTGTCCATACTAATTTATAATAATAATTCCCGGAAGGACAGGATACGGGATTACCGCTGGCATCGAGTCCAAAGGCGGCTGTAGCGGTAACTGTGCCAACCGTATGTTTAATTGTGCCTCCGGTTATCCGGAAATTACAATCCTGGCGGATCACCAGGGGATCGGTGATAGCGCTGGTAAATGCAGCGCCAAAGCGATTAGCTCCCCAAAGGGCAACCTGGGTGTTATTGTTTTCGGTATGCGTACCCAAAACCGCGATTACAATACCATTGTCATACGTAAATACCCGTTGCTGCGCCACCTGCCAGCTACGTTTTGAACCATTATTAAAGGTAACCGATAAGCCGCTGCTGGTAATAGTATGGGTAACGGATTCAGGCGATGCCAGGTTAAGCAATAATCCCCCGCTGGTATTGGTATAGGTTTGTTCACCATTAATGGTAATGCTTTTTTTGTCGCTGGTGCGTATAATTTTAAAATCCTTAAATGTTATTTTAACAGATGCGCCAGCATTTTTCCATTGCATACCCTGGGGGGCAGACAGCACGATCACGCCTTCACGGCTGCGGTTTCCCAGGCAACCGGCGCCATCGTAGGTAATGGTAATCGTTTGCGGATTGCCAAGCAGGTCAACCGCCACCGTGGCGTCACAAATAGGATTGTCCTGGTGGCGGGCACTAACGGAACCGGCTTCCAGCAAAAAATTGGCATCATACAGCAGGGCGTCAGTTTCAGCGGTAAAAAAGGTTTCGTCATCAGCATGAACAGAAATTTCCGGATCATCTTTTTCCGTACCGGGATGATCATCTTTTTTACAAGCGGCAAAACTAACCAGCAAAGTAAAAGAAAGCAACGGAAGAAAACGCATACCCTGTTTCATAATCATTGTATTTATAATGTATTTATATAGAAAGAAACCTCTGAAAGGTCAAATAGGCTTACTTTTTCCTGTTCAGCGATCTTTAAATAACGACAACAGCGGGATTATTATTTTCGGCTAAACGGTATAGCACTGGTTTTATAGCCGGAAAAGACGGGAATTAACACTAACACGCTGAATGAGCGTGTTTTGACAAAATGTTAAATAAATGCTATATGAGAAATGCCTGCAAATGTTTGCTTTGCTTTTTTATTTGTAAAATAATATTAATTAACAATTATACATAATTATAAATCAATTTTATATCTAACTATTTATTATTGTAAAATTCATATGTACTCCTTTTCCGCTCTGATACCAATTATTTATACACATGCTATGTGGAGAAAAGCATTACGCGTTAAAAGGTTACTTTTTACATTTCGTTGTATTAAAGGCAGCTAAAGGTATTTACCTTTGCAACTATTGCTTTGCAGCCATTTGATTTTTATTTACAAACCAACATTTAAAAGAAAAGAACATGGTACAAAAAACCTATTTTAAGACCAAGGACTATTGCAAAGTGAAATTCGCTTTTAAGCCTGAAAACGCCGAAATAGTAGAAATACTGGGATTGAACAGTGATTGGGAGAACTCCATTATTATGAGCAGGAAAAAGGATGGAACATTCAGCGCAGAGGTTAATCTTCCTAAAGATTCAAAACACGAGTTCAAATACAGGGTAAACGAAACAGAGTGGGTAAACGAATCTGAAGCTGACGGGCAAAAGCCGAATATCTACGGCGGAACCAACAGCATTATCACCATTTAACCGGCATTCACAAATTTTAAAACCGGTAACCTCCAATGCAAATAAGCGGTTACCAGTTTTTTATTTTGGGGTAATCTTTGTATCGCGCTCACGTTATTCCGTCAGATGATGTTGCGTATCCCAAATATTTATCCTTCCCGTTTTCATACCCCGTGTACCATAAATGCCAGGCGTTGCCTTCCCTCAGTATATGTCCTCTTTCACGGATATTACTGTCCCCTGTGCCGGCGCCCGTACCCGCAAAAACCGGGTTGTTGCTGTACGGCACAAAATCTACGATTTTTCCGGGAAACCCACCCGAACCGTTGCCTGTACCTTTTTGAAGGTCCGCATCGCATAACGCAGCAGGCTAATCCTACAATAAAAAGTATTTTATACCTCATCGCGCTACGATATGAAACGCATAGCTGAAGCAGGGCAGCATGCGTATTAAAACAATAAAGTACACAACAAATGGCTGTTATGAGATCGTTTTTAACATGCCTATGCCGCTTTAATAAGGTAGATTTGCACTTTTTATTTTGATTTAAATGATCTTAATATTCCTGTATCATGAATGAAATACTAAGGCAAATATACTGGGGAAACACGCTTACCGCCTACCTGATAGCTGCAGCCGGTATAATTGTTGCCTGGCTTGTGCTAAAGGCCGTTAAAGGGATTGTTATCCATTTTTTAAAGAAAAAATCACGGAACACCAGCAATATTTTTGATGATCTTTTGATTGACGGAATGGAGAAATTCGTTATCCCCTGCGTTTATCTTGTGGTTAATTATGGCATTATTACACAACTCACCCTTACACCTAAATTAACAAGAGCACTGGAGGTAGCCATTATGGTGATCACCACTTATTTTGTGGTGCGGCTTATCAACTTTGTTATTCATGGCGCCATTTTACTGCGAATGAACAGGAAAAAAGAAGGGCCGGAACGCGTTAAACAACTTTCGGGGATTTTGATGGTGCTAAAGGGTATTGTATGGGCATTTGGCCTGATTACGCTTATAGATAACCTGGGATACGATATCACCACCCTTATTGCCGGGTTGGGTATTGGGGGAATAGCTATTGCATTGGCTGCGCAGAATATACTGGGAGACCTTTTCAGCTATTTTGTAATCTTTTTTGATAAACCCTTTGAAGTGGGAGACTTTATCCTGGCCAACGATTACATGGGAGTTGTGGAAAAAATAGGCATCAAAACCACTCATATCAGGAGTCTCGACGGACAGCAACTGGTAATGCCGAACTCAGAACTGGTGAAAACAGTCATCAACAATTTTAAAAGGCTCGAAAGGAGAAGAGTTGTATTCAATATTCGCTTAGTGTACTATACCCCCTCTGAAAAGGTCAGGCAAATTCCGTCAATAATTAAAGAGATCATCACCAACACTAAAAACGCATCGTTCGACAGGGCACATTTTCAATCGTTTGGTGAATTTAGCCTGAACTATGAAATCGTTTATTACGTAAACTCTCCGGATTACGTTTTACGCATGAATACCCACCAGGAAATATGTTTTGCTATTTTGGACAGGTTTGAAAAGGAAAAAATAAAATTTGCATTGCCTACACAAACCATATTTTCAACCAACATACCGGAAGCCAATATTGCTGCAGTGCATCAGCAATGATATTCAAATGAAATTTTGTGTATTACAGAAAGTACTGCCTGGAAGTATGCTGTTCACCGGTATAAATTCTCAACTGTGTTATTTTAAAATATTCCATCTTTGCTGCCATTATTTTAAGCGCTATGCACTTATCCTTATGGGGGGAAGCCAAAAGCACCCTGCGTTTATCCTTCCCGATCATACTGGGTGAATTGGCCCAAATGGCATTGCACATTATTGACACTGCAATGGTAGGCGCGCTCGGGTACAAGCAACTGGCTGCAGGTGCTTTGGTATTGGCTGTATTGAATATTCCTTTTGTAATAGGCATTGGCATGACCATTTCCGTTTCGCAACTGGTATCCATGTCGCATGGACGTAAAGACGGGCAAAAAGTATCGCATTATTTTTATAACGGGTTCTGGCTATGCGCTGCAACTGCAGTAGTTATTTCCTTATGCCTTGTGCTCGGTAAGAATATCCTCTTTCATTTGAAACAGGATCCCGAAGTGGCCGCACTGGCTGTTCCTTTTTTAGAGCTGATGGGCTGGAGCGTTATTCCCATGCTGCTTTTTATGTCGCTTAAGCAATTTACCGATGGTTTGGAACGCACCCGAACCGCCATGATCATTTCACTTGTTGCATTACCTGTAAATATATTCATCAACTGGCTGCTGATCTTCGGCAACTGGGGTTTTCCCCGGCTCGAACTGCCCGGCGCCGGCTGGGGCACCCTTATTACCCGTTCGCTGATGTTCCTTACGCTTGGCGCTGTTATTTTGTGGCACCCGTTGTTTCGCCGTTATATTATAGTAAGAAAGAACCAGTGGAATATCCGTTTAAAAACAATAAAAGAATTATTACATATCGGCGTACCCAGCAGTTTGCAGGTAGGTATGGAAGGCGGCGCCTTTGCTGTTTCGGGTATTATCATCGGAACGATTGGCGCCACATCGCAGGCGGCGCACCAGATAGCGCTAAGCTGCGCTTCATTTACTTTTATGGTATCTATGGGGCTTGCACAGGGAAGCTCTATAAGGGTAAGTAATGCCTTTGGCGGGCGCAACAGGTTGAAAATAATTTCAATTGGCAAAAGCACATTGATCACTGCTTTGCTGTATGGTGTATGCTGCGCCGTTATCTTTATTGCATTCCGCAATGTATTACCTGTAGCATTCAATGAAGACGGAAATGTTATCCGAATGGCGTCGTTATTGCTGATCTATGCAGCGGTGTTCCAGATTTCGGATGCCACACAGGCTATAGCGGCGGGCTTATTGCGCGGCATAAAAGATGTTAAAGTACCTACCCTGCTCATTGGCATAGCATACTGGATCGTGGGTATTCCTGCCGGATATTTACTGGCTTTTAATGGTAAGCTGGGCGCTACAGGTATTTGGATTGGGTTCATCGTGGGACTCTCCTGCTCCAGCATATTTTTGTGTTACCGCTTTTTAAGAATGGCAAAAAAAGTATGACGGTATGTATTTATTGAATTCTTTCAGGAGATTTTTACCGGAATTCAAAAAAGTATGTATCTTGATCCTGACGATTGTTTAAACCCTACAACCTGTTACCATGAGTTCCGGTATTATTTCAACTGCTTTACTGCCGCTTGCACTGGCCATTATCATGTTCGGACTTGGCCTTTCCCTGAAGATCGCTGATTTTAAACGCATATTCCTGTATCCTAAAGCCATTATCATTGGCTCTTTTACGCAACTGATATTATTACCTGTTTTAGGCTTTACCATTGCGGCACTGTTATTAAAAAGCAGTCCTGAGCTGGCTATAGGCCTCATCATTCTTGCCATGTGCCCCGGCGGACCAACTTCCAACCTGCTTACCCACCTGGCTAATGGCGATACCGCGCTGTGCATTTCTTTAACGGCCATTTCAAGCATTGTAAAAATATTCACCATTCCCATTATGGTAAATATCGCCATACAGCATTATATGGGCATTGCTTCCGAGTTTCACCTTGATGTGCTGAGCTCCATCTTTAAAATAGTAACCATTACCCTTGTTCCCGCAGCTATGGGTATGCTGGTAAAAGCATGGGCGCCCGGTTTTGCTGCGAGCGCGCAAAAACCGGTAAAGATCATGTCGGCTGTTTTTTTAGTGCTGGTTATCCTGGCGGCTATTTACCAGGAAAGAGGAACCATTGTACAATCTATGGTGCTTGCCGGCCCGGCAGCCCTCCTGCTGAATATATCGGGTATGCTGCTGGGTTATTATATTCCCCGGTTTTTTAACCTGCCTTTAGCACAGCAAATTACCATCAGCATTGAAACCAGCATACAAAACGGCACGCTGGCTATCGCCATTGCCAGCAGCCCGCTTATGCTGGGTAATGCCACAATGGCTATACCTGCTGTGGTTTACAGCCTTATTATGTTTATTACCGCCGGATTGTTCATTTCACTTGTTAACCGCAGAAAAGCGAAGCTGGCAACCGCTTAAAGAAGGTGAGCGGCTTACTATTCTTTAGCCTTTTTTTGTTGCCAGTAGTTTTGCCGCAGATTTACGGGCGCCTGAAACCCGAAAACCTGAAACCTGTGATCTTCACTCCCCTTCAGGATAATCTGCTGCTTTGGTTACTTCCTCCCAACGGTTAAAATCATTTTGCAGTGCAACCAGTTTACGCTTTGCGTTTTTTAAAGCGGCAGAGCCCAGCAACAGCACCTGCGGAGGGTTTTCCGATTCCACCACTTTTACCATTGCTTTTGCAGCCCGCGCGGGGTCGCCTTTCTGGCTGCCGCTATATCCGCGTACGGTATTTTTGTTTGCCCCTGCGGTAGCGGCATAGTCATCAATAACAATCGAACTGTCTTTAGCCGACCTTCCTGCCCAGTGGGTACGAAAACCGCTTGGTGCAATATTCGTAACCTTAATGCCCAGGTGTTCTGTTTCTTTAGCCAGGGCCTCCGAGTAAGCGGTAACAGCAAATTTGGTAGCATTATAAAAGCCAAGGGCAGGAAAGGCAACCAGTCCCCCGATTGATGATATGTTAATGATATGGCCAGCGCGCTGTTGGCGCATAAACGGCAGTACCGCTTTAGTAACATGCGCCAGCCCCCAGAAATTGATCTCGAACATGCGGCGTACTTCATCTTCCTCACTCTCTTCTATTGCTCCAAAATAGCCGATGCCCGCATTGTTAACCAATACATCAATCCGTTCAAATTTTTGTAAAGCCCTTGTTACAGCAGCACTAATATGTTCCTGCTTTGTTACATCCAAGGCCATGGCAATGGCTGAATCTCCATAGGGCGCCACGATGTCCTCCACATCATTTGCATTACGGGAAGTAACTGCCGCTTTATATCCCAGCTTTAATACATATTGGGCTAATTCCCGGCCGAAGCCCGTGGAGCAGCCTGTTATAAACCAAACCTTATTCATGAATCTTTATTTTAATTGTATTTTTAATTTGATAATGGTTATCAAAATTAGGCATTCGTACAAAGAGAAGAAGACAGTGGTACTTTAAATATTCATGTATCAGATGCATATCATTTTATGTTTTGTTGTTTGAATACAATATGTGTACATCATTTACTATACTTTTAAAAGCCGCCTTCGTTTATGGTTGTTGCTTTTTTATGTGCTTTGGCAGTAAGGCACAAAGCCACGATGCCCCTTTTAAAGTAATCGCTTTTTATACGGCTAAAAATGACAGGGCGCATATCAGCTTTGTGCATGAAGCCAACAGGTGGTTTCCGCAAATGGCCGCCCGTTATCATTTTGTGTATGATTCCACCAATAACTGGAATAACCTGAACACCTCATTCCTTTCCCAATACCAGGTGGTACTTTTTTTAGATACGCGGCCGGAAACACCTGCTCAAAGGGATGCGTTTAAAAAATATATGGAGCATGGCGGCGCCTGGATGGGCTTTCATTTTGCTGGTTTTGCGCTCACCCCTTCGGATTTTCCACAGAACTGGAACTGGTATCACAATGAATTTATAGGGGCGGGTCAATACAAAGGAAATACCTGGAAACCCACATCTGCTGTTTTACGGGTAGAGGATTCAACGCATCCGGTTACCAGGCGGCTGCCACAAAGATTCAGCGCTTCCCCCAATGAGTGGTATAGCTGGGAAAAGGATTTGCGTAAAGATCCCAACATCCATATCCTGCTATCCATTGATTCTTCCAGCTTTCCACTGGGTACAGGACCCAAACCCAACGAAATATGGCATAGCGGCTATTATCCGGTGGTGTGGACGAATACAAAATACAAGATGTTATATCTTAACATGGGACATAATGATATTGATTATGAACATAAAACCAATAAAGAATTATCTTTCCAGTTCAATAATCCCGTTCAAAACAAACTGGTTATTGACGCACTGCTATGGCTGGGCACACAATTACACTAACTGATCATGCAGTAAATTATACATCGTATTTACAACTAAACGATTTTGTAATGGATACAGGCTATACCATTCCTGCACAAACAAGGATCGGGCATGTGCATTTAAAAGTATCGGATATTGAAAAGTCGCTGGCGTTTTACCGCGATTTGCTTGGATTTGAACTTACCGCTACCTATGGGCAGCAGGCCGCATTTCTGTCTGCCGGCGGCTACCACCATCATATTGGTTTAAATACCTGGCACAGCAAAAACGCGCCCCCGGCGCCGGTACATGGGGTAGGCTTATATCATACGGCTATTCTTTATCCCACGCGCAAAGATCTTGCAGTTGTATTCAAACGCCTGTTAGATGCCAGTTATTCCCTAACAGGAGCAAGCGATCACGGTGTATCTGAAGCTTTGTATTTGAATGATCCGGATGGTAATGGCGTGGAACTATACTGGGACAGGCCCAAAGCGGTTTGGCCCTATAGCGCAAATGGGTTATTGGAAATGTACACGGGGAAACTTGACCTGGATAGTTTATTAAGGGAGTTGTAGTGATGGCTAACACTAATTTTTTTGATCCAATAGCAAAACTTACCTGTAAACGGGTTATTTTCGCTGCAAACAAACTCATGCTGATATGTATACGGGAATAAAACATTTTCATTCGGGATTAGCTTATTTATTACTGGCGGCATTAATTGTGGCTGTTATTTATGCCATTGCATCACGCAAAAAACCCTTTACTGCCGGAAGCAGAAAAATAGCATTAATTGGATTGATATGTACCCATCTTCAGTTTGTGCTGGGCATACTCCTGTATTTTTTGTCGCCGCTGGGTGCTTCCAATTTTTCGGGTGAAGCCATGAAGGAAAAAGTATCCAGGTTGTATATAATTGAACACCCTTTGATGATGCTGATCGCCATTGTGCTGGTTACCATTGGTTATTCAAGGATCAAAAGGTTGGGCAGCGACAGTAAGAAGTACAGCAGCATTATTGTTTTTTACGGCATTGGATTGCTCCTGATGCTGAGCGTTATTCCCTGGAAAGTATGGCCATAAAAGCAGCCATAGCATTACCCTGCCATACTTCAGCATAATCTTCGTTAACTGTTTTTGCTTCTTGTTCTGCCTGGCCAATGGGCTGAACCCCTGCGGATATTTTATTGCTAAACAGGGCAGGAACTGCGATAACAGGGCATCTTCCCGCCTCAAAGGAGATAAAATCACAAATAAAACGTATCTTTGCTGTATTATTTGAGTTAATCTTTTGTAAGCGAACAATCACTGCCCTCATATTTTTCTTTTACACCAGCGCGTTACTCAGGTTATATTTGGTTTCTATCTGATATCCGGCATTGAGGCATGTTTTATAAATAAAGGTTGCGTTACTGCATACAGGTAAGTGCAGCGTTAAATAATCAGAGCGCAGGTATATGCTTATAAAAAGGAGCTGCCGGGCGGGACTTTTGAATTCCGGTGCATAGGCAGTACGCAGTTACATGAAGCGGCTATATTTTTAATTAAATAATTGAAGTATGACAAATGATAAGATTGAAAAATTCATTGAATGCAAGCCCAAGAAGAATGCAAAAGTGAATATTCATTTTAAACAAAGAGCTACGGTAAAAGGCCTGTTTATCCGTACCGATGATTATGAGGAACTAAAGTCGAAAAACTTTTGGCGTATTGTAGCCGAATCCAAAGTTGATGAATGGGAAAAAACAAAAGACAGCAGCCTGGCTCGAATTTTTAATGGTGCCGAGTTTACCCGTTTAAGCGATAACCAGTAAGCCGGATACTGGTTAAACCAACAGGTTTTACACCTGCACCTAACTGCTTTTAAAAAGAAAATTTATATCTGATGTTCACACAAACATGGAAAAAATATCTTCCCGTAATTGCTATTCTTTTAAAACGCTCTGCCAGCGCGGAGCAAACATTGAGTTTGAACCATACCGACTTTGAGCGGGCAACGGGCGGGCGCAAGATCAAATTCAGCTTTTCGCAGTTGCAGCTCAATAAAGGCCGCATTAACCTGGCAATTAAACAGGCTGCCGTTGCCAAAGAACTGGCGGAACTGTTGAGGGAAGATGCGCTGACCAAAAAAATTATTGCGGGACAATGTTTAGAGTTTTCGCTGAATAATAATTTTCAACTGAGCATTAAAAACAATACACCTCTTGCCGAAGTAGCCCTTGAAGCCGAAGCGGAATAACCGGGAACACGGGCAAAAGTCCGCTTAATTATTGGCTTTGTAGTAGGCGCAAACCTTACGCATAAGGCATAGTGTACATTTAGGCTGCGGCCGGCAAATGGCTCTTCCCAGAAAAGATATTGCCATACCTGCATCCCAGTCCTTTTGGGGCAATACAGCCATCAGTTGCTTTTCAATTTTATTGGCATCACTGCCGGAGGCAATGCCCAGCCGTGGAGCTACCCGCACCACATGCAGATCAACAATTACACCTTCTTCCGGCTTACCCGATTCACGTAAAATAACATTAGCCGATTTTCTGCCAATACCTTTTAAAGCGGTAAGCCCGTTCATCGTGAGCGGTATATTTTTATCTTCTTTGATCTGCTGCCCTATTTCCATCAGCCATTTTATTTTATTGCCAAAATTGCGCACCGAACCAATAAACGGCGTTAAGGTTTCGGGAGTGGCTTTGGAAAGCGCCTGCATATCCGGAAAAGCTTCAAATAATTGGGGGGCAAGCTCATTGATATGCCTGTCGGAATCCTGTGCCGATAAAACCACCATAACTACCAGTTGGTATAAATTAGCATAATCCAGCGGATGCTTATTATTGCTGTATTCTTTTATAAGGGGTTTAATGGCTTGGGACCAGTTGATCGCTGCGCACATAGTAAACATTTAAAGGATAAATCTACTTAAAATACATATCTGTTTGGAAGGAAATTTGTCTTTTAAAAAGGCCTGATGGTTGCGAAATATTGAAATTTAAATTAAAACCCGACATTTGCGTTCCAAAATATTATAGTGATGAACGAAATTTTGCAAAGGGAAGCGGCAATAACACTGGTAAAAGATACTTTCAGCCGGTTTCTTTGTGATTATTTACACCTTACAAAAGTGTCATCTCCGCTTATTGTGTTAGACGGAACGGGGTTGAATGATGATCTGAATGGTATTGAGCGGCCTGTTTCATTTCCCGTTAAATCTTTGAATGAACAACGCGCTGTGGTTGTTCATTCTTTGGCCAAATGGAAACGTGTTCGGTTAAAAGAGCTGAATGTAGATACCGGCAGGGGAATTCTTACGGATATGCGTGCGCTTCGGCCGGATGAAGACTATAGTCCGATACATTCTATTTATGTTGATCAGTGGGACTGGGAAAAGCATATTGATACTACGGATAGAACTTTGTTGTACCTAAAAGAAACAGTAAACGCTATATTTAATGCTTTAAAAGAAACCGAACAGGTTGTTTATCAATATTACCCGGATTTGCCGCCTCAACTTCCGGAAAAGATACATTTTATTCATTCCGAAGAGCTGTTACAACGCTTCCCCGGCCTTTCGCCTAAAGAAAGAGAAAACGCTATTGCAAAAGCATTAGGAGCGGTATTTATTACAGGTATTGGCAACAAACTGTCACATGGTGATCCGCACGATGGTCGTGCAGCAGATTATGACGACTGGAGCACTGAAAATGAAGAAGGATACAAAGGCTTAAATGGAGATATCATTGTATGGCACCCCGTTTTACAGTCTGCATTTGAGCTTTCGTCTATGGGTATTCGTGTAGATAAAAATGCATTGATCAAACAGTTAAAAGAAAAAAATTGTGAACAAAAATCAACCCTTCCTTTCCATAGCAGTTTACTGACCGGAAAATTGCCCGAAAGCATTGGCGGAGGCATTGGCCAATCAAGATTGTGTATGTTTTTATTAAGAAAATCGCATATTGGAGAAGTGCAGGTAAGTATATGGTCGTCAGAAGAAAAGAAAAGGATGTGTGAGAAGGGAGTTGTTTTGTTGTAATAATTAAACAGGTATCATAAAACCGGCACTTTGATTATATTTACACTTACAAAACC
>CAYVEI010000010.1:6494-57129 GCA_964450515.1 uncultured Terrimonas sp. | reverse complement strand
TGAAATCAATGTTCCTGTGCAATAACATCCCAAACTCAGGTTACTATACTTTTTTCAAACAATACAATGGCTTTGCGCCGTGGCCCCGCCAATACACATGAAACAAAGCAATTAGTTAATGCTAATACTTTCTGAGTATCACATCATCCTCCCTTCACCCTTCACTATTCACCACCCTCATTGAGCACCGGAATGCAGCCCTATCCGGTTTCCTTCCGTGTCAAGGAATAAGGCCATATAGCCATATTCAGGTGTAATTTCCGTTTTGGACATCAGCACTTTACCCCCTGCTGCTTCAACGCGATCCAAAACGATTTGAAGATCGGGGCTTCCGTTTAAATAGATCAGTGGCCCGTCTGTGGCAGAAGGCTTATGCGAATCTCCGCTATCTACCACGGCGCCGCCCACTCCCGACATCATATCGGTTAATGCAAACATGCGCATCCTTATTTCAGGCATATCCATAGGAATAAGCTGTGTGTCGAATATCGCTTCGTAGAACTTTGTTGCCCTGTTTAAATCAGTGGCCGGAATTTCAAACCAACTGATTGCGTTTGTAAATGTCATGATAAAATATTTTAGTAGTTTATATGTTTCCGTAATTCACGGAGATTTCACCCGTAGCTCCGGGCTATCAGCCATCGGCTTTCAGCTAAAACGTACTAACGATGGGAGATAACGCATTGATGCAAACATTCACTGTGTTAAGCCCGAAGCCGTAAATCCTAAATCCGAAGGAATACACAGCATTCCATCTTTCACGTCTCACTTCTCACAGCTCACTCCCCCTCACCTCCATGCGCCGATTATTGCACCCATTAAGGTAAGCGCCACCACGCTGTAAAATCCATTGATCAGTATCAGCCGCCAGCCTTTCAGCTCAAACAGGCTATGGATGGCAATGGCGCAGAAGGTCCATATACCGGCTAAAAAACCTGCTGTAGCTCCCCATGCAACATCTGTTCTTTGAGCGCAGCTTGCCGGGCAGTCGCCGGGAGTGTCGGCAAGAAACATACCGAGGTTAGCCGCCATCAGCAGGGAAAAAATAAGCGTCCAGCCGAATATCTTTCCTTTGTTACCCCGCTTTATCTGTTCTTCCGAAAGGTTATTGGCTTTCATCCATGCTTTTCCAAACAGGTTGGGCGAATACCATATGCCCCCAACAACAAAAGAGGAGATGCCGGCAACCAATACGGCCAGCCAGTTAACCGATCCCATACATGTAAGATTTATTGTTCAAAATGTTATGCTGTCGAATCTAATGTGGATTTTTGCAGTATAAAAGCAAAACCGGACGAAATTGGAAAGAAGACGGATCAATACCGGACTTTTGCCGACGAAGCCCAACGGGCAGCGGTTAAGTATAAACGACATAGGGTTCCGGCTTATACTTGCCCCGGTTTTTGGCATTACTATTCCTTTAGTAACCGGGATGATTAATGTAAATAATCTTTCTCACTGGCAGGTTAAACTGAGCTTCCTGTATACTATCCTTATTGCTTTTATGGTATGGGAAGGCAACCGTTACCTGCATTTTTCACTGAGAAGCTATTTTAACTGGCATAATAAGCCGGTACGTAAAATTGTGGTGATGCTTCTTTCCATATCCTTCTACACCATACCCGTTTCCGCGCTGATGCTTTCGGGATGGTATACACTCTTTACCGATGATAAGCCCAACCGCCAGGTTATTATTACTTCAACACTGATCATCATGATCTGCGTTATTTTTATTACACATGTATATGAAACGGTTTTCCTGGTAAAGGAATCGGAAAACGAAATGCTCAGGAACGAACAATTAGAAAGGGCAAAGACAGAGGCGGAACTGGAAGCGTTAAAGAGCCGGATAGACCCCCATTTTATTTTTAACTCTTTAAATACGCTTTCGCATCTTATAGAAGAAAAACCTGCTAAGGCCAAGCTGTTCAATGATCATTTGGCTGATGTATACCGCTACATCCTGCAGCACAAGGAAAGAGAACTGGTATTGTTACGCGATGAAATGCATTTTTTGCATGATTATTTTTCCCTGCTGTGCATACGGTTTGAAAACGCCGTTCACCTGCAATCAGAAATAGATGAAGCACAGTACGAAGCCTGGCTTATTCCGCCTATCTCTTTGCAGTTGTTGGCCGAAAACGCGATCAAGCATAATGAGTTCTCCGACAGCAGCCCTTTGGTTATTCATATTCAAAGGAAAGAAGATAGCTTAATCGTGCGTAACAGGCTGCAAACAAAAGAACAGAAAAGGGAATCTTCAAAAACCGGTTTAGGCAACCTGAATGAGCGTTATAAATTAATTACAGGAAAAGAAATTGCAGTTACTGCCACGGATGATTATTTTGCTGTTGAATTACCGCTGCTCAAAATGATGTAATAGTAATATGAAGGTCATTATCATTGAAGACGAAAAGCCCGCCGCTCAAAAACTGCAAAAAGCCATTTTAAAATGTAATGGCAATATTGAAGTAGCGGCCATTTTAAGCAGTATTAAATCAACAATAGAATGGCTCCGGGAAAACGGGTTGCCGGATCTGATCTTCCTGGATATTGAATTATCCGACGGACTGTCTTTTGCTATATTTGAAAAAATCAACGTCACCTGCCCTGTAATATTCACTACCGCTTATGACGAATACTGGCAGGAAGCTTTTGAATATAACGGTATTGACTACCTGCTTAAACCTATACACCAGTATAAGCTGGAAGCCGCATTGAAAAAATATGAAACGCTGAAAAACTATTTTACGCTCAGCTATGAAAAATTAAAGCGCTGGCAACCTGAAAGCAATGAATATAAAAAACGGTTCCTGGTAAAAAGAGGACCCGATTATATAAGCATCAGAACGGAAGATATTTCCTGTTTCTATGCTACGCATAAATTAGTGTGCCTGGTAGATAACAAAAATCAAAAATTTATCCTTGATGAATCGCTTGCCGGTATTGAAAAGCGATTAGACCCTTCCCAATTTTACCGGGTAAACCGCAAATACCTTGTTAATATGACGGCCATAAAGCTGCTGAAAGCTTATCCTAAAGGTAAATTAAAGCTGGAGGTAGCGCCGGCGGTTAATGAAGATATTATTGTACCCCAGGAAAACGTAGCTGCGTTTAAAGAATGGATAGGCCGGTAATATGCCTATGCTCAATTGTAACATTTTACAGTGCAACGCGTTATACCATATGGCTGTCTGTAAGGTTAACACATAGCCGCCGGGTATGGCAAAATATTAACAAAACGCACTGCAAAAGCAATCCCCGATTCGGTAATTTTAAATTAAACTAACGGTTATAAGTTTTGTCTTACTATTACACTACTAAATGTTTACAATATGAAAGCATTTTACACCATAATAGCCGCCCTCTTTTTTAGCGTGGCATTGCCGGTTGCCGCTACCGCTCAAAATGAATGGCCTAAAACCATTACCACGCAGGATGGCCAATTGATAAAAGTATATCAATGGCAGCCCGAATCTTTTTCAAACGGAACATTGCAGGCAAACGCTGCTATATCCGTTAGTGAAAATGGAAAGAGCGAACCCGCGTTTGGAATGATCTGGTTAACGGCCTCAACAAGCAGTAATGATCAACAGGTAATTATTCGTTCCGTTGAGGTAAACGCCATCAGGCTCCCTAATGAAACCGATGAAAATAAGCTGGCGGCCCTGCAAACCAGCATTGCCGGTGGCATGTCGAACAGGAATATCTCCATCGCTGTAAGCGAAATCAATACCGCTTTACAAACCACGCAGGAACAGCAAAAGATTGCCGGCGAGCTTAACAATACGCCGCCAAAGATCATATATGCCGACAAGCCTTCCCTGCTCATTGTAATAGACGGGGCGCCCAGGTTACAGCAAAACAGCAACTGGGGTGTGGAAACAGTGATCAATACACCTTTTATTATCGTAAAAAGCAGTAACAAATTTTACCTGTATGGAGGCAAGCACTGGTATGCTGCTCCATCAGCTACCGGGCCTTATGCTATTACAACCAGTGTGCCCTCCAGCCTTGAAAAAATACAATCGGAAATTGCACAGGCTAATAAAGACAATAATGCGCAGCAGGAAGAAAATGATTATGTGATTTCCAATATTATAGTAAGTACGGAGCCTGCAGAACTCTTACAGTCGAACGGCGAACCCAATTTTACGCCTATACAGCAAACCAACCTGTTGTATGTAAGAAATTCCTCCAACGACATATTTATGGATGTTGCCAGTCAGCAATATTATGTATTGCTTTCGGGCCGCTGGTATAAATCAACAGCGTTAAGCGGTAAATGGAGCTATGTAGCTTCCGACAAACTGCCTGCCGATTTTGCGAAAATACCGGAAGGATCGCCTAAGGACAATGTATTGTCGAGCGTGGCAGGTACACTTGCAGCCAGCGATGCCGTGATGGATGCACAGGTGCCGCAAACGGCTAAGGTTGACCGAAAAAATGCAAATGCTGACATACAATACGACGGCAATCCCAGGTTTGATAATATTGATGGTACGGATATGGCTTATGCCGTTAATACGCCGGATTATGTAATACGCTGGAGAGGCACCTATTATGCTGTAGATAATGGCGTATGGTTCCAGTCTTACAATGCAAACGGCCCCTGGGTGGTAAGTACAGCCCGTCCCTATGCGGTTTCGCTTATTCCCCCGCGTTACCCTGTATATGCCATGAAATATGTATATATATATGATGTAACGCCCGATTATATCTATATGGGCTACACACCCGGGTACCTGAATACTTTTGTATACGGGCCTACAGTGGTGTATGGCACAGGATACTATTACCAGCCCTGGTATGGAAATCATTACTATGCCCGTCCCTACACCTGGGGTTTTAATATGCATTACAATCCGTGGACCGGATGGGGCTTTGGATTCAACTATAGTATAGGATGGTTTAACACGGGTATAGGAAACTATAGCCCCTGGGGTTGGGGCGGATGGTGGGGTCCGGCTATATACCGCCCTTCCTACTGCTGGACACCTTATTACGGTGGATACAGGCACGGTTATTACGGCAACAGCTATTACAGGAGCAGAAATACCGTTATTGTAAATAACATCAATGTTTATCACAATAACAATATTTATAATCACCGCAGGGATGTGGTTACAAGAGACAACCGCAGGCCCGTGTCATACAACAGAAGCGCGCAGTCGGCTCCGGTAAGAAGATTTAATAACGCACGTCCTGCCGAACGGACTGCAGGCCGGAATACCAATAGCAATGCACGTCCTGCTGAAAGAAGGGTGAGCACTCCCGGCGCCGTTACTCCGCGCAACCCATCCGGGCGCAGTTCGGATAACCGAGCCAGCGGAACGGTTACCAATCCGAACACAGCACGGCCTTCCAGGAATCTTCGTGAAGCTCCGGCAACCGGCAATACGGAACGCGTTACACCACAACGTCCTGCTGCAAGAACAAATAATACAAACAACAGTAACCCGGTGAACAGGCAACTGGCTGAACGCAGGGAAAATACCAGTACAACAACAACACCGGCGCCTGCTACCAGAAGAGAAACCGTTCGCCCCCAGGCACAACAGCCGGCTATAACTGAAAGAAGAGCACCCAATACCGTTAGTGAAAGAGCGCAGCCTGCACGCAGCAATGTTGAACGGGCACGCCCTTCTGCTGCACCACAAAGGATAGAAAGTCCCTCCCGTGCTCCTTCTTCCGGAAGCAACAGCAGGCCTTCGGGCAACAGTGAAACACGTGCAAGAAGAGGATAATTTTCTTAATATTGGGCCTTAAGGCACGAAAAAGAGAAAGAATGTATGCATATTCTTTCTCTTTTTTATTAAAAATGATAGCTTTGTGCGAATTTCCAGCCCCTGAAACGATTTTAATCATTTTCATAACATATCTTTACCAATAACATCTCAAAAAACAATTCAAAATGAAATTGAAGTATTTTTTACTCTTGGCCCTCGCTCCGGCTTTTCTGTTTTCCTGTGTAAGCAGTAAAAAATTTAAAGCGGCACAGGCTCAATTAGATTCTCTGAACCAGGCTCACACAAAGCTACAAGGCGATTTTAAAATTTGTGAAGACGACAAAGCAGAGAATGCCCGCAAAAATGCAGCTTATCAAAGTGAAATTGAAGCGCTGAATAAGCAACTGGCATTTCTTAAAGAAAACAACACAACAACATTAAAACAACTGGAAGATCTTTCTGTGATATCCAGCGCCCAGGCCGAAAGCATAAAGAAGTCGCTCGACAATATCGGTGCAAAAGATGCTTATATCCAGGATCTGCAATCGGCCATGGCCCGTAAAGATTCACTGAATATGGCATTGGTAATGAACCTGAAAGGCGCCATCGGTAATTTAGACGACCAGGATATTAATATTAAGGTAGACAAAGGAGTGGTTTTCATTGATATTTCTGATAAATTATTATTCAGAAGCGGCAGCTACGTTATTACCGACAAAGCAAAAGAAATATTGGGTAAAGTGGCGCAGGTGCTGAAAAACCAGCCAGACCTTGAATACATGGTTGAAGGACACACCGATGACCTTTCATACAGCAAAGGTGTACTGTTAGACAACTGGGACCTGAGTGTTAAACGCGCTACCTCTGTAGTAAGAGTGCTGCAAAAACAATATGGTATAGCCCCTGCCCAGCTAACTGCAGCCGGACGCAGTGAATATGTTCCTGTTGCCGATAACAATACAGCAGAAGGAAGAGCAGCCAACCGCAGAACAAGGATCGTGGTGCTTCCGCAATTAGACCAGTTCTTTAAACTGCTTGAACCCGCGCAATAAATAATTAGTTATTGTATTTTTTGGTAAAGCCATCCTTATGCGGGATGGCTTTACTTTTTTATTTCCGCTATTATTTCCAGTTTTTTATTTTAAGCGCACAGATCACAGATCAGCGCATTTTAAAAAAAAAGATCCGTAAGCAGCGAATCCTGCGTATCATTGTCTTAATTTGTACTTCCAAAACTTTGCACGGCGTGTTAAAAAAAACTGCTGCGTTACTACTTTCTGCTTTATTATGCTTTAACTGGTATGGTTACCGGCTTATAACAGATTACCTGCAATACCAGGCGGACCTGCAATTAGAGGTAAGGCTGGATAATAATGATTATGACGAATCACAACTTATAGAATTGAGAATACCACTACATCTTCCTTATCATAATGACTGGAGCAATTATGAACGGTATGATGGTGAAATCGAATTCAGAGGTGCCCATTATAAGTATGTAAAAAGAAAAATAGAAAAAGGCGACCTGGTATTATTGTGCCTTCCGGATCATGCTAAGCAGCGTATCCGGTCTGCACGGGAATTGTTCTTTCAGCTTGTAAATGATTTGCAGCAGGAATCAGCACATCAAAAAACAAACCCCGGTAATTCATCCGTTTCGAAGTATTTCTTTAGTGATTACCGCGAGGAAAAAAATAACTGGACAATCATGACTCCAGAGATCCGCCGTGGAGACTATAAAAATGCCAAACCCTATTTCCTCTCTTCGGGCAATACCACCACACCGGAACAGCCTCCCGAATATTTATGCTAAAAGCAGGGCGTAAACCGCTCCGCTTCTTCTCTTTTACTGTTACTCAAAAATTCATTTGTTTATTGCTGTTAAATTTTTTTGTATGAAAAAGATAGTTGCGCTTGTCGCATCCTTTATATTTTTTGTTTCATTGAAAGTCCAATCGCAGGGTTGTGTGGCTGTGCGCAGCACAGGCGGTGTTTGTATGCTGGACGGATCCCACGATACGGTTAAAACAAACTGGGAATTATACGCCAATAACCGGTATTTCCGGTCGTTCAGGCATTTTCGCGGATCCGAAGAAGAAGAGAACCGTGTAAAAGAAGGCACGGAAGTAATCAACCACAGCTATAGTCTCGACCTTACCCTGATCAGGAAACTGCACAATGGCTGGTCAGTAGGTTTCAATCTGCCCGTTAACTCCAACGCCCGCTCTTCTATGTATGAACATGGTGGCAATGGCGGAGGCGCCAATGGAAGACACAAAACCCATTCTTTTGGTATAGGAGATGTTCGCCTGACCGTGTATAAATGGCTATTAGATCCTGCTATTGCCAAAGCCAATGTGCAGCTTGGCGTTGGCATTAAACTGCCTACCGGCGATTATAAATACCAGGACTATTTTATTAAAAACGACAGTACCAGGCTGCTGGGTCCGGTAGATCAGTCTATACAATTGGGTGATGGCGGAACCGGCTTTACAACAGAATTAAATGCCTATTATAATATCAATCATAGCATTGGGCTGTACGGCAATGTATACTACCTGTTTAATCCCCGCGAGCATAATGGCGTTTCTACCTCAAGGGGCGGCGCCACAGCAGCGAGCAGTATATTATACCGCAGCGATGTAATGAGCGTGCCCGATCAGTATATGCTCAGAGCGGGCATTAATGTTAACTTCAACAGACTCACTTTGTCGGCAGGCGTTCGTGATGAATGTGTACCTGCCCGCGATGCCATAGGTGGCAGCGATGGTTTTCGCAGACCGGGATATATTGTTTCTGTAGAACCGGGCTTACAATATCACATCAAAGGAGGCATGCTGTATGCTTTTGTTCCTGTTGCTGTTGTACGCAACCGTACGCAAAGCGTGCCAGATAAAATCCGCACGGCTGAAACCGGAACCTATACAATTGGGGATGCCGCTTTTGCAGATTACCTGGTGAATATTGGTTTGGCAATACAGTTTTAACCTGTTGCTATTCATCTTTAATGTGGCTGCAGTATGCTGCCTTCCCTGATAATATTAAGCCAGGCTTATCCGGTAATGGGGTGAAAATAGGAATAATGCAGCGGAAAATATATCAACAAACCCTGAAGGACTCACATGCTTCAGGGTTTGTTAGTACTAAATGTGTTTTCTTAAAATTACAAAATCACTTTTTCATTTTTTGGGAAAATACCCCGGAATTAAAAACACGGCTTCGGCAGTAGTTTGATTTGGTTAAAAACCCGTAATTTGCCGGAGTGCTATAAATTCACAACATGAAACAATTCTTCTCTTTAAGCTCCTGCATTTTTCGCGTATTCGCAGTAATTATTTTCTGTACATCCTGCACACTGGCTCAACAGCCCAAACAATGGGTTACCTATGCCGGTGGTGAAGGTCCGGGTAAAGGGAAACATATTGTACTTATCAGTGGCGATGAAGAATACCGCTCAGAAGAAGCGTTACCCATGCTGGGAAAAATACTTGCCCTCAGGTATGGATTTAAGTGCACGGTATTGTTTGCTGTTGATCCAAAAACAGGCTATATTAATGTGGAAACACTTGATCATATCCCGGGACTTGAAAACCTGCAAACCGCCGACCTGATGGTGATCTTCACCCGCTTCAGGGAGTTGCCCAATGAACAAATGAAATACATTGACAACTATATACGACAGGGTAAGCCGGTTATGGGATTACGTACTGCAACACACGCTTTTTACTATAAAAAAAATCCTGGTAATCCATATGCAAAGTATTCCTTTAACAGCAAGGTAAAGGGATGGGAAGACGGTTTTGGAAGAAAGATTTTGGGTGAAACCTGGATCAATCATCATGGAAAACATGGAAGCGAAGGCACACGCGGCTTAATTAACGGCATCATAAAAGATGAAAAAAATCCTGTTCTCAACGGCGTTGCTAATATATGGGGGCCAACAGATGTATATACGGTAAGAGAACTGCCCGGTGATACCAGGGTTCTGGTATACGGGCAATCCACCAATGGATTATCGCCAGACAGTAGTGTCAATCTCAATAAATCCATTATGCCGGTATCGTGGATCAGAACTTACCAGGGAGAGAATGGCCAAACAGGAAGGGTTTTTGCCAGCACGATAGGCGCTTCCATTGATTTTAAAAGTGAAGACCTCCGCAGATTGTTTGTGAATGCCGCTTTTTGGTGTATGGGGATGGAAAGTAAAATACCCGAAAAAGCTGATGTAGATGTTATCGGAGAATACAATCCAACTATGTTTGGCTACGACCTGTTTAAAAAAGGAGTATTGCCTTCTGAGTATGAGTTAAAATAACTTTGGTTATGGTGAAGATTGTTATTGCCTGTAATTACAATTAAGCATCTCCAATTACCCCGGTGTTTAAAGAAACATACACTGCATCGCCAACGGATGGAGGATAGCCATCTGTTTTTACTGTAATTTTATTTTCTGAAAGCATGATCTCTATTTCATAATAACTTCCAAAAAAGTATACGGCATTTACTTTTCCTTTGAGAGACCGCTCCTCTGCTGCAACTATTTTAAAATGCTCGGGACGAATGAACAGGTTTTTTGCATTCATCTCTGCAGCGGCTAAGTTCAAAAGAGTTCTTAACTGAGGCTCACTGAGCACATTGTATTTCCCAAATAATGCCGCTGCATATTCAGTAACAGGCCGCTGGTATATTTCTGCAGGTGATCCGGTTTGAATGATTTGCCCGTCTTTCATTATAAAAATTTTGTCTGCCCAGGGAAGCGTGTCGCCGGGATCATGTGAAACCAGCGTGCAGGTAATATTCAATCTGTCACCAATATCGCGGATAACGGATTTCAGTATATTTTTATGGATCAGGTCAAGATTTGAAAAGGGTTCATCTAATAATAAAAGTTTGGGCGAAGTGGTAAGTAACCTGGCCAATGCAATTCTTTGTTTTTCTCCGCCCGATAATTCATCCGTTCTCCTTTTCAGTAAATGGCTGATCCTGCATACTTCGTATAAGGTCTCAGCTTGTCCGGGCAATAAGGTGTTTGCGTAACTCAGTATCTCTTCTACCCTGTAATTATTGCGCAATTCAAATTGCTGTGATAAATACGCGATTTCCGGATGTCCCGGTATTAATTTTTCATACGGCCCTTTTACCCTTTTATTTTCAAATATTATTTCACCCGCATCGGTCTGGATCAATCCTGCTATAATTTTCAGCAAGGTGCTTTTTCCTGATCCCGACGCACCTGCAATAGCAATTTTTTGCAACTGCGGCTGAGTAAAGCTAATATCCCGCAATACCAAACGATCGCCTTCCTGCCTGCGGATTTCCGATACTTTTAATAGCGCCATATTGCCGGAACAAAGTTTTTTAATAGGAAATATGCTTTCATTTTGTGTATGAATAGCAATTTTATGTACATTACGCACAGCTAAGGGTTAACGCTTATTTAAAAACAGTACTAACACTTATCGGTTTTTACACTGAATCCTTTCTATTCCTGTTAAAAATCTTGTGACCGATTAAAGGTACCTCTATAAAACCAAAACATCATTTCACCTTACGCCAAATCTACAGCAGAAATGAAACAAGCTATTAACCTATTTTTCCGCAGGTCATTATTGTGCCTGCATACTGCACTTATGACTTTTGTTTTTGCCAGTGCTCAGCCTCAGAACCCAAGCGACGGCCCCGGTGGGCCTATACTGGTAATCAGCAACCCATTAAATCCTTTTAGCCGGTATACGGTTGAAATATTACGTGCCGAAGGATTAAATGCCTTTGATGCTGCTGATATTGCTTCTGTTTCTGAAACCAGTCTGGATAATTATGATGTAGTGATACTGGGCGAAATGCCGGTAAATACAGAGCAGGTAAGCATGTTCAGCAACTGGGTAAATAATGGCGGCACTTTAATAGCTATGCGCCCCAACGCACAATTGCAATCCCTGTTAGGCATCACCCCGGCTTCGGGCACTTTACCCAATGCCTATATGCTGGTAAATACTTCAACAGGGCCGGGTGCAGGCATTGTTAATCAAACTATGCAATACCATGGAACAGCCGATCTTTACACGCTAAATGGAGCAACGGCTTTAGCCACCCTGTATGCCGATGCAGTAACAGCAACCGCAAACCCCGCTGTTACCATAAATAACGTGGGTGAAAATGGCGGCAGGGCTATCGCTTTTACTTACAACCTCGCCAAATCAATTATTTATACACGCCAGGGCAATCCGTTATGGGCGGGTGATGAAAGAGACGGACAACCCGGTCCTATACGCTCCAATGATCTTTTCTTTGGAGCTAAAGCGGGAGATGTGCAGCCTGATTGGGTTGATTTCAATAAAATAGCGATACCACAGGCCGATGAACAGCAAAGGCTATTAACCAATATCATTGTGCAATCGAGCCTTCATCGCAAACCCCTGCCCCGCTTCTGGTTTTTACCAAAAGGGTTAAAAGCCGCCATTGTAATGACAGGGGATGATCATGGTACCGCCGGAACTGCCGGCCGGTTCGACAGGTATCTTGAATTAAGCCCCCCTGGTTCCTCTGTTGCAGACTGGACAGCTATTCGCGGCACTTCCTATATTTTTCCCAATACCGGAATCTCCAATGAGCAGGTAGACAGCTACCAGGCACAGGGCTTTGAAATTGGATTACATGTAAATACCAATTGCGACAACTGGACACCCGCTTCGCTGGATGAATTTATTACCACACAAAAAGGGGAGTTGCTGGAAAATTTACCCGGCATTGCCCCTATTGTTACCAACCGTACACATTGCATTGCCTGGAGCGACTGGGCTTCGCATGCTGAAGCAGAAGCATTACATGGAATAAGGCTGGATGTAAATTATTACTATTGGCCGGGTAGCTGGGTGCAGAACAGGCCGGGTATGTTTACCGGTTCGGGCATGCCTATGCGTTTTGCCAAAACCGACGGATCTATTATTGATTGTTACCAGGTAGCTACCCAAATGACGGATGAGTCGGGCATAGATTACAGCAGCTTTTGCAACGCTTTATTAGATAAAGCCCTTGGTCCGGAAGGATATTACGGCGTGTTTTGCGCCAATATGCATACCGATATGTCCGACGGACCGCTTCATCCGGGATCAGAAGCCATTATTGCATCTGCATTAGCCAGGCAGGTACCTGTTATTTCGGCCAAACAAATGTTAACCTGGCTTGATGCAAGAAACAATTCATCATTCGGTACCCTGAACTGGGAGAATAACCAGTTGAGCTTTTCCATATCTGCTGCGGAAGGCGCCGATTTCTTACAGGCCATGCTGCCTAAGTATGTAAACAATGTAAAGCTGAGCAGTATAACAAAAAACGGATCGCAGGTTCCTTTTACCACTCAAATGATAAAAGGAATGGAATATGGATTTTATGAAGCGGGCACCGGCGACTATATAGCCAGTTATGTTGAATGCGCTACACCTACTGCAACGATTACAGCAACATCGCCTGTATGCCAGGGAGAACCGGTAACCCTAACACTTGCATCTGCAACCGGCACGGCGCCGTTTAACCTTGTAATAAACGGTATCACCTATAACAATGTGGAAGTGGGCGATGAAATTGCCAGCTTCACCGCAGCAGAAGAGAGCATTTGGAGCAATACCGGCATTCCGGATAATGCCAATGCTAACGATAACCAGCCAAACGGAATTGAGGTAGGTGTTAAGTTCAGGTCATCTGTTAATGGGTATGTTACAGGTGTGCGTTTTTATAAAGGCTCTGATAATGGTGGCGCTAACAACACACATATTGGTAAGTTATGGTCGTCCGATGGAACTTCACTTTTAGCCAGCGCCACATTTATCAATGAAACCGAAAGCGGCTGGCAGGAAGTACGCTTTGCAGCTCCTGTTTATATAACCGCTAATACCACCTATATTGCTTCTTATTATTCGCCTTCCGGATACTTTGCCTATTCCGGTGCAGGACTAACGAATGCGGTAACGAGTGCCTCCCTTACTGCTTTAGCGGCGGGAACCGACGGACCCAACGGAGTATTCAAATATGGCGGCGGATTTCCGAATGACCCTTTAAGCAGCAATGCCAATTATTGGGCCGATGTTTTATTTGCCGAAGTGGCTGCATCAGTGCCATCTATTGACTATGTGCTGACAAGCGTAACTGACGCCGGCGACTGCAACAATACCGGCGCGGCTTTAAGTACGGCAACGGTAACCATTAACGCATTGCCTTCTGGCAACTTATCGCCTGTTACGCCGGTTTGTGCGGGTGAGGATATTTTTCTCACCTTTAACGGCACAGCAGGCACTGCGCCCTATACCCTTGTTATCAATGGAGAAACATTTAATAACGTAAATAATCAAACTGCTTTTAATACCCATATCCGGGAACCTTTGAGTCCCGTATACAGCATTTGGGATCCATCAGCAATTGGCGGAAGCCAAACAGCAGATCAGGCGGCGGTAGAACTGGGAATGAGATTTACATCTACCCTTGCCGGATACATTACAGGTGTTAGATTTTATAAAACCGATGATATTGTTCGGGAGTATACAGGAAATGTATGGAGCCCTGCAGATGTGGTTACTCCATTAGCAACCGGAACGTTAACCACCGATAATACCATTGGCTGGAAACAGATAAACTTTACAAGTCCTGTTGCTATAAATGCCAATACTACTTATATCGCTTCCTATTATTCGCCGGGAGGCTATTATGCATATACTTCGGAAGGGCTTAGCAGTGATGTGGTTAATGATCCGCTTACTGCATTGGCAGGAAGTGTTTATACTTATACCGGAGGACTCCCATCAGAAAGCAGCTCTGCCAATTACTGGGTAGATGTTGCTTTTCAATCCCAGGCTACAACCGCAATTAATTTAACCCGGATTACAGATATAAATGGTTGCAAATTGGAGGGAGCCCTACAAACGCTTGCATTGCAGCCGGAAGATTGTTCAATTTTACCTGTTACGCTAACCGGTCTTTCGGCAGCCCCCGCCGAAAATAGTATACGGTTAATGTGGGAAACCGCTTCTGAAAATAATAACCGTGGGTTTGAAATACAACGAAGCCCGGATGGCGTTCAGTGGACCGCAATTGGTTTCGTAAACGGCGCAGGCAACAGCAATAATTTGCTCAGCTACACCTACAACGATAACAACGTGGCGCCAGGCCGGTACTATTACCGGTTGCGGCAGGTTGACATAGATGGCCATTTCAGCTATTCCACAATTGTTCCCATTAATTTAAACGGGCAACCTGCAGGCTATGCGTTGCAACAGAACTATCCTAATCCTTTCAATAAAAGTACCACGATCCAATATTCCATTCCACAGTCTGGTTTGGTAAAACTAACACTGTTTGATATAAACGGCAGGGAAGTAAAAGTACTGGTACAGCGTATACAGGAAAAAGGAACGCACACTATTGAATTAAGTACCGGGGGATTAAGCAGGGGAACCTATTATTACAAAATGGAAACAACCCATTTTTCAGCAACAAAAAAACTGATCATACTATAAGTTTCAGCAATAGGCCGGGCTGCCGGCCTATTGCTGAAGCGTGATGTAAAATGCCGGAGGTTTTGTACCCTTTATAAGGCTGGAAAATATTTTTTTCCGAACTTCCTGTAAGAAACAGTATTGATAACTTTCCAACAGCAACACATGAAAGAGATTATCAATTGCGCTGCTTATGCAGGTGGCCGAAAACTTGCCGATATTGAATTAAATAACGTACATGATATCCTTAAAGAAAAGGACAAGTTTGTATGGATAGGGCTATATGAACCATCGGAAGCAATACTCAGCAAAGTGCAGGATGAATTTAATTTGCACGACCTGGCCATTGAAGATGCGCACAGGGCGCACCAGCGTCCTAAAATAGAATTATACGGCGACTCGATTTTTGTAGTGCTTCGTACGGCACAGATGAACCAGGAACGGCATATTGAATTTGGCGAAACGCATTTTTTTGTTGGAATGAACTTTATTGTGAGCATCCGGCATGGTTCTTCTGTTGCATATACCGAAGTACGGTCGCGTTGTGAAACAATGCCCGAGCTGTTAGGTAAAGGCCAGGGATTTGTGCTATACGCTATTATGGATTTTATTGTTGACAAGTATTTCCCTGTTGTAGATGAGCTGGAACAGGAGTTAGACATAATTGAAGACAAAATATTTAAAGGAAAGCCCAGCCGGGAAACTACAGAACAGATATACGAGTTAAAGCGGGAACTGCTGGAAGTAAAAAGAGCGGTATCGCCGCTGATAGATATTTGCAACCGCCTGATGCGCTTTGATATCAAAAGCATATCAAATGAAACACAGCCTTATTTTCGTGATATCTACGACCACGCCGTACGCATTAATGAAATGATAGATAATACAAGAGAATTATTAAATACTGCGCTGGAAGCCAATTTTTCTTTGATATCCATATCTCAGAATGATACTTCAAAAAAGTTTGCGGGATGGGCTGCTATCATTGCTATGCCAACCATGATCGCCGGTTTTTATGGCATGAATTTTAAATTTATGCCCGAGCTCGACTGGCATTATGGATACTATGCTGTAATTATTTTAACCATTGCTGTCTGTAGTCTGCTGTATTACTTTTTTAAACGATCCGGGTGGTTATAGCAGGTAAACGCAGGAGAAATGCAATGCACTAAAAAACAGTGCAGGAACCCAATAAGTTTTAAACCTCAAAACTAAAATCAGAAGAGGAATACAATTTCCTTTTTCGTGTCGCTGCCTGCCTTTCTTCCTGTTAATCTGCCAGCGGCCTAACTATTATGTTTTTAAAATATACTTTGCTTTTGGGGTCATGCCCCTGAATAGCGAATGTACCGCCGGAGAGTACACGCTGTGTGTTTTTTTCATCCCTCCCCTGGTTTTCGGGCTCCGTATAGTCAACTACCGTTTTGTCGTTTATTTTAATAATGATCCTTTTACCTTCTACTTTTATGTATTCGGTATACCATTCATTATCTTTCGCATATACTTCCCGTACATCCGAAAAACCATATAAGCTGCCAGACCTGCGCCAGTCGGTATGCGAATTGTTTACCTGCACTTCATATCCTTTCCGGGGCCAGCCATCTTCCTGGTATACCGTATGAAAATAAATGCCTGAATTGGAACCGGGCGTTGTCATTACGTCGGCTTTAAATTCAAAGTTTTTGAAATTATGCTGCTGTACATCTCCCTGGTAAAACAGGTGGGCCCTTGGGCCGTTCACCACCAGCTTACCATCTTCCACGCTAAAGGAAGAAGCATTATCGCCTGCTTTCCAGTTGTTAAGGGTTTTACCATCGAATAATGAAATCCAGCCATCCTTTGCCTGCTGCGCTTTTCCCGCTGTATTACAGGATAATGCCCCAAAAATAACGGTAAGGAATACAATAAATCGTTGCATGATTATAAAAAATTAAAAGGATAATTATTATGGCTATGAAGCTACGCTATTTGCAGAAATGAAGAACAGAAAAAGGTTAACCTTACAGGGCAGTATCCATTATAAATTTGCATCTTAGGCATTTTTTGATAATTTCACTGTTACTTAGTGATTGATTGCTTTGAAACAGATTTTCCTGCATAATGAAAAAGCCCTGTTGCTCCAGGTGGGCGAAGGCGACGAAGCCGCTTTCAGGGTGCTTTATGACCGTTACCGTAAAAAAATATATGTGCTGGGTTTGTTCCTCACCAAATCTGAAAGTCTGGCCCAGGAGCTGGTACAGGATGTTTTTCTGAAAATATGGGAAAAGCGGGAGCAACTCCGTGATATTGACTATTTTAATTCATGGTTGCGCACCATAGCCCGTAATACTGCTACTAATTATCTCCGGGCCAGGGCAATGGAAAAACTGGGCATTAACCGCATACCAGTGCATGAAAGCAGCAGTTGTTTTACCGAAAACGATGCTGCCGACCGGGAATACTCCCTGTTATTACAAACTGCCGTCAGGCAGCTTCCGCCACAGCAGCAAAAAGTATATATGCTTCACCGCCAGCAGGGACAATGCCATGAAGCCATTGCCAAACAGCTTAATATATCGGTACTGACTTCCAAAAAATATATGAAGCTGGCGCTTCGTTCCATCCGCATGTTCCTGGAGCGCCGGATGGATGCCGTTGTATCGCTTGCTATTTTTGTTTGTTTCTCCTGAATTTATTTTTTTCCTGATGGCCCCCCTGTGCTCTCCTGTTTGTCTAAAGTATCCGGGCACTCCAATGTATACGCCTGCTTTATTTGAAACTTAAATTATTTATGAAAGCGCAACGCTTCGAAGAGCTATTCCGGCGGTACCTGCACGAAAGCCTGACCGATACTGAAGAAACGGAGCTATTCCGGCTTTGGCTGGATCCTTTATTAGAAAGCAGGAGAACACAAGCTCTTAATGATCTTTACGACGGGTTGCCTGAAAACAAAGATATACCGGCAGACGATGCCGATTATATATTTAAGCAGATAGTGAAACAACAGGCGCCCGTGCATCACCTGCCTGCCAAAGCGGAACGCGGAGTATGGCGTCGGTTGGCGATTGCTGCCGCTGTGTTATTGGTGATCGGGTTTAGCGGTTACTTTTTTTTATTCAATAATAAACAGCAGCCCCCGCAGGAAAGGGTACGAACATCACTACCCAATGATATAATGGCGCCGGAAACAAACCGTGCTATGATCATGCTTTCCAACGGACAACAGATTTATTTAGACAGCGCTGTGAACGGATCGCTGACTATGCAGGGAGGTGTGAAGCTGGTGAAGTTAGCAGATGGGAAAATCGCTTATGAAGCAACCGGCGCTTCATCGGGCGAACTGAGCTACAATACACTTTTAAATCCCCGCGGCAGCATGATAATTGATATTACGCTGGCCGACGGCAGCCGTGTTTGGCTGAATGCCGGGTCATCGGTTACCTACCCTGTTGCTTTTACAGGAAAGGAAAGAAAAGTTGCTATAGAAGGAGAGGCTTATTTTGAAGTAGCACACGATGCGTTGAAACCATTTATAGTGAGTAAAGGAAAAACGGTTGTAAAAGTATTGGGAACCCGCTTTAACGTAAATGCTTACAATGATGAAGCAGATATCAGGATCACACTCTTGCAGGGCGCTGTTCAGGTAACGAATAATCAACACGCCGCAGCGGTAAAGCCCGGTGAACAGGCAATTGTTAAGGCCGATAAGATAGACGTGGCAGAAGGTGTTAACCTGGAACAGGTGATGTCGTGGAAAGAAGGATATTTCCGGATGAAGGGTACCGACCTGGCATCACTGATGCGGCAGATAGCCAGGTGGTACGATGTGCAGGTGGTTTATAAAAATAAAGTGCCGGAAGCCAGGTTTGGCGGTTTAATTAACCGTGGGGTCAATTTGTCGGATGTGCTGAAAGCACTTGAGCAGTATGGCATCTATTCCAGATTTGATAATGGTGAGATCATTGTTGAGTAAACATAATTCGCTTGATTTAATCCTGAAATAAAAAGGCCAGAAGTGTTACTACCACCTCTGGCCGCAAGTTTAGATTAATTCAATAATAACAATCGTGTAAGACCGCTTATTTATTAACCAAACCCAACCAAAGTTATGCATTTTAAAGCTCTTTGCAATGCCGGGCGCTTGCCTGTCCGGATACCAAAACAAACGCTGTTGGCAATGAAATTAACAGTATTATTAATCGTAGCAAGCTTCTGTGTCCATGCGGAGGGACTTGCCCAAAAAGTAACCCTGTCTCTTAAAAATGCCCCGCTGGAGCAGGTGTTCAACCAGGTGAAGCTGCAAACAGGATTTTCATTTATATGGGATGAACCAACATTGAAGGGAACCCGCCCGGTTAACATCAATGTAAAGAATGTACCTGTTTCAGAGGTAATGGATTATTGCCTGAAAGACCAGTTACTCGTTTACCAGATTGTTGGTAAAATAATTGTTATAAAACAGAAGGCGGAAATTGTCCGCCCGGCTGAGCGCTCCTTTAATGTAATATCTGCTGCTATTGATATTCGCGGCAGCGTGGTAACAGAAAAGGAAGAAGCTTTGACAGGGGTAAGTATCGTAATTAAAGGAACCCAGCGGGGTACAACTACAGACTCCTATGGTAATTACCTGTTAAATGGGGTAGATGAAGAGGCAACCCTTATTATTTCTATTATCGGATATCAAACCAGGGAAATACCGGTAAGCGGACGGACGGTTATCCGCATCGTTATGCAACCTCTTGAAACCGACTTAACAGATATTGTAGTAGTAGGTTATGGCCGCAGTTCAAAAAAGAATTTATCAAGTGCCATTGCTTCGGTAAGACCGGAGGATATGAACCGCACTGTAACCGGCGATATAGGTCAGTTGTTGCAGGGTAAAGTGCCGGGGCTTAATATTACTGCCAGCGGCGACCCTAATGCATCTGCTGCCGTGGTGTTGCGCGGCGCCTCCACCATTAATAGTCCGCAGGGTCCTTTTTATGTAATTGATGGTATTCCCGGCGCAGATATTGCTACGATCGCTCCTGCTGATATCGCCTCTATTGATGTGCTGAAAGATGCTGCGGCAACTGCCATCTACGGCAATAAGGCATCTAACGGTGTTATTATAGTTACCACCAAAAAAGGAAAAGCCGGAAGAACCCAGGCAGCGTATGACGGGTATATAGGCCTTGAAAAAGTTTCAGGAGCATTGGAAGTAATGAATGCGGATCAGATCAAAGCGTATGTAACCGGGAACGGAAATACGATATTACCCGCTGATGACCTGGGCGCTAATACCAACTGGATGAAAGCTATCCAGCGGTCGCATGCTATATCTCAAAATCATAACCTTTCTTTCAGCGGAGGTAATGAAAAAAGCACATACAGCGCCAGCCTGAATTATCTCGACAAAGAAGGGATCTTGTTAAAAAGTGAATTAAAAAGAGTAATAGCCCGTTTAAGCCTTGAGCAAAAGGCGTTGAAGGATAAGGTGAAGTTAGGGCTTAACGTTATGAACTCTAACAGCAAGGCCACTAATACACCGTTGCGAAACGTGGTATTGCAACAGGCCGCTAAACACATGCCGGTTTCTCCGGTATATAATGCTGATGGAGCATATTTTGAAAACTTCAATACTACCGGTTATTTTAACCCCCTGTCATTGGTGAATAACGCGCAGGATGATACGAAATACAATACCCTCATAGGCAATTTTACCATTGAAGCTACTTTACCCCTTGGCTTTAAATATAATCTCAATGCTGCCTATCAAAAAAACACATCCCTGCACGGAGAATATTATAACAGCTATTATTCAGATAACTATAAATCCGGTTTTTACAGTAATCCTGATCCCGGTTTCACCAATAAAGGGCTGATCACTTTTGGTGAAAACGGCGCCGCTTACAGGAGTTCTTATGAAAACAATTCCACTACCATAGAATCATATCTTACCTGGAACGGCGATATAAAAAAGCATTCCCTGAATGCAGTACTGGGCTACTCCTGGCAGGAAAACAATTCTGGTGATGGTTTGCAGGCAAGTAACACCAACTTTGTGTCGGACTATACAGGGTATTATAACCTGGGCTTAGGCAACTACCAGGCCGTAAATGGCTATACCGTTAATTTTGGCGGTTCGGTATACCAAACCACAAGGTTTATTTCAGACTTTTTCAGGGTAAATTACAACTACAACGACAAATACCTGATGCAGGCGTCTGTAAGAAGAGATGGCAGTTCTGTATTCGGCACCAACAATCAATGGGGTTATTTTCCCGCAGTTGGCCTGGGCTGGAGAATAGACCAGGAAAAATTCATGGAAAATGTTTCCTTCATAAATGATCTGAAGCTGAGAGCAAGTTATGGACAAACAGGTAACGCTTTTGGGTTTGGCGCATATACTGCCAAACAGTTGTTCAGCAGCTTTGGCACCTATTATAATAATGGTGTGTATGAAACTGCTATTGGCGTAACACAAGGCTCTAATCCTGATTTAAAATGGGAAGTAACATCCACCACTAACCTGGGGCTTGATTTTGGCTTGTTTAATGGTAAAGTATCAGGCTCGCTGGATTTGTATGAAAAAATAACCACCAATATGATCTTTGCTTACACGGTAAGCAGCACCATCGTGCCGGGAGGATTTGTGTGGGGCAATGGCGGAAAAGTACGCAACCGTGGTGTTGAGCTGAGCTTAGCAGCAACACCTGTAAAGGCTAAAAATTTTTCCTGGAATACCGCTGTGAACCTTGCTGCCAATAAAAACCTGATTTTAGATATGAACGGCCCTGCCAAATACGGGGTAAATTCTGATTCTATTCGTTATACGCAGCCCGATGGCGCCGGTCAAACAAATAGTACTTTACAAATTCTTAAAGTAGATCACTCTATCGGTGAATTTTTTACCTTAAACTATCAGGGAAAAGATGCAAACGGTAACTCGCAGTTTCTGGCGCAGGACAAAACTTTAACCACCTCGCCTGCCATCGGCACAGATTATGTTTATGCCGGCAGCCCTTATCCCAAATTATTGTTAGGATGGAACAATACGCTGAGCTATAAAAATTTTGATTTTAATTTCTTTTTCAGGGGAGCATTTGGCGGCAAGATATTTAATGTAACCAGAGCCGATCTTTCTTATACGGTAAATGCTGCAGTAAATAATATAAGTGCACATGCCGCTGATGACCAGATGACAGATGCAAAAAACAATGCTTATTCTACCCGTTATATCGAAAAAGGTTCCTACATAAGGTTAGACAACGCCACCTTCAGTTATCGCTTGCCGGTGAAGAGCTATGACTATATCAGTAATCTAAGGCTCTATTTAACGGCGAATAACTTATTTGTTATTACAAAATATACAGGAATTGACCCTGAAATCAACCAGGGTGGTGTAGGACTGGGTGTGGATGGCAATAATTTCTACCCTAAAACCCGTACCATCATATTTGGTGTAAACGTAGGGTTCTGATGAAAATCAAAGAATTTTAATTACTAAAAAGGTAAAGCATGAAAAAAAGTTTTAAATATATATTACCTGTTTTATTTATCATGGCAATAAGTGCCTGTCATAAAATAGATGTAACACCAAAGTCTTTGTATACTGAGGATGTTTTCCCGCAAACAGAAGAACAGTTTCAGGCGCTTATTGGGCCTGTATACACCAGCTTAAGAGACCATTTTGCTCAAACTTATTTTTTTATATCCGAATGTTCTACTGATGAAGCCATATTACCGGCTTTTGGCGGTAACTGGTACGATGGCGCCAGCTATGAAGCCCTGCACAGGCACTCATGGACACCAGACCACAACTGGGTAACTACCGCCTGGAATGATATTACCGGACTGGTAGGTACCTGCAACCAAACCCTCTACATTTTAGCCAGTGCGCCCGAGGGGGATGCAAAAAATACAAGCATGGCAGAAGTAAAAACAATAAGGGCTTATGCTTACTGGGAGCTGATGGACCTGTATGGAGGAGTACCTTTGGATACGGTTTACCCGAGTCCCGGTCTTCAGGCAAAAGCAAGCCGTAAAGATGTATTTGATTTTGTAGAATCAGAACTTACAGCGGCGATCCCTTATCTGAAAACCGATGTGGGTGCCTCTACTTATGGGAAACCTACTCAATATTTTGCCCATTCGCTTTTAGCCAGGCTATATCTTAATGCAGAAGTATATACAGGCAATGCCAAAAATAATGAGTGCATTGCGGCATGTGATGCCGTTATTAATTCCGGTAAATATGCTGTTCAGCCAAGGAACAGTTATCTGCAAATGTTTTATCCTGACAATGGTCCAACTACCCAGTCAGAATTTATTTTTGCCATCCCTTACGATCCTTCAACCTCAGCCGGATATGTGTTTTACGGACGTTATGATCTAAACAGGAACCTGGGAATGAAATACGGATATTCCGGTTCAACAGTAGGAACAAATGTTGATCCTGTTATCAATCAAACCACAGGTAACGGGCTTGTAAACAGTAAGCCCAGCGGCCCAAGAGCTACCCTGTCAAGCTTCTTGAACTATTTCCTGTCTGATGAAAATGACATCAGGATGAAGCAATGGCTGTATGGACCTCAGTACTGGGATAATGGTAACCCGATTATAGTACAAACAACAAACCTTGGTTATAACCAGTTTTATTCCGGACCGGATGGCGGCAACAGCTATACGTATCATTTAAACATAGATACTTCTATTAAGTTAAGGCAAAACCCAACATTGTTTGATTGCGGCAATGATGAATTAGCCTGGAACCAGGGCGCCAGGAACATTAAGTTTCATCCTGATGCCGGTTCAACCACAAGAAACCAAAACAATGATGTTCCCGTATTCCGATATGCCGATATTTTACTGATGAAAGCAGAAGCCATTCTTCGTGGTGGTGCAGCTACTTCAGGACAAACCGCATTGGGGCTGGTAAATATGGTACGGTCTAACAGAACCACATCGCCAGATTGGGCATCTGTTGATCTGGAAAGCCTTTACGAAGAAAGATGCCGTGAATTTGCCTGGGAATGCGTTCACAGAAACGATATGATAAGATTTGGAAAGTTTGAAAATGTGTATGGTTTTAAAACTAACACAGATACCTATCGCAGGTTATTCCCCATTCCAACAACAGCGATTACGGCAAATGCTAAATTAGAGCAAAATACAGGGTATTGAGTATTCAGGATAATTACTAATCCTGAAGTTCGGGAACGCTTTTATTGTAACCCTCAAATAGCCCTTCCACATTGCGGAAGGGCTATTCCTACAACCTGCTGTCAGGGTTAATGGAGGGTACACAAGCCATAAAAGACAGGGATTTCAACATCAAATTTCTACCTGCCGGCAAGCATGAAATAGACGAATTGATCGCGGCATACAACCCATCATAAAATTTACGGAAATGAAAGCCGGCGAGAAAAATATTCAGTTTATCTGCGATATGCCCGGGGATTCATTTTATATAACAGCAGATCCGTAGCAGATAGAACAGGTATTAATTAATATCGTAAAGAATGCGATAGAAGCGATAGCGTCTGAAGGATATTAATGTGTTTTCAATATCATGAAGAAGGTTGCCGGACATATTTTTATGCTCATTAGCATGCATATTGCAACCAGCCTGTATGCTCAAAAAGTTACAGAGCCCGGGAATAATCCCACAGACTGGTTGAAGCCTTATGAGCCTTTTCGTATTGCCGGTAATCTTTATTACACAGGCACTTACGACCTGGCGTCTTATCTCGTAGTTACCGGCCAGGGCAATATACGCATCAATACCGGGCATACAAAAGGCTCCTGCAGTTATATGCTTGATGTAAAAGACAACAACCGCATCTACAAAGTGCTTATTGCAAATATTCCAACTATCATTACGGAAAGAAAGTTTGCAGACGTAAAGGAATACCCGTCTGTCAAAGAAGATTACGCATATACGCTCAATGCAATGAAGCAACTGGAGTTTGATATATGGGGGCATCTCATGCCAGCCAGTTCAGGCTGCATGAGAAACATATACCCGGAGATCCTTACAACCCCGATGCATTTGCTGGCAGGAAAGGATATGACGGGGCATTAGAAAATGTGTATAAGGTATACCAGGAAAAATAAAGACAGTTTGAGTTCCTTTGCCACTTATGCCGCTTCCGTATCATATCTTTCTACCGCTTCAATGCCGGGGAGTTTTTTCAAACGTTCTACCAGCTCATCCAGTTCTTCCTTATCATGCACAAATAATTTGATGTTGCCTTCAAAAAGCCCTTCTTTTGCCTCCACGGTTAAAGCGGCTATGTTGATCTTTAATTCGCCCGACACCAGGTTGGTGATCTTATGTATCACACCCACATCATCAAGCCCCACAATCTTTAAACCGGTAAGAAAAGATATTTCCTTATTTTTAGCCCATTTGGTTTTTACTACGCGGTGGCCAAAATTAGACATGAGCCTTGCGGCATTAGGGCAATTGGTACGATGAATAATTAACCCCTTACCCGTGCTTACAAATCCAAAAACATCATCCCCCGGAATAGGTTTGCAGCAATTGGCCAAAGTATATACGATCCTGTCGCTGCTTTCCCCAAAAATAATCAGCTCGTTTTCCTTTTTATGTGCCGGCCGGTTAGCATCAGCTTCGTGATGCTTTATTTCCGGCTCGGTTTTTACCGGTTTTGGCAGCACCAGCTTATCGCCAAGCACCTGGAATTCTTCTTTTAATTCTTTAAGGTCAATATTCTTTACCGCTATCTGGTAATATAAATCCAGCGGTGAGGCCAGTTTATAAAAGGAAGTCAGCTCTTCTATATTTGCCTGGCTTACCGCTGCGCCTATGCTTTCGAGCCTTCGCTGCAACGTATATTTTCCTTCACCGGCCACTTTGCGCTTTTCTTCTTTCAGCGCGTCTTTTATTTTACTTTTCGCCTTAGTAGTTACCACAAAATTCAACCAGTCTTCATGCGGCTTTTGCTTGTTGCTGGTAATAATTTCTATCTGGTCGCCACTCCTGAGCTTGTGGCTGATGGGAACAAGCTTGTGATTTACCTTGGCGCCAATACATTTCGAGCCTACCACGCTGTGCACCGAAAAAGCAAAGTCTAATGCCGTGGCGCCTACCGGGAGCATCTTTACATCGCCTTTGGGAGTATACACATAAATTTCCTCTGCCAGAAAGGAGGTTTTAAAATCCTGCAGGAAATCTATAGAGCTCACATCCTGCGCCAGTGCCTCACGTATTTGTGTAAACCATTTATCGAAGCGGCTTTCATCATTGGTGCCTTCCTTGTATTTCCAGTGCGCAGCCAGGCCTTTCTCCGCAATTTCATTCATACGCTTTGTTCTGATCTGCACTTCCACCCATTTACCCTGCGATCCCATTACCGTGGTATGCAGCGCCTCGTAACCGTTGGCCTTGGGGTTGCTCAGCCAGTCGCGCAATCTTTCCGGCGATGGGGTATACATATCCGTTATCATGGAATAGGCTTTCCAGCAATCTTCCTTTTCCCGGTCGGGTGGCGTTTCAAGAATAACCCTGATGGCAAAAAGATCGTACACTTCCTCAAACGCCACGCCCTTTTTCTTCATTTTATTCCAGATGGAATGGATAGATTTTGGCCGTCCATACACTTCCACTTTCAGCCCCGCTTTTTCTAACCCTTCTTTGATGGGTTTTATAAATTCATTGATATACCGCGTTCGCTCCCTTCGCGTTTCCGCCAGCTTTCTTGCTATCTCCCTGTAAATATCCGGTTCCAGGTATTTCATGGCCAGGTCTTCCATTTCCGTTTTAATGGTATACAACCCCATACGGTGCGCCAGCGGAGCATATACATATACCGTTTCACTCGATATTTTCAATTGCTTTTCCCGCTTCATGCTATCCAAGGTGCGCATATTGTGCAGGCGGTCGGCTAACTTGATCAGGATAACGCGGGGATCATCGGTGAGGGTAACCAGTATCTTTTTAAAATTCTCCGCCTGCTGGGTGGTATTGGTATCCACCACATTGGCGATCTTGGTAAGCCCGTCAATAATACGTGCAATTTCGTTGCCAAAGGCTCTTTCAATATCTTCAAGGGTAAGGTCGGTGTCTTCTACGGTATCATGCAGCAGGGCGCAAATAGTTGAACGTACACCCAGTCCTATTTCTTCCACACATATCCGCGCTACGGCAATAGGGTGTGAAATATAAGGTTCACCGCTTTTGCGGCGCATGGTTTTGTGGGCATCGGCCGCCATTTCAAAAGCCAGCCTTAATAATTCCCTGTGCCCCGGTTTTAGTTTAGGTTTAAGGCATCGTAATAATGCCCTGTATTGACGAACAATTTCTTTTTTTTCCTCTTCTTCGCTCAGGTTGTATTTTGGCGCTTTAACATCAGTCTCCATATAAATCCAAATTTAAGTAAAATCTACTACCTTTGCCGTCCCAAAAAACGAAAGGTCCTTATTAAAAGACCCGGGGAAACGGAAAGCGGGTGTGGCGAAATTGGCAGACGTACCAGACTTAGGATCTGGCGCCGCGAGGCATGGGGGTTCGAGTCCCTCCACCCGCACATTGATTTTTTCTTAGTAGGAGAATCTCACGGAAACGGCTATTCTTTAATGGGGTAGCCGTTTTTGTTCTCTAACCTCCGGTCATTATCTTAGAATTTTGTATCTTTATATACTGTGTTTATTTTATAAAAACATGTATTTCAGTGATTTTAAAAAATTTAGGGGTGCCACATTAACCCCCAGGTTATTGTGGGAGTATGATCATGACAATTTCGATTACGATAAAATGCAGAATATTGTTGTACAAAGGGTAATAGAAAGAGGATGGCCGGACGACTGGTATTTTATGTTGAATAAATATGGAGTTGAAGGTGTAAAATCAGCCATTAAAGAATTGCCCTACCTGAATGATAAAGATCTGGCTTTTGTAAGTCACCAGTTCGATATTCCCTTAACTTCCATGAAATGCTCCGAAATGAAACGGTCAGAGAACCAACGCTGGAACTCTTGAAAACTTTAATGAAAGATGGGTTGCTTAATGGTTTTTTCTGGTTGGAGGAACCGCTCTCTCATTGCAAATTGGCCACCTCATCAGCATAGATCTGGATTTATTTTCACAAACTTCATTTGATGAAAACGAAATGCTGTTAAAGCTGGAAGACCGTTATAAATTCCAGATGGATTTTCAGGCGAGAAATACATTAAAGGGATCAATTGAAGGCATCAAAGTTGATCTAATCACACATAATTATCCTTTGGTTAAATCTTTGATTGAGATGGAAGGCATACGTATGACCTCACGGGAAGATATCGCAGCGATGAAGCTGAATGCCGTTACAGGTAACGGAACCAGACTTAAAGATTTTATTGACATCGCATACCTGTCTTCTTTCCTTTCTCTTTCACAGATGATAGCGGCTTATGCGAAAAAATACGCGTCAAGAAACCCGATAATGGTGATTAAAGCGTTGGATTATCACATCGACATTAATTTCAACGAGCCCATTGAAATGCTGGATAGAAAATATAAATGGGGAAATATAAAAGAAAGGCTTGGCGAAATGACACTAAATCCCGGAAAGCGCTTTCCGGGGATATCAAATACAGGTAATTCTCTTTTGTAATACATTCAAACAAAGATCAGGAAATGCTAAAATACAGCCGGAATTTTAATCCTTTGTCAATAACACTTTGTTCTTTCCAATCAGGCTCTTTAACTGGTTTTAAACTATTCTTACCAGGAATTACATAGTGAATATGTCACTTAATTGACAGAATTATGCATAATTCTGTCAATACAAAGCACAAATTGAAAACCATTTTATTTATAATTGACAATCAGCAGGTTATGATTAATGTTGCTTTTCCCCTTAGCGCTAATAATTCCTGATAGAATTGCTGCTTACCGGCGCTCTTGTCATAGAAGCAAATCATAAAGAATTAATACAAAAGCCTTACTTTTGCACTCCTTTTTACAGTTCTGACGGGAATTTTTAGGAAGGACAGGCAAATAATTTTTCACCAAAATAGCAGTAAACCGGGCATTGTGAAAGATCAGAATCGGTAACGGCCATTCCGCAAACCGTATGCCCTGCACTGCTCATTACATATATTATAATACACAAAAAATATGGCAACGATTACAAGGGAAAATATTGGATTACTGAACGATAAAATAACAGTTACGGTAAACAAAGAGGATTATTTCCCGCCTTTCGAAAAAGCATTGAAGCAGTATGCCAAATCTGCCAATATTCCCGGCTTCCGCAAAGGAATGGTGCCGGCGGGTGTTATTAAAAAAATGCACGGCCCGGCCGTATATACCGAAGAAGTGCTGAGAAGCATTGAAAAGGGTTTGATTGATTATTTAGATAAGGAAAAGCTCGACATTTTTGCGCAGCCGCTTCCGGGAGCCGACAATGACCCCGGCAAATTGGATATGAACAACCCGGCCGCATATTCTTTTCATTTTGAAGTAGGGTTAAAGCCTTCATTTGATTTACCCGATCTGAATCAAATACCCCTTACCCGCTATAAAATTGAAGTGCCGGATAATATGATAGAGGAGGAAGTGGAAAGGCTGAAGGTAAGGCACGGTAAAATGACAGAGCCTGAAACCATTGCTACAGACGAGGATGTGCTGAATGTAAAATTTGAAGAATCCGACGCAGAAGGCAATGTAATAGAAAATGGCATTGCTAAAGATAATTCGCTCCTGCTAAAATATTTTAATCCTTCTTTTAAAGAACAGCTCAAAGGAAAAAAGAAAGACGATAACATTGTGCTGCAGTTGAACAGCGCATTCGATGATAAAGAAAGGGAATGGCTGGTGAGCGATCTGGGACTGGATAAAAACAATGCCGACAACCTGGAAAAATTCTTTAAGGTAACTATTACCAAGATAGGGCTGGTAGAAAAACGGGAGTTCAGCGAGGAATTTTATGAAGAGGTTTATCCCGGCAAAGAAATTAAAACAGAAGAAGATTTCCGCAACGCCATAAAAGCAGATATAGAAAATGCCTTTGATGGTCAGAGCCGCAATCATTTTCATCACGAGCTGTACCATGCCTTGCTGGATAATACTGCTATTGAATTCCCGGAAAGTTTCTTAAAAAAATGGATGGAAAAAGGTGGCGAGGAAGCTAAAACGCCGGAACAGATAGAAGAAGAATTTCCGGTGTTCAAAAACCAGTTGAAATGGACCCTGATCAGCGATAAGATCGTAAAGGAAAATCGTCTGGAAGTGTCGCCCGATGAAATACGCGATCATATTACCCGCGAGGTTTTGGGCTATTTTGGCGCATCAGGACTGCAGGGAGGAGATATGTCGTGGATTGACAGCTATGTTGACAGGCTTACCCAAGACAAGCAACAGGTAGAAAACACCTATAGAAAAATTATAAGCGAAAAGGTCTTTAATCAAATGGAAACCAAAACCACTCCGGTTGAGCAGCCTATCAGCGTAGATGATTTCAAAAAGCTGCAGGAAGAACATCAGCACCATCAGCATTAACGGATTTGAGATTTGAAATTTAAGATTTGCCCGTCCGGCAGGTGGGTTTGAAATTGTATTCCCTTCGGATTTCAAATTTTTGCCTTCGGGCTTTTCCTCGTTTCCCACTGCGTCCTTTCTCTCCGGCATGGCATTTTGTCTGTTTTTTTCTCTTGCATGATATTTGGGTTTAGAAATGCCATAAATTGCCATTTATAAATTAAGAAATTGTTGATATCATGAATATTGGAAAAGAATTTGAAAAATACGCGGTAAAACACCGGGGTATTTCCAGTAATACCCTGAACGATTTTACCAGGCACACTGTTACCAATCTTACGCCTAATATTATTGAAGAGCGACCCATGAATATTGCGGTAATGGACGTTTACAGCCGTTTGATGATGGATCGTATCATTTTCCTGGGCTACCCTATTTCGGAGGAGGTGGGTAATATTGTAACCGCCCAGCTCTTGTTCTTAGAAAGTACCGACCGTACCAGGGATATACAAATGTATGTGAACAGCCCCGGAGGATCGGTATATGCGGGGATGGGCGTTTATGATACCATGCAATATATTACGCCCGACATTTCTACCATTTGCACGGGAATGGCTGCCAGCATGGGAGCGGTACTGATGTGCGCAGGAGCCAAAGGCAAGCGCACCGCTTTAAAGCATTCGCGTATCATGATGCATCAGCCCAGCTCGGGAGCAGCCGGACAGGCTAGTGACGTGCTGATCACGGTAAATGAGGTAAAGAAAATAAAAAACGAATTATACGAAGTAGTAGCCCATCACAGCGGGCAGGATGTAGAAAAAATAGCAAGGGATTTTGACCGTGACTTCTGGATGACGGCACTGGAGGCCAAAGAATACGGGCTGGTGGATGAGGTATTGCTCATTAATCCTAAAAAACAAAAAGAAAAATAATCACAAATAATTTGGATATGTATATACACAGCAAAAGGAACCCTTTTATTTCGGATGATGAAGACAATCCTGAAACACCGGAGATGCCTTCTATGGAGAAGATGCTGAGCGGCTGGCAGTTCGACAAAAAATTCATTGAACAGCGTAAGATCTTTTTGTGGGGCGGGGTAGATGATAAAAGCGCGAAAGATATTACCTCCCGCCTGCTTTATTTAGACGCCATTGACCAGGGTAAGGAAATTACTTTTTATATTAACAGTCCGGGCGGCATCGTTACCAGCGGCATGGTGGTATATGATGTTATGCAGATGATAAAATCGCCGGTAGCTACCGTATGCATGGGTATGGCCGCCTCTATGGGCTCTCTGCTCTTAAGCGGGGGCAAAAAAGGGAAACGCTATATTTTTCCGCATGGAGAAGTAATGATACACCAGCCAAGCGGTGGCGGACAGGGCACTTCGGCCGACCTGGAAATAATGGCGGAACAAATACGTAAAGTAAAGGAAATAAGTGCCAGGATACTCGCTGATAACTGCGGACAAACCATTGAAAAAATAATGGCCGACTTTGACAGAGATCACTGGATGGGCGCAAAAGAATCTGTGGAGTATGGCATCGTGGATAAGGTAATTGACAAGCTATAACCGGTTTACAATCAGCCGATTGATGAGCCGCCCGTAATGGAGCGGCTTTTTCATACAGCGAAAATTGACATATGTAGGCATTATAATACTGGATATTTACAAAAAAGTTTCGGACTTTTGCAGCTTATCCTTATCCTTTTTGCCTTAGTAATAGTAAAACCACTCCCGTATCCTTGTCAGCCATCCAGAATAGTTGAACATTAACCTTTTTATTGTATTACAATGGCTAAATCAATTTTACATTGTTCCTTTTGCGGAAGGAGCCGTGACGAGGTGAAAATTTTAATTGCAGGGCAGGAAGGACATATATGTGAAAACTGTGTAGATCATGCCCGGGAAATTATTGAACAGGAGCTCATATTAAAACACGAGTCTTCTCATCCCCAGTTTAAGCTTACCGTTAAAAAACCTGTAGAGGTTAAAAAATTCCTGGATGAATACGTTATAGGACAGGACGACGCAAAAAAAGTGCTGGCTGTGGCGGTATACAATCATTATAAGCGCCTGCAGCACAAAGCCGCCGAAAATGAAGTAGAAATAGAAAAAAGCAATATTGTAATGGTTGGAGAAACCGGAACGGGCAAAACCCTCCTTGCCAAAACCATTGCGCGTATGCTAAATGTGCCCTTTGCCATTGTAGATGCTACTGTTTTTACTGAGGCCGGCTATGTAGGAGAAGATGTGGAAAGCATTCTTACCCGCCTGCTCCAGGTTTGCAACTACGATGTAGCAGCAGCAGAAAAAGGCATTGTGTATATAGATGAGATTGATAAAATTGCCCGCAAAAGCGATAACCCTTCCATTACCCGAGATGTAAGCGGCGAAGGCGTACAACAAGGTTTACTGAAACTGCTGGAGGGAACAGAAGTGCTGGTTCCCCCGCAGGGCGGGAGAAAACACCCTGAGCAAAAACTGATCAAAGTAAATACCCAGAACATATTGTTTATATGCGGCGGCGCATTTGATGGCATAGACAGGGTAATTGCCCGCCGGGTGAATACCAATGCTATTGGATTTAACGTAAATAAAGATCAGCAGGAATACATGAAGAAAAACCTGCTGCAGTATATTAACGCCCAGGATCTCAAATCATTCGGACTGATCCCTGAGCTGCTGGGTCGTTTGCCGGTTGTAACCTACCTTAATCCTTTGGATACGGAAACCCTCCGGTCTATCCTTACCGTACCAAAAAATGCGCTCATGAAACAATATACCAGGCTATTTGAGCTGGAGGGCATTAAGTTAAAAGTAGATGAAGAAGTACTTGATTTTATGGTGAGCAAAGCCATGGAATACAAGCTGGGAGCAAGAGGCCTGAGAAGCATTTGTGAAAACATACTTACAGATGCCATGTTTGAACTGCCTTCATCAACAGAAAAGGAATTTCATCTTACGCTCGACTATGCACAACATAAGTTCGATAACAGTAAAATGAGCTTGCTGAAAGTGGCGTAAGCAATAAATTTACAAGGCTAATTGTATGAAAGAATTAATAGAGCGTTTACAGGCAGAAGCAGGCCTAACTGAAGAACAGGCTGTAAAAGCCATTACACTGGTGAAAGATTTCGCAAAGGAAAAATTCCCCTTATTTTCAGGAGCTATAGAAAAAGTATTTACCAAATATGGCCCAAAAGAGGATGAAGATTTTTTGCATTAGTTTATCTCCGCTGAGTTGGTATATAAGGTGTTCCCCTTTTGTATAAAGAGGTCTTTAACCCCGTAATACCTCCCTGGCTATTACGATCTTTTGTATTTCACTGGTACCTTCGCCTATGGTACACAGCTTACTGTCCCTGTAAAACTTTTCCACCGGAAAATCTTTGGTATAGCCGTATCCGCCAAAGATCTGCACCGCGTCATTGGCTACTTTTACCGCTACCTCGCTGGCATAATACTTTGCCATTGCCGCTTCTTTAGTCATGGGCAGCCCCTTATTCTTTTTATCCGCAGCCTGCAATATCAGTAATTCCGAAGCCATAATTTCCGTAGCCATATCTGCCAGCTTAAAAGATATGCCCTGAAAGGCAGCGATGGGCTGATCAAACTGGTGTCTTTCTTTAGCGTATTGCAGCGCTGCTTCGTAAGCACCCTTAGCTATTCCAAGCGCCAGGGCTGCAATAGATATCCTGCCTCCATCAAGCACTTTCAGCGATTGCTTAAACCCGTCTCCCACGTTACCTAACCGGTTGGCATCCGGGATCCTGCAGTTGTCAAATATCATTTCCGCGGTTTCACTGGCCCGCATCCCCAGCTTGTTTTCTTTTTTACCCCCGCTAAACCCTGCTGTTCCACGTTCCACTACAAAAGCCGTAGCATTATTTTTGCCACGGGGTTCCCCTGTTCTGGCAATTACCACGGCTATATCTCCCGACTTACCGTGCGTGATCCAGCATTTGGTACCATTCAGTATCCAGTCTTCCCCATCTTGTACAGCAGTGGTTTGCATATTGCCCGCATCACTTCCCGTGCCGGCTTCCGTTAGTCCCCAGGCGCCTATCCATTCGGCAGTAGCCAGTTTTGGCAGGTATTTCTGTTTCTGCGCTTCATTTCCAAAAGCAAGAATATGCCCGGTGCACAGCGAGTTATGCGCGGCAAGGCTTAACCCTACCGATCCGCAAACCTTTGCCACTTCGGCAATAATGGTTGCATATTCTGCATAACCCAGCCCGGCACCTCCATAGGTTTCAGGAACCAGTACACCCATCAGGCCCAGTTTTCCCATTTCCTTAAAAACGTGTACGGGAAACTCCTGTTCTTCATCCCATAGCATTACATAAGGTTTTATATACTGCCTGGCAAAGTCAGCGGTTGTTTGAGCAATTTGTAGCGTTAATTCGTCTTTTTTAAAATCCATACTTATTATAGCAATTGTGCAAATTAAAGGAAAATCTTCTAAAGCTAACAGTTGTTAGTAATTAATATAAGGTTCCAGCTTTTGCAGCAGGTCATCAGACATTACATGAACTTGTTTCAGGTCATCCATATTTTGAAAGCGGCCATGCTGTAACCGGTACTGGATAACGGCATTCCCTACCTGATATTTTATATAGGGATGCGCTTTTAACTCATTTATGCCGGCTGTATTGATATCAATCTTTTTTACTGCGCCCGTATCACACTGCAGGTAAGGTTTTATTTGCTCAAAAACGGAATCGCTGAGCCCATATACTTCCCTGATCTGCTCCACGGTGTAAAATCCGCCTAATTTCTCCCTGAAACTAATAATGCGGTTAGCCAGCTTATTGCCAATGCCCGGCAGGGCAATAAGCGCCGTTGTGTCTGCTGCATTAACAGGAACAACGAGCACACTATTTTTTGCGCCGGTATAGGAAACCGCCTCACCGCTCCGCTCCTTTTTATGCTCCGCTTCTTTTACTGCAATGCGTACATAAGGCAATAGCCTTTCGTAGTCCCGCTTCCTTAATCCGTATATTTTGCCCATGTCTTCCGCTTTGTAAAACCTGCCGCCCTTAGCTCTAAAATTTTGTATGGTTTGAATGGTTTTGCCGGATATGCCTAACCGCTGCCATCCTGCAGGCGTTAATGTGTTGGGGTCAAAATAAAAGAGGGTTGTATTTACAGGCTCAATAGAGGAAACCGCCGCTAAAGCGGCATAGGATGCTTCAATGGAATCTTCGTTCTGCCTATGCCGCCCAGCCTGTTGCTGCAGTTGCTCAATATCCTGCCTGAACAGGGTATATCCTTCTTCATCAGGCTGCTCGTCAGCAACAAACAGCAGCGGTGCAAACCACAGAAGGACCAGCATGACCATTAAGGCCATAATTCCATAGCGTTCTTTTTTGCTGAAATTAAAATAGGCTTTCAACCGGTTAGCGCTCATAGGTGCTGTATATGCGTATGAAAGTTACGTAATAAAGAAATGAAAAGTGCAAAATAATAAATTATCCTGTCAACTGGGTGACAGGATCGATAGCGAAATATCCCCACGCTGATAGATTGAATCGCTGCAATATATTCCTGATCAGATAATTTTCTCAGGCCAATAAAGGAGCATGGATTGAGATAGAAAACCAATCAGATAATGCAATAGCATCCCTGTATTACAATATTGATTATTGTCAGTATACATTGAATATAACTTTCAGCGAACACCGGTTATTGTCTCAATAGTATGATCATCCAGCCAGTCCCAGTCTAATTCCACTCCCAATCCCGGATCTTGGGGACAATGCTGGCATCCATCTTCCCTGATCTCAAGAGGGCTGTTTTTTATTCCAAACCGGAACATGGAATGATGAGATTCCACAAATCTAGAAAGCCGTGTAGCACAGGCTACATGGAGGTTGGCAACATCCAGCAGGGGTGATGCTGCCGTATGGATCTCAAACTCATACCCCATCATTTCACACATGCCCAAAGCTTTCATCACACCTGTTATACCACTTTTATGGTGTACATCGCCACGTATCATATCAACAGCGCCTTCATTCATATAATGCGGCAGTTCAAACAACCCCACCGTTTCTGCTGCAAGCACCGGTGTTCGTATTGCCTGCGACAATTTTTTTAGCTGAACAATATGCGCATCGGGTATAGGCTCTTCAAACCATTCGTATTTTAATTCATCTAATTCATATCCCACTTTTAAAGCATCTTCAAAACTTAGTGCCGCATTGCAATCCAACATCAATGGAAAATTAGTGCCCACCAGTTCGCGGGCTTTGCAGATTTTAGGCAGTTCTATGGAAGAATGACCTAACAACTGAAGCTTAACGCCTTTAAATCCCTGCTGCTTTTTTTGCAGCACCTGTTGCTCCAGTGTTTCGAGACTGTCTATGGTTTGCGGTGGGCAACTTGCATACACCGGCACTTTATCGCGATACCTTCCCAATAGATCAACAATGGGCATGCCTGCTTTTTTTCCTTTGATATCCCATAGCGCTACATCCAGGTTGCCCCAGATAGCTTCCCTGTAATTATACAGATGCCGCTGAAGAGAACGGCATTCCTGCCATATTGCTTCGTGATGCAAGGGGTTTTTCCCTTTCATTACCCTGTAATAAATATCGTGTACTGCAAAAGCAGATCCATACCCCTGACCGAGCGGACAATAATCCATTGTATAACCTTCAATGCCCTCATCTGTGTGAATGGTGGTGAGAGGGAAATCAAAATGAGGGGTATAACCTTCCGGAACAGGATGCGGCGCATACCATAACTCCGATGACTGCCGGATAATTCGTGTAGTGATTCCCGTTATGATCATTTTTTTAAGAGCTGTTTTTTTGTAGGAAATTTACCGAGTTCTGTTTCTTTAAAATGAACATATAAAGCCCTTTGCCACCGGTGCGGGATAAAACAATGCAATTCGCCATTATCTGTAAACACATCTATGTAGGAGCACTGGTAATTCCTGAAATGGGATATATAGGCTTCTGCCAATGCATTTACCAACAACAATCTTGGTTCATCCCATGTTTCACCAGCATCCTTAGATAGGGAAAACCAGAGTTCCGAGCGGTCCATCATTATTTCTTTTTTAGAGCCGCTCAATCCCGTATAATCAAGATCGTGGTGCCTGTTATGATGAAAAGCAATCAGTGTTTTATTATCTGACAACCTGAAAAGCATAGGTGGGGCGTCCGGGTGAATCAGCGGAGTGGGTTTCAGAGTTGACCAGGTTTTTCCATCATCGGTACTGGTAGAAGACCATAAGTGGCCTTCAGGTGTACGGGTCATAAAATATACTTTATCGTTCCCTATATTAATGGGGCGGCCCTCATCCATTCTTCCGAACCCTTTTGCATGCCATCCGCCATGCCTTTTGCCGGGCAATAGCTCCCAGGTAGCTCCTTTATCTTCTGAACGCAACAGGTATTGTCTTGTAATTAATGGTTTGTAACTCCAGTCGGCTTCATGGCTACCCAACAACCATGTTCCTTTATCTGTTTCCGTCATGCGCATTACCGACATTCCCCTGAACTCAGGATCGTTCACCGGCTGAATAAACCTTACCTCAGACCATGTATAGCCATCATCGTCGGAATAACGGTAACCTATAGGCGTATTTTCCTGTTGCCCTTCTGTATTTTTATACATGGCAAATACCGGCTGTGTGCCGAATGCATAGATACGTTTTGAGTTTTTTGGAATGAAGGGAATAAAACCATGCTGGTTATAGTCTATATCGAAAGCAACAACAGGCCTTTCCCATGTTTTACCTTTATCTTTTGAACGCAATGCCAGCATATCGTTTACCTTTTTGCCTTTTGCACCGCCGTAGTGTCCTCCATCGGGAAACATCAGTAAGTAATCGCCGCTGGGAGTAACAGTTGCCCTGGTTTCGTATAAGCCGCCCGCCTTACTTCTTGCATAGTGGATGACATTGGTGTTCACCCATGAAAAGCTGGCAACTCCGGCATCAGGTTTTACCTGTAAGGAACCGGGTAAGCTCTTTGATAAAAAATTGATATCCTGTATCTGAATCGTATCGGCAATCCTATCTGTGGAATCTGGAAGAAACTGGGCAGAAACTGTTTGTACTGCAATAAACGCAGGTAAAAGGAAAAATACATTTTTGACACGCATAGTTATTTGTTTTACGAGGTATATGAGTCAGGTAGTAAAAAATTCCGGTAAATGTTTTCTCAGGCGCCTGGCTATAGGTTCTACTTCAGATTCATCAATCCACCTGTAGGGCCACCGTAATCTTGTACCGATGGTACCCCACCCTCCCGCAGCAGCTAATAATTTATCGAGCGCAGGGTTAGAATATCCTTGATTCTTAAAGGGTACGATACATTCGTTAAAAAACAACAAAATTCTTTTTTCAATTTCCAATGCCGCATTTATATCTGTTTGCATCAGTTGCCACCAGTATTGAGCGCCTTTGGGGCTGATGCATGCTACATTTGAATAGGCACCCGAGGCTATTCCCCTGGATACACCTGTGGCTAAAAAATGCCCCGGCACAAATACGGAGAAGCGTCCATTACTCCATTGCATTTCCTGGTACCATGTATCATCTCCGCCTGCAAGCTTTGCGCCAATTAATTCCGGGATTTCATTGCATAAAACTTCAAGGTCCTGTGGTTGCAATACCAGTTTGGCATGGGGTGGGTTATATAAAATCAGGGGAATATTTTCTGCTGTAAAAGCAATTCGTCTGATAAAATCTATTTGCTCCGATCTGTTTGCAACCACTACCCAATCCGGCAAAATAAACTGGTAAGCAGATGGCTTAAGCCGCAAGGTATTTTTGATCCTTTGTAATGTTACTGCAGGGTATGGATGGCTAACGCCAACCTGGAAGGGCATATCAGCATGCAAACATTTTTCTGATAATATTTCCTGTATCCTGTAAAACTCTTCCTCCGTTTGATTATGCAGCTCACAAGCGGTACCATTCGAATAGATACCATCCACCTTTGCGTGAATATAATACTCAAGCTCCTCCCCCAGCCTGTTATAATCAATAGAATCATCTTTATTAACCGGTAATAATAAAGTGGCCCAATTGCCTTTGAGTGTATTGGCTGTAAGCTGCATAATTATTATTCTCCTGTTATATCTGCAATAGATATTTCCCGGAACGCAATACCTTCATAAGGATTTTTTATTCCAGCCTCGTACAGGCAGGCAAGGTTACCATTGGGTAACACTACCAGGTTTGAATAAGCGGAAGGCCCTTCATATAATACTTGACTGTACTTCCAGGTTTTACCATTGTTATAGCTCAGCCTAACGGTCATATTCACACGCTTTTCTTTGTTTGCCGGGTTGGAAAATGCAAGGAATGATTTTTTCCCTGCATAGTCATATCGCAGCAAACTTCCCTGGCATACAGGTTCTGTTAATGCGGGATCTCCTTTGAGATCAGACCATGTATGACCTCCATCTCTGCTGATGGCAACCTGCCGCAAACGGGTATCATTATAATTGCGCATATTCAGCATAAGATTACCGTTGGACAGTTCTGCAACAGTGCATTCATTTACCTGGTCCTGCGGTGTACTATTACCCAACGCCCAGTTTTCTCCGCCATCGTCTGAATAAATGGCGTGAGAATAATATTTCTTTGACTGTGCTTCTATATGATCACAAGGTATTACCAGCCGCCCCTTATATTTTCCTTTTTTAACCTGGATGCCATTCACCGGGCCAGTTGCATACCAGGTCCAGTCATCTTTTTTTACATCCTTTGTTATTTCCCTGGCAGCAGACCATGTTTTCCCGTCATCTGAAGATCTCAATACAAAAACTCTTCGTGTATCCTTACTCGTTAAAGCGATGATGTCTTTTTCATGATCTGTTCCGAGATTCCATGTTGACAGCAGGATAATATTACCAGTAGTTTTATCTACTACGGGAACCGGGTTGCCACAGGTATTTTCAGCATCATTCCAAACCAACTCCAGGGGTCCCCAGGTTTTGCCTCCGTCAGAAGAACGTTTTAATACGAGATCAATATCCCCTGTATCACTGCAGCCTTTTTTTCTGGCTTCAGCAAAAGCGAGCAGGGTGCCATTATTGGTAAGGATGATCGCGGGTATCCGGAAGCATTTATACCCATCTTCATCCTGTTTAAATAAATGATTCAACTCCTGGTTTTGCGCAAAGGATGAGTTGGTACAAAAGGCAACCAGCATACTCATTAATGTAAGTAGCTTCACTTTCGCCGGCAGCGTTGTAAAAGAATGTATCATGCAGATTTTTTTAGAAATAAATAAATTAAGTATGATAACGTTGTATTAAATATCCGATTCAAATTTTCTTACCTCATCAAAAATGGTAGTGCCTTTTAACAGGCGCCCAAGCCTCGGCCTCCTGTTATTGTATACTTCCACCGCATCGGCGTCGGCATATCTCAAAAACAATATCCTCCTGTCGCGGCTTGTGGAATAGTTACCATCCGATTTATGCAACATCCAGCAATTGAATATTAATGCGTCGCCCGCCTTCATTTCCATAGGCATTGCAAGCGCGTCGTCTGCATCTACAATAATTTCCGACTGGCTTTTCTTCTGCTCTTCTGTTTGGGTTACTTTTATCTGTCCCTGCTTATGACTGCCTGGAATCAACCAAAGGCAACCGTTTTCCCGATCTGTATCGTCCAGGGCCGTGAGGGTGGTTAATGCATTATACGGCTCCAACTCTCCATAACCGTTATCCTGATGCCAGCCAAATGGCTTCGTGTTTCCCTTCATTTTAAATGTGAGTTGAGAGGTTGCTCCTTTTATATTCGGCCCAATGATCTGGCTGGCAATTTCAACCAATGGTCCTTCAAAATAATAATTTCTTACTACCGGGGAATGGCAATGAATATTTACGAGCAAAGAATTTTGCAACCAGGTTCTGGAAGGATCGAATGATGTTTTTTCAGCATTCCACGCTTTCATGCACTCATTATGCATTTGTTGCAAACCACCAGGGGTAATTATATTCCTGACGATCAAAAACCCCTCTTCGTTAAAACGATTGAGTTCATTGCCACTCAACTCTATATAATTAAAATAGTTTGTATGCCTATTCATGCTCCTGTTTTTTATGATGCGGAAACATTCCTTATTTCCTCAGCTAATTTTTGCTGGTATGCTTCTTTTGTATGTGTATCTTCTTTCGCTTTTTCTGCATAATAAATAAAACCCAAAGCTTTCCTGGTGCGGTTGCTGCTGCTGTTACCATCAGCACGGTGTATCGTCAGAGCATGGTGCACCAGCAAGTCTCCGGGTTTGGTATTGAACCAAACCTCCTGATCATCCTTGCCGCCATAATCTGTAATGCCCTGGGAAAACCCAAGCGTAGTTGTTTTGCCATGTGGGCGTACTCCTTTAAGATGCGAGCCTTTTACATATCTTACACAACCATTTTCTTCATCCACATTTTCAAGCCCCAGCCACATGGTTATAGCCTCATTAGGCTCCAGCATAAAATAATAACCATCCTGGTGCGGTGGTGTGGGCTTACCAATACCCGGGGGCTTATTAAAGTACTGCATGTTTTTGCCTACCACATCATCCTGCAATAATACAGAAGCAAGATTTTCAAACCTGCTGTTAAACATCAGCCCATGAAAAAAAGTATCATAAGAAAAAAGGGCTTGCAACTGCTTTAATGTAGACAGATCATTCCTGTCCTCATAAAAAGTATGTTCAGGCGGCATGTGCGGAACTTTCTCCGCTATCAGCTTTTCAAGACGAGTGTGAATTTGTTTTATTTCCGCCTCATTTAAAAAACCGGGAAGAAAGACAAAACCGTCTTCCCTGAATTGTTTTTGTAATGGCTCCTGTTCACTTATTTCCATGTTCATAACATTTAAATCTATTAATATCCTCTGTGAAATTGTATTTGATTTTTCAAAGGTTCCCCTTTTTTAAAAGCATCGAGATTTTGCATAAAGAACTCAGCAATACCATCATATTCTGTACTGGAACCTCCGCCCGAATGCTGGCTGAGAATGGTATTGGGAGTATCCCACAAGGGATGTCCTTCAGGTATGGGTTCCTCTGCTGTTACATCCAGCACGGCGCCACCCAGTTTTTTTTGATGCAGGGCATTAATCAATGCCTGCTCGTTATGCAGCAGGTTGCCTCTGCCTACATTACAAAAAATAGCAGATGGTTTCATCAGGTGTATCATATCTTCTGTAAACATACCACGGGTTTGTTCTGTTCCCGGTAAACAAGCGATAACAATATCTGCTTCAGGCAAACGCTCTTTTAATTCGTCAACAGTATGTATAGCTGCCTCATTTGAAGACCTGGAATAAATAATGATATTACAATTGAACCCTTTCAAAATACCAGCTACCCGCTTTCCTATATTCCCCCATCCCAGGATAATAACTTTTTTTGCAGACAACAATTGAAATTCTGTCCGGAGTGTATATCCCACCCATTTTTTTTGATCCTTCAATCGTGTACAAATGTCTATACCACGGTATAAAGCCATAATACCCGCCACAACGGTTTCAGCACAGGGTTGCGAGTAGTAGTCCTGCATATTGGTTACCACCGCGGGAATCCTGATATGCCTGTAATATTCAAACCCGGTAGAATAAAGTTGTACCCACTTAAGATTAGTAGCTTTTTGCAACCACTCCACAGGTCTGGGATTACCAAGTAAAATATCCGCAGACAGCAACGCTTCCAGTTGTGCTTCGTTTGAATGCAGTTCATCTTTAAAAACCAGTTCATCACCCGGTATTCCTTTTCGCAAAAGGGTTTTATGATTTTCCGAAAAAGGGGTGTCAATATATATTTTCATAAATATTATACTGTTTGGGTTTTTCCGGATGGAAAAAATAAGCTGAAAATATATCCGGTTACCACGCATCCTATAACAGCAAACACAGGATATAAAAAGAAATTAATAGCTTCTGATTGCTGAATAAAATACAGCGTAATACTGCTGATGATAAAACCGATCAATATGCCGGTGCTGTTGATACCTTTAAAAAATATTCCCGCCATAAACATACCTGCCAAACAGCCGCCAAACAGCCCTATTATTTTCAGGTACTGATCCCAAATGGAAGCATTTTGGAGGTACACCAGGTAAATCGCTATAAAACATCCACCTATCCCAAGCAATACTGTAAACCATTTTGCAAAACGAAGACTTTCTTTATCAGTTGCTGTTTTTCTGAAAGGCTTATAAAAATCGGTTGTAACAACTGTTGCTATAGAATTCATACTGGAACTGATGGTAGACATGGTGGCTGCAAACAACCCCGCTATTACCAACCCGGAAAGGCCGGAAGGCAATTCATGCGAAATGAACCATGGAAAAACATCGTCTATCCTGCCATGTGGATTAAGCTGCTGAGGATGTTGCCTGAAATACACCCATAGCGCCGTGCCTACCCCAAAAAATATTAGTGAGGCCGGTATTACCATTACCGCGTTGGTATAAATAGATCGCCTGGCTTCTTTTTCGGTGGAGGTTGTAAGATAGCGCTGTACTACCACCTGGTCTGAAGTATATGTTACCAGGTTGGTGAGAAAAGCCCCCACCGCAACCACCCATAATACTGGTTGTGAAATGCTCCACCCCAGGTTGGCCACTTTGAATTTGTCGTTTGCATAGGCTTCTGATATCAACCCGCTGAAGCCTCCCTCAGAATGATTGCTTATAAACAGTAAACCTGCCAGAGCTCCGCCAAGCAATACAAAAACCTGCATTACCTCTGTCCATACTACGGCTTCAATACCGCCGGCAACACTATACGCCGTAGTAATTAATGTAGTAACAATAATACAGGTGAAAATATTTATCCCGGTAACAGTGCTTAACACTAATGCCGGCAGGTATATTACCACGCCAAGGCGGCTGAGCTGAAACACCACAAAAGTAAAACTGCCCAGAAGTTTTACCTTCCTGTTAAAGCGGATTTCAAGATATTCATATACGCTGGTGATTTTTAATTTTCTAAAATAAGGCAGGTAAAACATCGTTACAATAGGTGCTACCACCAGTATCATCACATTGTTCATAATAAATACCCAATCAGTTGCATAGGCTTTTGCCGGTATTGCAATAAAAGTAAGCGCACTAAGTTTAGAACCGAATATACTCAACCCTGCAGCCCACCAGGGAATCTTTTGTCCGCCAAGAAAAAAATCGGTGGTAGAAGAACCCATATTTCTTGATACATATACACTGATACCAATCACCGCCAAAAAATACAGTGCAATAACAGACCAGTCCAGCCAGCCAAAACTTCCTTTGGGTTGTTGGGGAGCAGCCACCAATACCCTATTGGTTCTCACCGCAGGCCGAACCTCACCACCAGCCAGTACTACGTCATTATTCCACACCACCAAAGGAGTAGTAACGGGAGCGTATACACTATTATGTGGTGCGCTGGCAGCATCTTCTTTTCTGTTAACAGGAATTTTACCGGTAACGGACCATATGTCTGTTATCGTATTATAAGCAAGAATGTCACTGGAAAACCCGGGATGCTCATCTTTAAGCGTTGCAACGTTAGCGGCATTTTTTCCATCATCACCACCAAACAACATCAGGTGAGACTGACCAGCATTATACGCAGGTGTTGGCGCTGCCGCTACAGGGTTTGGCATATCCTGTATTCTTTTCCAACCTCCGGATGAAGGCGTATACTCCCAGCAATCTTTGAGGTAACTACGCCGCAGCGTACTGTCTCCCGGCGCTGTTGTTAGCTCTACTCCTCCAAAAAGATATACTTTGCCGTCTGCGGTTCCAGCGGTTGCCAGCATACGTGATGGCCCGGGTATATCAGGCAGTATCTTCCAACCCTTAGCAGGTGCAGAAAGATCGAGGCTCCAGAATATTTTTTCAGTTTTTGCTGTGGGCGTTTTGATGCCGCCTGCAATAAATACAACATCTTTAACTATTACAGCGCAAGCGTTGATCAGAGGCGCCGGCATATCCGGCAGCTTTACGGTTTTTACCTGCCCCGATTGATATGTAAGCATGAAAACATCTGCATAGTTCTGTAATGCATCACCGCCACCCAGGCAAAGCAAGCTATTGTTATAACTCAACGCTATGCCATAGCCCATTTCTGCAGGTAAAGAGCCCACTTCTTTCCAATCACCCTGAGGTGTTTCAAGCGCCAGTATTTTTGAGTACCATGTTTTTTTCCCATTATTCCAGGGCCTGGTATTACTAGGAAAATTGGTGCCGCCTGCAATAAGTAAAGCGCCATTGCTAACTCCTACATAAGATCCTGCCCATCCATCTTCGTCAGGAAAAGGAGGTAGTGTACTCCAGTCAAAATATTGTTGATCCTGGGCTATATTACTCATAGGTAAAAAGAATAAGATTAAAAACAATACTAACAACTTCAGTACTCTCATGCCTTTGTCTGTTTTGCCTGACTATCCTGGTTATTTAATTATATTTTCCGTAGTTCTCTTACCGGAACTTTATCAAAAAATGATATTGATTGCAATGCATTATACAAAGTGTTATAATCATCATTGCCCAAAGTTTGCAATGGTAACCTGCTGGGGCCTAAATCCCAACCCAGCATTTTCATAATGGCTTTTTGGGCCGGAATAGATGGGTACTTCGCGAAGATCCTTATGGCCTCTACCATAAAAAAATGGTTTTCTTCCGCAGCTTTAATATTACCGCTGCTAAACAAATCAATTGTTTTCAGGTATAAAGGCGCAGCAAAAGTGTAGGTGCTTCCTATTGCAGCTATAGCGCCTACCGTTAATGCCGGCAGCAGCAATTCATCATACCCGTACAGGATATTAAATTTTCTATCCTGGTAGTGCAGACAGGCCTGGTATTCGTTAATAGTAGAAGCTGTATATTTTATACCTGCGAGATTAGGAATTAAAGATTGTGACACATCCAGGAAGTCAATCATATCCATAGCTACACCGGTTAGTTGTGGTATATGATAATAATAAAAAGGAATAGAAGGAGCCGCAGCAGCTATCTGAGCCATTGATTGAGCCAGGATTGTAACTGAAGCAGGTTTAAAATAAAAAGCAGCTACAGATGATATAGCATCCGCGCCTCTTGCTTCAGCATGAGCGGCAAGTTTTCTTGCTTCCTGTATACTGCTGTGTCCCACATGCACAATTACCTGCATTCGTCCGGCAGATGCTTTTATAAATGCTTCGCTCACCTGCATTCTCTCTTCTGTTGACATATTAGGGCCTTCGCCATTACTGCCACAAACAAAAATGCCTTTCACTCCATCTGTGATCATTTTTTCTACCAACACCGGTATCATCTCAAAATTTACAGAACCATCTTCATAAAAAGGGGTGAACGCCGCTGCTATAAGCCCACGAACTTTACTCATATTGTTTTATTTAATTCAAATTGTTTTCAATGTATTAATGAAAATAGTCTTTACCTTCTGTTAACCACTCAAGGTTAAACCTGTGTATGATCATCCTGTATTTCCAATCTCCATCATCACCATCTCTTATTTCATACATGCAGTAAATCATACCTTTTTTGTTGATCGCCAGATCGGAATACCCTGACCCTTTAGGAAATAATGATTTATGAACAGGCCAGGTTTGCCCTTCGTCATAACTAAGCCTTGCCGTTACATTTTCGCGGGGTTTATACACCTGTTGCCCTTTTCTTATTTGCACAGCATTGTTCCTGCTGTCCGGGTTTACAAAAATGATCCTGCTTTTTTTATGTTGTTTGCCCGTTACCCTTATGATGCTTGCCATACACACCGGCTCAAACAGATCCATATCAAAAGCAGGCTTCGACCAACCGGAAATTCCGTCCGGGCTATAGCTGATCAATCTCCTGTTGATGAGAGACTCATTTCGCATGTTGATCATTACCCTGCCATCAGTAAGTTGTATAACAATAGACTCGTTAGGGTTAACAATAGTATCCCCGTTTGTTGCTATATCGCCGTTGTTTGTAATAATGGCGCCTCTCTTCCAGGTTTTTCCATGATCATCGCTGTAAATAGTGGCTACACTACTGGGGCGATGATCTCCTCCGGGTATACTTTTATCAGGAATACATAACCAAACGGGTACGAGTAAACGCCCATTGTTCATCTGGATGCCATGCGCAGGTCCGGGTGCCAGCACTTTCCAGTCATACTCTTTTTTAAACGCATCAAATACCGGTGTAATTTCTACCGGTTCCGACCAGGTGATACCATCATCTTTCGATTGTATGTAATAAGCATTGGCATAGTTCACATGATATAACAAATGGATCGTTCCATCTCTGTCGGCAATGGGGGTAATATTGCTGGTAGGTTTCCCCTTAGTATAAGGAATCACCACCTTAATGGACTCCCAGGTATTACCCTGGTCGATACTCCTTCGCATTAAAAGATCCATGTCGTCCCAGTCTTTACCCTTTCCGTAACGTCCTTCTGTAAAAGCCAGAATGGTGCCTTTCGAGGAGATGATTAATGCCGGTACGTGAAACATGGTGTATCCATCCCTGCCCGGCTCAAATAAAAGAGTGGTGTCTGAAAAAGGTTTTTGCTGAGCCCTCAACTCCATCCCTGTGAATAATACAATAAGACAAAAAGATATTTGAAGCGTTATGAACCGCTTTGCGTTTAACCATTCCATTTAGATGAAGATTAACAGAAGTATACAATCAATTAATGTTATTAATATCCATCCGTTTGTTCAAGCAAGTCATTATTAGCTAAAACAGTAGTATTTAATGGCCAGAACAACGGCGTGGATTTGCCAATAAGATTAGGCACATATGTGTACACATCTATAGTTCCACCATAATGAAAACGAACCAGGTCGTACCAACGTTTATTCTCAAAAAATAGTTCCCGGCCTCTTTCATCCAGTATCTCTTTTTCTACACTTTGCTTATCAGTTGCACCGGTATACACTCCGGTATTGGCACGTTCTCTTACTTTTTCCAGGTACTCAACAGCAGCGGGAATATCATCCAAACCTGCATAGGCTTCGGCTTTCATCAGGTAAATATCAGCCAGCCTGTACATGATGAGGTCATTGTCGGGAACCCGGTCTTCGGCATACGGAGTTCCGGGGTATTTGGTGATCCATGAAATTTTAGGACCATCACTCTGCCTTTCGGTAATCCATGTATAGGGAATTCTTTTATCTTCAGGATGTGTGGCGAACAATGCACGCGACTCCTCACTGATCTGATAAGCACCCTGGCCGTTAGAAGCAGTAGCACAATAAGGTATACTGTCTATATTCAATGCACCCTGTATGATGGCCAGGAAGGGCAATGCATTAATTACATAGTTATTGGAGGTTTCATCTCTGTTAAAATAGGCAGCCAATATCACTTCGGGGTTAGAACCCGCTCTTAAGCCTACAACATTCTTAAAATCGGCATTCAGCGCAGCATTGGTCTTTTCAACTTCTTCAATAGCAGTTATGGCAGCGTTAAAGTCGGCAGCCCCGCCGTTCAACACTTTTGCGCTCCATAACTTTGCATCCGCTTTTAAAGCCTGAACCGAGCCATATGTGAAACGATACTTAGAAGTAAAAGTGGTAAGATCGTATCCCGGAATTGATTTGTAAAGCAATACTGCCGAATCGAGGTCGCTGTTAATCTGACCCATAACATTTGCTGCAGACGACCTTGGTAACAAAGGTACATTATCGTTCACAACGGCCTGCAACATAAGCGGCGTGTCGCCAATAATACGGGTAAGATGAAAATAAAAATATCCGCGCAGCGCATAGGCTTCCGCCATAATACGTGGTTTAGCAGCCGGGTTGGTAGTAAAATCAAAATTCCCGATCCTGCTTAACAACAGGTTGCAATGCCCTATAGCCCTGTACCAGTCGTTATAATTTATTGCGCCGGAAGAAGGTGTAATGATCTGGCTCCAGGCCACCCCAAACCGGGAGTTAGAAGCCGAAATCAATTCTTCACCACGTTCCATTCCATACGTAACATTATTGTGAAATGTTCGCAGGAATGTGTAGATGCCGGTAACATACGGTTCAAAATCTCCTTCACTTTTAAAATAATTTTCTTCTGTAATGCTCGATTGTGGTTTTACTTCCAACATTTTTTCGCAGGAAGCAAGACAAAAGAATATGATTGCAAGAATTGAAATATTCAGAATACATTTTTTCATACCAATGTTTTTAGAAAATCAATCATTAAAAGTTCAGTGTTGCACCCAGTGAAAATTGTCTTGGCCGGGGATACCCCAATGCGTCAAAACCTGTGTAGCTTTCAGGATTTACGCCCGGGTATTTGGTGAGGTAAGCAACATTATTTACACTGAAGAAAACATTCATGCCGGTGGATCTGATTTTTTTCATTATGGATTCAGGCAGATCGTAAGAAATGGTAATCTCTCTGAGCGCCAGGAAATCACCTTTGTCTATCATTGCAGATACATCGGACGCATACGAGTTATTATTACCCAGCGTGGCTAACCGAATGTAATTGCGTTGTCCAAAATCAAAATCTGCAAATGAAAAGCGGGCGTATCTTTTCCCAACATCTCCTTCTTTTTGCCAGATGTCATTTCCCAAAATTTCCTTAGGGGCGCCTTCGTTGAACGCACGGCCTTGCCCTATAGAACGTGCCAGTGCGCCATTGGCGATCATGTGCCCCAATGCATAATCCACCGCAATACGTAATGATATTCTTTTGTAGGTAAATGTATTCTGCATCCCACCAATTTTATCAGGAGTGCGGTAGCCCATAAATACCTGATCCCGGGTATCTATTACACCATCATTGTTCACGTCATTAAAAATAAAATCCCCTGCATGCTTCCCGGTAGTAATCCCTGACGGAGAAGCGAGGTTGTCTTTGATCCTGCCGTTCCACTCCTGGGCTTCGGCTTCTGTAGCAAATACACCCAGCACCTGGTATGCATATAAGGCATAAGGTCTTTCACCTTCTGCAATGCCACCGGCTTCGATTAATTGTTTACTAACGGGATCGTATATTATATCACCACCCTGCCTGTGTTTTT
>CAYVEI010000010.1:0-6394 GCA_964450515.1 uncultured Terrimonas sp. | reverse complement strand
ATTAATTGTTTACTAACGGGATCGTATATTATATCACCACCCTGCCTGTGTTTTTCCCTGCCGTTATCAGGAAGTTTGGTTACTTTTTGTTTGTTGAGAGCAAAAGAAAAGTTAGATCTCCATGAAAACGCTTTCGACTTAATAATGGTTGCACCCAGCTCAATCTCAAAACCCCTGTTCTGCAATTCACCGTTATTATATACTATCGAAGCAAAAGGAGCTTCAGAGGGAAGCGGTTTGGATGCCAGCCGGTTTTGGGTAAGTTTATTATAATAGTCTAATGATAATGTAATGCGGTTATCCAGGAAACCTGCATCAAGGCCAATGTCGGTAGTAGCGGTAGATTCCCAAACGAGGCCCGGATTGGAAAGGTTAGACCTTAAAATACCAGCACCCAACGCATATCGGGTTGCAGAATATCCTCCATATGTATCTGTAATACTTAAATCACTAAGCCCGGCCTTGCCCCAGCTTGTTCTTAGCTTCAGCATACTTACAGCTTGTAGCTTCCAGAAATTTTCCCTGTGAATATTCCAGCCTGCAGATACAGAAGGAAACAACGCGAATTTTTTCTCCGGCGCAAAATTGGAGAAACCATCATAACGTAATGTGCCACTTAATAAATATTTTCCATCATAATCATAGTTTAACTGGCCAAAATAACTGGCAGACCTGGTTTCGCCCAGGCTGGTACTAAAGCTGGTAACGTTTGGAGTAATAACCCCATTAATTACAGTAGTTACCGGCTCATTAATAGTAAATATATAATCATTAGTTGCCCGTTGCGAGCCCATATTCATATTACGGTTTGTGTTTTGAGTAAAGTTGAAACCGGCCAGGGCTGTGAAATTATGAATGCTTCCAAGGTTAAAATCGTATTGAAATATCTGGTCGATCATGATCTGCCGCCTGTCTACAGTATTTTGTGTTTTTTGCCTTTGTTGTGGCGGTTGGATTTCATCAGAAGGTGTTGCCGTACGCATGAACATATATGAGTAATCTTCCAGTAAATAGGAAAAAGCGGGTTTATAATGCAGTCCTTTTATGATGGTTACATCACCCCCGACCCTTGCAATAAAACGCTCTGTTTTAATACGCAGATCATCATATTTTAAAGTATGAAACCGGTTGCGGGTAGTATAGTTTTCTCCGGGTGTGGGGTTGCCATCGTCTTTAAAAAGACGCAACAACGGTGTAACCCTCGTTGCCCTGGTGAGATCGTTCTGAAAGGCTTCTACGTAATTGGGGCGTACGTTCTGGTAATTCAACATAGCATCTAGCTTGAAGTTCTTTGCTACTTTAAATCCGAAATTCCCCAGTACATCAACTCGTTTATAATCTGTTCCTATAAATACGCCTTTTTGATTGGTATGCCCAACGGACAAATTATAATTGGCATTTTCACTGCCACCATTGATGGAAACATTATCTACCTGCGATAATCCCATTTTCCATAATTTATCCTGGTATTTATTATCTAAAAAAAGAAGCCTGGTTCCGGGATTCAACGGATCTTCCATAGTTTGCCAGCCGTTGGCTAAAAGATTATCTACATATGCCTGGCCTTCTACACTAACAATGTTATCATAAAGGGCTGTGGTATATACATGACGGCCGAATTGACCGGGAGTAGTGAATACTCTTGTACCGGCCGAAAAACCGGCATTGTTAAGAAGATTATTTTTATCCAGCGGATCTTGTGTGTTTTGAACAGTAAGCCTCGCTAATCTCAGGTAGTCTGCAGCGCTTATGTATTCCATATCTCTTGCCTGCGTTTCCCAGGTAGTGCGGTGGTTGAGACTAAGGTTCATTTTAGTATTGTACTTACCACCTTTTGTTTTAATAACAATTACTCCGTTAGCACCCCTTGCCCCATATATAGCTGTTGAGGCAGCATCCTTCATTACCTGCAACGATTCAATATTATCCGGGTTAATATCATTCATAGAGCGAAATACACCATCTATAATAACAAGAGGCCCGGTATTATCAGATGCTCCTTCCGGGTTACCACCACCGTTACCCAACCCTGAACCATATACGTTGAGTTTGGTACCACCCCGGATGATAATATTGTTAACACCTGCACCTGGCTGACCATTACTAACGGGTACCGATACCCCAGCCAGTTTACCCTGCATGGCCTGAACAGGATTGGGGCTGGGCCGGTTCCGGAGTTCCTCTGCATCCAGTTTTGCTACGGCCGCTGTTGTTTTGGACCTTGATTGTTGTGTATACCCCACAATCACAATATCGGTCATGGTTTCGTTGATGGCCGATAGCTGTACGTTCAATTGAGTTTGGTTTCCCACCCTTACTTCAAAAGGCGTATATCCTATCCTTGATATAACCAGTATGGATTGACCTGAAGGGACATTTATAGTGAAAGTGCCGTTTACGCTGGTAAGAGTGCCTTTGCCCGTGCCTTTAATATTTACGCTGGCACTTTCAATCGCTTTGCCGGTACTATCTCTTACCGTTCCGCTGATATTAACATTCTGCGCATTTGCTGACTGAGAGAGAAAGAAAAATATAATAAAAAGGCTTGCGCATCCACAATAGAAAAAGCTTTTCTTTTTCATAAGCAGGTAATCGTTTTGATGAAAAATTGATATTACTTGTATTATTGTAGTTATGTACTACATATCAAATGTAGAAAATTTAATCATAAAATGAAATTTTTCAGGCACTTTTTTTAGACAGTATCGTATTTTTTGCTATCGCAGCTTATTAAAATGATGTTCCAGGTGCTGTAACATGCCCTGGCGAAATTCTTCTTTGGTTCCTGTTTTAATAATGTTTACCAGGTCCTGGTGTGAAACTTTCCCGATAATAGGCACTTTTTCGAGCGTTACAAGATAGCCAAATACAGGCAGCAGCATATCCTGAAACCTTCGCAAGGTGTTGTTGCCTGTCATCTGATAAAGTTTGCCATGAAAATCAATCTCATTTTTAATTCTGAAAGAGTGTTGTCCCGTAGTAGGCTTCTGCTTTTTTGCGATTTTTTCCAGTTCTTCAACATCAGCATCTGTTTTCCTCAGAAAAAGCAGGTCAGCCAGTCCTATTTCCAACACCAGCCTTAACTCAAAAATTTCCTGTAAAGTAGTTTCATCTATAAATATCGGGTCCAGCACCCTTTCAAATGATCCCATAATATCCGGACTGGTTACTATCATTCCCCTTCTTTTTTTAGATTCAATCATTCCTAACATACGTAAACGGCTAAGCGCTTCTCTTACCACATTCCGGCTTACCCCCAGGGATTCTGCTATCTCGGTTTCTTTGGGCAATGCATCTCCGGGTCTTAACGCTTTATTTTTCAGATATTCACGAAGCCTAATCTCCACAATATCCGCCATGGTTTTGTGCGTTATCCTTTCCAGTTCTTTCCCCAGTATGGGCGTATACATACAAAATTTTAAATTTAATTATGTTCAAATGTACTACAATAATATTAGCTTTGGAAGAGGCATTCCAAAGTAAACTCAAAGCGTTATTTTAATCTCTCTCTGTTTTAATATTAACAAAAAAGCGGACGAACTAATGCTGAGCACATTATTGAACCTATAATAAAAGCGTATTAAAATTGTAGCTAACGTAAGCTTCGGATGTTTTCGAAACCTGGGATTGTTGGGGCCATTTTTGAAAACACGAACAACAACAGAATAACGGGCCGATACAATCTAATCAAGCCGCATAGAGAGCTGCTATATAAATTCATTCTGTGATACTCGCCAGGGCCATAGGCGATACATCCAACCGTATCTGTTTTCCGCTGCCTTTGAATTAGCAGGTTATACCCAGCCCATCATAAGCCAGCCGTATACCTTCCGGTAATTCATTACCTACAGCGGCATGTTTTCCCAACTGGTGGCTGATATGCGTAAAATAAGCCGCCGGTACATTAAGTTCTTTTACTTCGGCTATGGCTTCACTGAGGCTGAAATGAGAAATGTGCTTTTCCTTCCGCAATGCGTTTAATACCAGTACTTCGCTACCTCTTATTAATTTCCTGCTGCTTTCTTCTATGCGGTTGGCATCCGTAATGTAGGTAAAGTTCCCAAACCGGTAACCCAGCACAGGCATCTGCATATGCCAAACCAATATGGGAGTAACAACAAGATCATTGATCTGAAAGGGTTGTGAGCTGATCGTATTGAGATGGATATTGGGAGCACCGGGATATTTTTTTTCTGTAAACGCATAAGGAAACTCCCTGATGATCACTTCAAGGGTCATTTCATTACCATAAATTTCCATGGGTTTCCGCATGAAATAATTGAAGCCCCTTACATCATCGAGCCCGGCCACGTGGTCTTTATGCGGATGCGTAAATACAACAGCGTCTAAACGTTTTATACCGGTTCGCAACATCTGGTACCGGAAATCGGGGCCGGCGTCAACAACGATATTCGTATCTGCCGACTGCACCAGTATGCTGGAACGCAGGCGCTTATCCTTCTTATCTGTTGAAGTACAAACTTCACAACTACAGCCAATCATAGGCACGCCACTGCTGGTGCCGGTACCCAGGAACGTAACTTTTATATCAGGATAACTCACTTTTCAAAGCTAAAAGAAAAAGTATAACGGGCAATTGTAAATTTTTCAATAAAGCAATTACTTACTCATTGGCCGGCTTAGCCATCAGCTCTTCGTACAACTTTTGCGATTCGTGGGTAAGCGCATCAAATGTTATTTCCAACTGGGGCATAAGATCGGCTAAGGTATTAATGCGGCCTTCAAGCGTAAGGAACTTATTCAGCACCACCACTTTTCTTTGCTGCAATATGCAATAGCCGCTTTGAAACGTTCCTCTTTCATACCGTATCACATAACCGGCTTCCTGCAGTATGGCTTCAATTTTATTTAATGTAGGTTGGTTAATTTTCATCTTGCCGTTTTCCGCCGGCAAAGATATACGATTTGAAATTTGAAATCTAAAATTTGAAACCCGAAGTAATGCACATCCCTTCCTGTGTTTGTTATCTTCAACACATAGGCACAATAGGATCACAGGAAAACATAAGGTATATTAATAACTATGTGTACCGATGTTTCTCCTATGCGGTAAAATGTCCGGAAACAATAACAAACTGATTGTCATTTCCGGACATCCAAAATTCACGTTATTACAGGTGAGGGACCAATCTCAAATTCATTTATTTGTCATTCGTATTACCGGCACAATCATTTCCTCAATGCTTACACCGCCATGCTGAAAGGTATTCCTGTAATAGTTAGAATAATAGTTGTAATTATTGGGATAGCAGAGATAACCATCCCCTTTGGCAAAAATGAAAGAAGAATTAACGGAAGGCACAGGCAGCCCGGCTTCTTTGGGGTCACGAAAAGCCAGCACTTCCCGGGGCTCATAATTCAGGTTCCGTCCATGCTTATAACGCAGGTTGGTGGTTGTTTGCTTGTCGCCAATAACCTTACAGGGTGTTTTTACCCGTACACTGCCATGGTCGGTTGCCACGATCAGCGTAAGCGGCTTATCGGCTATTTTTTTTAATGCCTGGTGCAGGGGCGAATGCTCAAACCAACTGGCGGTTATGCTCCGGTAGCTGGTTTCATCACTGGCCAGCTCTTTCAGCACTTCCATTTCTGTTCGGGCATGGCTCAGCATATCTACAAAATTGTATACAATAATATTGATATCGTTTTGCAGCAGGTTATGAATATTATCCACCAGCTTCTGCCCGTCCTGGTGATTCAGCACTTTCGTATAGGAGTATTTAATATCGCCCTTGTATAAACGCTTGAGCTGCGCTTTCAGGAACTCTTCTTCAAACAGGTTTTTCCCTCCTTCCTCTTCATCGTTTTTCCATTGAGCGGGGAAATGCTTTTCAATGTCTGCTGGCATCATACCCGCAAAAATGGCGTTGCGGCAATACTGGGTAGCGGTAGGCAGAATGGAATAAAAGGTTTCTTCCTCCTGTATGCGAAACGTTTCTGCAAAAGCCGGCTGAACGCTTTTCCACTGATCGTAGCGGAGGTTATCAATTAAAGCAACAAACAGCGGCTTGCCTTTTTCAATATGCGGTAATATTTTATAGCGGAACAGGGTATGGCTCATAATGGGCGCATCCGCACTTTTAGGATCTACCCATGAAGCATAGTTTTTACTGATGAACTTAAAAAATTCCGTATTGGCTTCACTCTTCTGCGATTGAAATACTTCCCGCATTTCAGGGCTGTCGCTTTTTTCCATTTCCAGTTCCCAGTACACTAATTTTCTATACAGCTCCATCCATTCGTTGTAATTGGGATTACTGTTCAGGGCCATAAAAAGATTGCGGAACTCCTGCTGGTAGGCGCTGGTTGTTTTTTCGGCCACCAGCCTGCGGTTATCAATGATCTTCTTTAAACTCAGCAATACCTGGTTGGG
>CAYVEI010000009.1:43382-57320 GCA_964450515.1 uncultured Terrimonas sp. | reverse complement strand
ATACGCCAATGGAGAAAGCGGAACTGATGCGGCTAACAGAACAGGAAGAAAATGACGAAGCGTTAAAATCATTAATTGACAAAATGGTGGCTGAAACGCATGGAGAAATGGAACTGCCGGCGGAATCAGGGAAAATTATTTTGCAGTCTATCCTGGAAAAAGAAGAGGCGCCCGGTATTATACCCATAGCGCGGAAAAAAAGCAGACTGAGGTGGGTAAGCGTTGCTGCCGCTTCAATAATAGCGGGTATGCTGGCGGTATACCTGCTCAGCTACAGGCTTGATGAGAAAAGAGAAGTGGTAACGCAGGTGGCAAACGCACGTACCGTGCAGGTAAATACGGGAACGGCACAAAGAAAAACGGTTCAGTTGCCTGATGGTACGCAGGTTTGGCTAAGTCCGTCTACCTTGCTTGAATATCCTGCTGCTTTCGAAGGCGATACAAGGGAAGTGACACTTTCAGGAGAAGCTTTTTTTGAAGTATCCCATGATTCCCGTCATCCGTTTATTATAATGAGCGATAATATTCAGACAAAAGTGCTTGGCACTTCATTCAATATCCAGGCTTATCACAATCAGAAAAAGATTGCGGTAATGGTAGTAACGGGCAGGGTAAAGATCAGCAACGTAGGCGGTGTACAAAACAAAATGGAGAATATAGAAATATCTGCTAATCAAAAGGCCGTATTTGATAAAAATACCGACCGGTTCATTAAAGAAGAGGCGGATACCGTTGCGGCGCCCAATATGCTGAAGCGGAAAGAAGGTGAATTTATATATAAGAATGAACCGCTGTTGAAAATAACAGAGGATATTGAAGAGTATTTCGGAATAAAAATAAAAGTAGCAGATGAAATAAGGAACTGTGAAGTGGTGGCAAGCTTTAATGTTACCGATAAGCCCGAAGACGTATTGGAAGTAATAGCCATAACAGTAAACGGTAAGCTAACAAAGAAAGACCAGCAATACAGCATAGAAGGAAAAGTTTGTTTATAATAGTCATAGTATCATATTTTCTTATTTTAAACCCCCAAAATATGCTTATAGCCAAACACTTACATCATCCTACTTAGTATAAATATAAAACCCGGATACTGCAAATACCCGGGTATAAAATTATACGTATTACCAAAATTGTAGCAGCCCGAAAGTTGTGGAAAGCCAACGGTTACTACGCATTTCTAACATATAATTCAGTAAAAGTATGCAAAAAAATTGTATAGGCAGGATTATACCTGTAATACTCAAGCTTATGCGCCTCTCTCTTCTTGCCGTAACTTTTATATGCTGTTCCCTGATGTCATTGTCGGCAAAAAATGCCAGGGGACAGGAAATCCTCGACAAAAAGATTTCTATTTCGCTCAAAAATGAAACCTTGTTTGATGCACTGGAAAGGATTGGCCGGCAAAATGATATACAGTTCTTTTATGCCACTAATATTATTGATCCTGCCGACAGGGTTAATATCTCGGCCAAAAAAACATCGCTGGGCGAATTCCTCTCCGAATTGCTCCAGCCCTACATGTTGTATTATATTGTTTCCAACAACAAGATCGTAATCCGCAAGGATGGTTTAAAATTTCCCGGTCCCGGCGTTCGTAATGAAGACGGTGCCCTGGCCCCAACGGTGTATGAAAATGCGCAGGCACCCACTGCCGATGTAAGCGGGCGGGTTATGAACAGTGCCGGTGAATACCTGCCGGGAGTAACCGTGCAGGTGAAAGGGGGCGGAGCAGCTACCAAAACCGATATTAATGGTTTTTTCCGCCTTTCTGTGCCCGAGAACAGTATCCTTGAATTTACATACGTGGGATACATTAAAGAAGAAATGGCTATAACGGGGCGCAACTCGTTTGATGTTGTGCTGAAGCCAGTAGATGCCAAAATGGAAGAAGTGGTAGTAGTGGGATATGGTACCCAGAAAAAAGTGAATTTAACGGGCGCGGTAGACCAGGTAACGCCTGAAACATTAAAAAACCGGCCGGTAAGCAATATTTCCCAGGCACTGGTAGGCGCCTCTCCAAACCTGAATATCAATATGCTGGACGGAAAACCTACACAATCTCCAAGCTTTAATATTCGTGGTACCACTTCCATCGGGCAGGGTGGCAGCGCCCTGATTTTAATTGATGGGGTAGAAGGCGACCCGCGGATGCTGAATCCGAATGATATTGAAAGCATTTCCGTATTGAAAGACGCATCTTCAGCTTCCATTTACGGAGCACGCGCAGCGTTTGGCGTGGTGCTGATCACTACTAAATCCGGATCACGGAACCGAACTACCATTAGCTATTTAACCAATATTTCCGTTAAATCGCCCACTGATGTTCCCGATAATATCACCGACTCTTATCCCTGGGCGCAGGGATTCAGTGATGCATGGTCCAGATGGAACGACAATGGAAATACCCCCACTGCCGTAAACAAAACTTTACCATTCTCACCCGCCTATCTTGCGGAAATAAAAAGACGGTGGGAAGATCCTTCTTTACCAAGAATTGAAGTAAATCCTTCCACCGGTCAATACGAGTATTATTACAGTACGGATTGGTACAGGGAATTATATAAGAAAAGGTTCTATGCGCAGGACCACAACCTTACCCTGTCTGGCGGCAATGATAAGACTACTTTTTACATAAGCGGCCGCTATAACGGCCAGGACGGTCTTTTCAACTATAATTCGGATGTATACAAGATGTATAATCTCAGGGCAAAGGGAACTATTCGCCTTACAGAATGGCTGCAGGTGGAAAACAATACCGAATATTCACGGATGACCTATCACCAGCCGTTGAATGTGGGTGAAGGCAGCGGTATCTGGAGAAATATGGCTGATGAAGGCCACCCGCTGGCGCCATTGCTGAACCCGGACGGTACATTATCTTTCCCGGCTGCTTACACCGTAGGTGATTATTATATTGGCAGGAACGGCGTTGACAATGTGCAGCGCTTCCTGAAGAACAGGGCATCTGCCAAAGCTGAATTTTTCAACAGAAGCCTGATCCTCCGCAGTGATTTCACCTTCCAGAGTACCGATATCAGTTCGCAGCAAAACCGCGTGCAGGTGCCTTACAGCCGTTATGAAGGAGTGATTGGATATACAGGTACCAATACCAACGATATAGAAGAACGCAGTCGCACAACCGAATATATCGCTACCAACGTGTACGCCAATTATATAAAGTCGTTTAACGATGCCCACAATTTCAACTTCCTGGTTGGGTATAACTATGAGCAATCACTGTACAAAAATCTGACGGCACGGCGTAATGGTATTGTGTATGAAGATGCAGATGATATTAGCCTGGCACTGGGACAAAGTATTATAACAACCGGCGGTTATCAGAAATGGGCGATTGCCGGCGGCTTCTTCAGGGTAAACTACGACTTTAAGAATCGCTACCTCCTCGAAATAAACGGACGTTATGATGGTTCCTCCAAATTCCCGTCTAACCAGCAATGGGGTTTTTTCCCTTCAGCATCTGTAGGCTGGCGTTTGTCGGAGGAATCTTTCTGGAAAGTAAATCCAAAGGCATTATCGAATGTAAAGCTTCGCGCTTCCTTCGGGTCGTTGGGTAACGGGAACGTTGCGCCCTATTCATTTACAGAAAATTTTTCGATATCGCAGTCGGGGCGTATTCTTAATGGCAACCGCCCGCAAAGAACAAATCAGCCCAATGTTGTACCTAATGGTCTCACATGGGAAATGTCCACTACAGGCAATGTAGGGTTAGATTTTTCAAGTATTGATGGCAGACTCCAGTTTGTGGGCGACCTGTACCGGCGCTGGACGAAAGATATGTTTACCGTAGGCCCCACCGTGCCGGCCATTTATGGCACCGCGGTTCCTAAAGGAAACTATGCAGATCTGAGAACTACCGGCTGGGAAATATCCATTAAATGGTCGGATGATTTTATGCTGGCTGATAAGCCGTTTAATTATGATGCCCGGTTTACGCTGGCCGACTACAGGGCCGTTATTACAAAATATAATAACCCCGATAAGAACCTTGCAGATTATTATGTAGGACAGCGGGTAGGAGAGATATGGGGATACCAGGTAGATGGGCTATTCCGCTCAGAAGAAGAAATTGCCAAATCTCCTTCTCAGGCAAACATTCCCAACACCAACACCCGGAAAAACTATGTAGGTGACATCAAGTTTAAAAACTTAGATGGAGATGACCAGATTTACCAGGGACTGAACCGCGTAGGCAATTCCGGCGATAAAACCATTATCGGCAATAAAGAGCCCCGCTATACCTATGGATTCAGCCTCAATGGCGACTGGAACGGGATTTTTCTGTCGGCATTCTTCCAGGGCGTCATGAAGCAGGATTATTACCCCTCACCTGAAGCGCGTTTCTGGGGGCAGTACAATCGGCCGTATAACTCATATCCGCGCTGGCAGCAGGACAATATGTTCAGGGAAGAGCTACAAAACTTCGATGCGTATTTGCCCAGGCTGGTAGGCTATATAGCGCAGGGAACCGGCCGGGCATTGAATGTGCCTAATGACCGTTACCTGCAAAATGCTTCTTATATCCGTTTACGGAATCTCCAGGTAGGCTATACATTACCTGAGCGGCTGATCTCTAAGATACATGCAACCGATATCAAAGTTTATTTTTCTGCGGAAAACCTGTGGACATGGTCGCCCATGTACAAATGGACAAAAGATACCGATGTAACCAACATATACGGCTCTGACCGTGATTTGAGCGGTGGTACCAGCGGAGATGGCTATAACTATCCGATGCTCAAAGTACTTTCATTAGGGTTAACCGTAAATTTCTAATCTTATAGCATAAAATATTATGAAGAAATTATTTTATTACCTGTCAATAGCATTCGGCGTTATGTCGTTTGCGGCTTGCGATCTGGAAGAGCTTCCTGTTGCCACCGCCAGTAACCAGGCGATCTTTGGATCAACAAGTGGCATGGAGCTGTATGTCAATTCTTTTTACGACATCCTGCCCAATACAGATATAGGGGTGTTCCAGGGCGATGATGTGTCGGACCTGGTAGCCCGTAACGGGGTGGATAATTACCTCGCCGCAGGCGTACTAAGCCCGGTAACAAGCTCGGGATGGAGCTGGACCGATTTGCGTAATATCAACTACTTTATTGAAAACGCTGAAAAAAGTACAGTAGCAGGAAAAGAACATTATCTTGGTCTTGCTCATTTTTTCCGGGCCTTGTTTTATTTCGATAAGGTTAAGCGTTTTGGTGATGTGCCATGGATTGACAAAACGATAGAAGTAAGTGACAGCGCTACGCTGAAAGGCCCCCGCACCAGCCGCTTTGAAGTAATGGACAAAGTGCTGGCCGACCTGGATTACGCTATCGGAAATATTACGCTTAAATCCGATCCCTCCTGTACCAGGATTACCCAAAATGTAGCAAGGGCATATAAAACACGTATATGCCTGTACGAAGCATCATTGCGGAAATACTATACCGGCTATAACATGCAGGGTACGGCCAATACCTGGTACCAGGAAGTATTGAACGCAGCTAATGGTATTACAGGGTTCTCACTGCACGAGGGCGCTACAAACGATCGCTCCTACCGCGAATTATTTATAACCAAGAACCCTTATTCGGATGAAACCATCCTGGCCGTGGCGCTGGACGCCAGCCTGCAGGTATTTAGTTCAGCCAATCGTCGTTTTATAAGCCCAACCTACGGAAACCGCCCCAGCCTTACCCGTCATTTTGTAAACACCTACCTTAACCTGGATGGAACATCCTTCACAGATAATCCTAATTATAGAACAACACCGTTTGTTACTGAAGTACAGAACCGGGATTTGCGTTTAAAGCAAACGATCCGCCTGGGAGATTACCAGAGAACTGAAAACGGTGTTCCTGTGGTAGCCCCACCTAATTTTAGCCAAACAGTTACCGGCTATCAGCCCATAAAATGGTGCTATGATGAGCGATTCCCTTACGATGATGAAAGCCGCAACGATAACGCCCATATCATTATGCGCTGGGCCGAGGTATTATTGAATAAAGCCGAGGCGCTCGCTGAACTGGGAATGATGACTGATGCGGACTGGACCGCTACTATTGGAGCATTGCGGAAAAGGGCCGGAATTACCGGAACAACGCTCACTTCAATGCCTTCAGTCGCGGATGCCTACCTGATGGATTATTACAAGGGTAAATTTACCGACCCTGTTTTATTAGAAGTGATGCGGGAACGCGCTGTTGAACTGGTTTTTGAAGGACTCCGGCCGGATGATCTGAAAAGATGGCATATTGGCGAACTGTTCCAGGATGCTCCGATGAATGGTATGTATGTGCCTGCACTGGGTGAATATGATCTCAACGGCGATGGTATTAATGATGTTGTGTTTTATCAGGGTACTAAACCTGCAGGTTCAAATCCCACCATTGCTTTTGTAGATGTAAGTCCTTCTGCCGCCGTGGGCCGTATACAACTTTCCAACGGCACTTCGGGTGAAGTAATGTGGAACCCGGGAGCGAGAGAATGGTTAGATAAAAAGTATTTGTATCCGATACCTGAAACCGACCGGACTATGAACCCCGCACTGGGTCAGAATCCGGGATGGAATTAACAGGAATGTATATTTTTTTGTTAGAAGACAAAGGTGAAACGGAGCTACTGCTCTGCTTTCACCTTTGCTAAAGCAATCCGCCACATTATAATTAACTTAGCCATAGAGGCTGTGTCAAAAGGGCCGGTATAGAAGATATGCCACTAAAACACAAGCCTGCCGGCAGGCAGGGGCACAAAGTGCTGATCTTCAGGTTTTATTTTCTTCGTGTTATATTCGTGCCTGCTATGTAGAAAATATTACTTTTGAGACAGTCTCTTTTAAATGAAAAAAATTAATAAATCAAGATGAAAAGAATTGTTTTTACCCTGCTTGTTTGTATGGCTATTCAATCCGTAATTGCCCAAAAAAATATTCCGGTAACGATTGCTACCTATAATATCCGTTATAATAATCCGGGCGATAGCTTAAATGCCTGGCCTCACAGAAAGGAGAATGTAAAGGCACTGATCCGGTTTCATGATTTTGATATTTTTGGAACGGAAGAAGGCTTGATAGACCAGATCAGGGGCATAGCAGAATTAAGCGAGTATGCCTATACCGGTAAAGGACGGGATGACGGGAAAGAAGCCGGCGAACACTCTGCCATTTTTTATAAAAAAGATAGATTTAAACTAATTGATTCCGGTGATTTCTGGCTGAGTGAAACACCTGATAAGCCTGGTAAAGGCTGGGATGCCAAATGCTGTAACCGCATTTGCTCCTGGGGAAAATTCCAGGACCTGCAAACGAAAAAAACATTTTATTTCTTCTGCGTTCATTTCGATCACCAGGGTGTTGTGGCACGTATAGAGTCGGGCAAACTGATGGTTAAAAAAATACAGGAGATCGCTAAAAATGCGCCGGTGATATGCGTGGGTGATTTTAACTCCACCCCGGAAACAGAGCAGATACAAACCATGCAAACCATACTCAACGATTCCTATAAAGTAACGCAGGCGCCTCCTTACGGACCGGTAGGCACATTCAATGCCTTTAAGTTTGATGCGCCGATGAAACACAGGATTGATTATATTTTTGTAAGCAAAGGTATAAACGTATTGAAGTATGGCGTACTTACCGATGCTAAAGATCAGCGTTATCCTTCCGATCACCAACCGGTGATGATCAAAGCGGTTATTAATTAATAAAGTATTTCAATATAGCTTCCGCGATCAATGCATGTCCCTTTTCATTGGGATGGTTGATCTGCGACATATAAGCGTTGAGCTCATTTCCTGAATCGGCAACCTGCTTAAATGCGGCATAGCTGTCTGCCAGACCTGTGCCGTATTTTTTTGCCAAAGATTTTATTTGCAGTGCATGCTTTTCCAGCACATTCCCTGGTTCTGTAATATGAACGCTTGTGTCGGGCGATGGGGTTAGCAGTATGATTTTTATATTTTTTTCCTGCGCTTGTTTGATCATGGCTTCCCAGGATGCTTTGGCTTTATCCAAGCCTATGCCACGATCGTTCAATGCATAATCTATAAACAGCACATCGGGCTTGTGGATCAGTACATCAGCGGCAAATCTTTTTGCCCCGCTTTCGGAATTTTCTCCGCCAATGGAAGTATTTATAATATTGATAACGGCATAAGGATAAGTGGCCTTCAGCGCTTTCAGCACCTGGTAGGGATAGGCTTCCAGTGTATTAACAACGGGTGTTTTAAAATATCCCGCCGGAACGGAATGTCCGTGGAAAACAAGGTTAATCGTACGGTTATTGGGCCATTCTTTTTTGAGCGCGGTTTTTATTTCATCTAAGTAAGTAGCAGGGTCTGCAATATCTTTTTTGGCCGGGATCTGGTAAGAACTGAGGATAGTGAAAAATAAAAGTAAATAAAGATTTTTCATTGTATTAAGTGATATTTAATAGTATTTGTTATTGATTTTATGGTATCACAAAGTTCAGGGTAAATGATCTTCTGTACATTCTCACCACTGCCCACTCACCATTCTCGTATAATCGTTCGTGGCGAACCTGCCTGACGGCAGTCAGGGATGCCACGAACAGCGATAGTTGAGACTGCATTCAGCTTCGAGTTTTATATTTGAATTTTATTTGGTTCTTGTTTTTTGTTATTTGATCCTTTGTATTCCTTCGGATTTTCGAATTCCAGGCTTCGGATTTAACTCTAATCTCATTTACTTCACATATTCTTTATACACCGGCATTGGACTGTGCATAAAAATAATCATATCTTAGAATCTGCTTACATTTAGTTTAACAGATTTTGTATAAGCCGGAAGTTGCCATGAAAAACCGGAGGATGAAGTGATTGCGACGCCCGCCTGACTGAACGGTCAGGCAACGATGCTGCCATGAAATAGGATGCCGGTACCCGTAAATAAATTTTTTTGAAAAATGAAATTCATACTTCAACTATCCTTCTGGGGATTCCTTTTTTCTTTGCCGGTTAATGTACATGCAGCAAAAACGTCAGTGTTTGAAAAAGATACTTCAGCAATACGTACCATCATTGTGGTATTTGACGGCTTACGCCCTGATTATATTAAACCGGAGTGGATGCCTCATTTGTACACGTTTAGTAAAAAAGCGGCCTATGGTAAAGATAATCACAGTGTGTTCCCCACCGTAACAAGAGTAAATGCGGCTTCTTATGCTACGGGTTCTTACCCGGAAGAGCACGGTTTAATGGGCAATACCATTTACCTGCCTGCGGTAAATAGTCAAAAAAGCTTAAGTACCGGTAATGCCGGTAACCTCAGGCATATTATGGATACTACTTCCGGCAAACTGCTTACTGCTCCTTCGCTTGGCGAAGTGCTGCGGGCTGAGGGTGAAAAAATGTTTGTATACAGTTCCGGTACAACCGGGCAGGCGTTCCTGCAAAATCATACGGTTAATGGCGCTATCATTAATCCGGATATGATCCTTCCTGAGTCTTTTAAAGCCGGGCTTACAGCTTCCATAGGATTGCCGCCTGAAGGTGCCACGCCTAACACTGCCCGGCACCAATGGATTACAGATGCCTTGTGCCGGTATACGCTGGCTGCCGGCGGACCGTTAGTAAGCGCTATCTGGTTTTCTGACCCCGATGGTACAGCCCATGAACATGGCATTGGCGTACCCATTACCCTAGCGGCCTTAAAAGCGGTGGATGCCCAGTTTGGCAGAATATTGGATACTATCCGGTCAAGAGGGCTGGAGCCTGTTTTTAATATTATTATTACAGCCGATCACGGCTTTGTTACCCACACAGGAAAACAGGGGTTTAGCGGTTTTTTAATACAAAAAGGACTCAAAGAGAGTAAAGATTCTGATGATATTATATTAGCGGATGGCGCACTGTATGTAAAAGATCACAACCCGGTGCTTATTAAAAAAATAGTTGAAGCGTTGCAGGAACAGGAATGGGTAGGCGCTATTTTTACAAAAGCTGCGAAGCCAGGCTCAATGAAAGGCACAATAAAAGGAACCCTGTCCTTTGAAGCTATTCACTGGAATCATCCCCGGCGGGCCGCTGATATTCTGGTTGCCGAAAACTGGAACAACAATAAAAACAGTATGGGCTATGCAGGAACTGATTTTGCCGGGGGCGTGGCAGGGCATGGCGGTTCAAGTTCCTGGGAAATTCATATACCTTTAATAGCGTATGGGCCATCCTTTAAGCCTGCCCTTGAAAGCAGTTTGCCCACTTCCAATATTGATATTGTACCTACTGTTTTGCACATTCATCATATAGCTGCGCCTGCACAAACGCAGGGCAGGATACTGTATGAACTGCTTCAGCATAATAATATACAGCCGGCGATACCCAAAAAAGAGACTATTTTAGTAGAGTCAAAATTGAAACAGGGAAAATATCAGTTAATGCTGGAAAGAACGGTTTTAGGTAAATACAGCTATATCAATTATGTTAGCGCAACAAGAACGCGGTAGTAAAAAAAATGGAATTAGTTGTTTAAGCCGTGAAATTTTTTTAAGTGGTGATTTTGTTTCAACAATTGTTACTATAGCCTTGCTGCAGTTCTGCATCGTTAATTTACCTAAAAGAAAAAAGAAAATATATCTTTCAAATTCTTATCAATGCTAAAATCAAACTACGCATGAAACAAGGCAATTTAAAATTCCTTTGCAGTATTGTTATCGCAGTATGCTGTGTAATAAACGTTGTAGCACAGCAGCAGAAATATATGGCGCCCGCCCTCAGTGATTCCAATTCCTGGTCAATCATTATGCTGCCCGATCCGCAAACCTACCAGAAGTTTGAGCGCAACCAGCCACTGTTTGAATTGATGACAGCGTGGATAAGCGAAAATGTAGATAAGCTGAATATACAGTTAGTAATGTGTACGGGTGATCTGGTGGAGCAAAATGAAATGATAAACCCAAATGGTATTGCGGCTAACCAGGCCAGTAAACAGCAGTGGGCTTCCGTTGCCCGTGCATTCGGCAGGTTAGATGGTAAAGTACCTTATGTGCTTGCGGCGGGTAATCATGATTATGGGTATAGCAATATCAGTGTGCGACGTTCTAACTATAACACCTATTTTCCTGTAGATAAAAATTTTAAAACGCAAAAATTAATTCGCGAAGCCGGGTTAAATGCGGAAGGAATACCCACTATGGAAAATGCCGCTTTCGAATTCACTTCTCCACAGGGCAGGAAATTTTTATTGCTTACGCTGGAGTTCGCGCCGCGCGATACGGTTATTGCCTGGGCAAATAAGGTAACCGGTATGGAGCGATATAAAGATCATACGGGCATTATTCTTACGCATTCTTATCTTAATTCAGATAACAAACAAATTGAAAAAGAGAACTATAATATAACAGATGGCAATTACGGGGCGGATATCTGGAAAAAGTTAGTACAGCCTTCTTCCAATATTCAGTTGGTGTTTTCAGGACATATAGGAAAACCCGATAACGCTAAAGCACATGTAGGGTTCAGAACAGATAAAAATGCGGCCGGGAAAAAAGTGAACCAGATGGTATTTAACGCGCAGGCCATGGGCGGCGGCTGGTACGGAAACGGAGGAGACGGCTGGCTGCGTATTCTCGAATTTTTACCCGATGGCAAAACGGTTAAAGTAAAAACCTTTTCCCCGTTCTTCGGCATATCGCCCACTACACAACAATTTGCCTGGCGTACGGAGATATATGATGCGTTTGAGTTTCAGATGGATAAATAAAGGGTAGGCAGGTAAGGGGTAAGGTATAGGGGGTAGGGTAGATAAGGATAGGCAATGGTGAACAGTGAATTCACTACTCTCCCTGTGAAACGATAAACGAAAGCTATTCACCCTCAACCCTCAACCTTTCACCCTCCACCCATCACCCATTGGCCAGTAGGAGGATTTCTTTTCCTTCGTATCTTTGGCACATGCTAAAAGATAAGATAAAGCAACTCGCTTCACAATACGCTGCCGGTTTAATTGAAATACGTCATCATTTACACGCTCATCCCGAGCTGAGCTATAAAGAATTTGAGACCTCTAAGCTGGTACAGCAACAGTTGGATGCTATGGGCATACCATACGACATAAAAGCTACCACCGGTGTAATTGGTTTACTGAAAGGAAAGAACCCGGATAAAAGAGTAATTGCGCTCAGGGCAGATATGGACGCGCTTCCTATTACAGAAGAAAATGATGTGCCCTATAAATCAAAGAATGAAGGTATCATGCATGCCTGCGGGCACGATGTGCATACCACCTGCCTGCTGGGCGCTGCACGCATATTGCATGCATTAAAAGAAGAGTGGGAGGGAACCATTAAGCTGATCTTTCAGCCGGGCGAAGAAAAGAACCCGGGTGGCGCCAGTCTTTTGATTAAGGAAGGGGTGCTGGAAAACCCGCGTCCATCTGCTATTATAGGACTGCATGTGCATCCGCAATTAGAAATCGGTAAGTTCCGTTTCCGGGGTGGAAAGATCATGGCCAGCGCAGATGAAATTTATATTACCATAAAAAGTAAGGGAGGACATGCCGCTGCTCCGCAGGAAACGGCCGATACCATATTAATTGCATCGCAACTGATCGTGGCGCTGCAGCAAATCGTTAGCCGCAACCGCAATCCGTTTTCGCCATCGGTGTTATCCATTACCTCTTTTCATGGCGGGTATACCACCAACGTAATTCCCAGCGAAGTGAAGCTGATGGGTACTTTCAGGGCAATGGATGAAACATGGCGCTTTAAAGCGCATGATCTTATACGTAAGTTATCTACCGAGCTGGTGCATAGCATGGGCGCCGATATTGACCTTGTGATTGATGTAGGCTATCCAACGGTATATAACAATGAACAATTGAACAGTATAACCGAAGCCGCGGCCGCGGAATATGCAGGAGCAGAAAATGTGGAAGAATCGGAGCTGCGTATGGGCGCCGAGGATTTTGGCTATTACTCACAGGTGATACCCGGTTGCTTTTACCGTTTGGGAGCAGGCAATGTGGCTAAAGGAATTACTTCAGGCGTGCATACGCCTACCTTTAATATTGATGAAGATGCAATACCCTTAGGCGCCGGAATGATGGCCTGGCTGGGCGCTACGGTGAATATGGAGGGTTGAAGTATACAAAACCGAAGCCTTAAATCCGAAATTCGAAGAAAGCTGTCAGCAATGAGCCATCAGCAGTACAAAAAAGAAGTAGGATTCATCCTGTCGTTAATAATTATATCAAATCTAAAATCACCATAAACTACAAACCATAAATCATAACCCTCCTTCCCTCCACCAAACCTCCGCAGGTATAGCCTGCCTTTCCATGCCCGGGCCACTGTAATACAGTTCTGAAAAAGCCCTGTCTGAGCGGCTGTTATAATAGGCTATTTTTACGGGATGATAACCTGCTTTTAAATAAATGTCTCCTTCATAGTTGATCTCGCGGTCTAATTCTTCAAACAGCATTTTATCGTGTATATCTAACCGTAATATATGATCGGCGTGGCCGGAAAAACGATAATAGCCATCGGCAGGTACCTTTATACATCCTTCATAAATAGTGCCCCAGTATTGTCTGCGGTGTGGTATTTGCGCAAAGTTTGGGTGCGTTACTTTTCCTTCCCTGCTAAAGGAAAGGTTAAGGAATTTATCCGGATCATTATCGTTCATTAGCCCGGTAAAATAACGGTAATGCAGGCCTTGCTGCGGATGGGTTAACGTAATGGAGGTATATACTTTTTCTTTAGTGAAATAAATTGTATTAGTGCGGCTTTTACCAAACCTGCTGAAGGCAGCCGCTTTAAGCGTGGATGTTTTATCCAGCACTATTTTTTGTGTATACAATGGTGAATTTTTATTCGGTTCGCTGTTATCCAGTGTATACCTGATGGTTTCACCGGGTAAAGCGGCCTGTAACTGTACCTGGATCGTATCTGTAAAGATCTTTCGTTTATTGGT